>DASYYE010000276.1:0-10206 GCA_035946955.1 Streptosporangiaceae bacterium | reverse complement strand
ACACCTCGCGGGCGGCTTGGGAGTTTGCTGCGGCGTGAAGGGTTTCGCCGAGGTCGGCAAGCACGGTGGCCTGCCGGTAGCGGGCACCGGACTGGTGGAGGATGGTCAGGGCGCAGCGGTAGCAGTCGGCAGCCTCGGCGTATTGGCCAAGGTGATGATGCATGTAGCCGACACTGTGCAGTGTGACGGCTATTCCATGATGGTTGCCCAGTTCGCGGTTAAGTTCCAGGGCTTGCTGGCACAAGGCTAGGGCCTGGTCGTATTCGCCGAGCTGAGCGTGCCACCAGCCGACATCGTTGAGGCCCATTGCCTGCCCAGCCTTCAGGCCCATGGCGCGGAACAGTTCCAGGCCTTGCATGGCTTGGCCGAGCGCATCTCGCCATTGGCGCTGGCGCCCGTAGGCGGATCCGCGGTGGATATGGACCATGGCTTGGCCGTGGCGGTCACCGGCTTGCTCGTAGAAGTCACTGGCCTGGGCAAAGTGCGCGTGGGCGTCATCGAACTGGCGCAGTCGCAGGCAGGCGCCGCCGAGGCCGGTGTGTGCGCTGGCCAGTGCGGTGGGGTCACCAAGCCGCTGGGCGGCGGCGAGCGCGGAGCGCTGGGTGGACATCCAGTTCTGCCAATAGCCCCGGTAGTTCAGAAATGCTTCCATGGTCCACGGGATCTGCCAGGCGTGGCTGTCAAGACCGCTGTCCGAGGCGAGGCCGGTCGTTGCGAGGAGCACCTGGTGTTCAGCTTCGAACCAGGTGAAGGCTTGATCTTCATTGATCATGTCTTCTGGCGTGGTCCCGAGGGCTGGCGGGGAGACGGCGATGGAGGGGCGGGTCGGGGTCATGAGGAGCCTTGCTGCACGGCCGGTATGCAGGTAGTGGTCAAGCACCCGGCGGGTGGCCGCATGACGCTCAGCCACGCTGTCTTCGGCCCTGGCGCATTCGGCTGCGTAGGCACGCAGCAGGTCGTGGAAGGTGAACCGCCCGCTGACCGGCTCGTTCAGCAAATTCGCATAGGTGAGTTCCCCGAGCGCGGACCGTGCCGCCTCGCGTGGGGTGCCGCACAGGCTGGCGGCGGCGGGCAGGGAGATGCTGGGGCCGGGGTGGACTCCGAGCAGCCGGAACATCTGGGCAGCGGGCTGGGTGAGCTGCTGGTAGGACCAGGTGAACACGGTCCGCAGGCTGGCCGCGGCGTCGTCGGTGTCCAGGACGTCGAGCCGGGCGCTGGCGTCGTGGAGCTCGGCGGCGAGGGTGGCGAGGAGGATGTTGGGGCGGGCGGCGGCCCGCGCCGCGGTGATGGCCAGTGCGAGCGGCAGGCCCGCGCACAGCCTGGCCAGTTCGGTGACCGCTGCTGGCTCCGCGCTAGCGCGGTCATGCCCGATGCGCGCGGCCAGCAGCTGGCCGGCCTCACCCTCGGCCAGCACATCCAGGCAGTACAGGTGTGCGCCCTCAGCGGCGACCAAGCCGGTGAGCTGGCTGCGGCTGGTCACGAGGACCAGGCAGCCCGGTGAGCCCGGCAGCAGCGGGCGGACCTGGGCGGCGTCACACGCATTATCCAGCAAGACAAGCATGCGCTTGCCTGCCAGCAGGCTGCGGTACAGCCCAGCCTGCGCGGCGAGGTCGGTGGGAATGCGTTCCGGCGGCACGGCGAGTGCGTCAAGGAACCCGCGGATCGCCTGCGTCGGGGTGAGCGGCGTCACGGAGGGCCCGAACCCGTGCAGGTTGACGTAGAGCTGCCCGTCGGGGAACCGATGGGCGCGCTGGTGCGCCCAGTGCACCGCAAGTGCGGTCTTGCCAACCCCGGCGGTTCCCGCGAGGGCGGATACCACCACCGTGCTGGGAGTGTCAGCGCCTGGGTCAAGCAGGGCCGTGAGTGATTTCAGTTCGCTGGACCGGCCAGTGAAGTGCGGGACGCCTGCGGGTAGCTGCCGCGGCACCACGCTCGGCCTGGGACTGCCCGCGGCCTGTGGATCCCTCTCAGTCAGGTGGGGCAGGGTGAGTGCGGGATTGTCGGTGAGGATCTGCTGGTGCAGCTCTTGCAGTTCCGGCCCGGGGTCAAGCCCCAGCTCGTCCGCCAGCACCCTGCGCGTGTCCTGGTAGAGGGCGAGCGCGTCGGCTCGCTGGCCGTCGCGGTACAGCGCCACCATGAGCCGCGCGGCGGACCTTTCCTGCAGCGGGTGGCTGGCGACCAGCGGGGCGAGTTCGGCCGCCGCTTCGCGGTCACGCCCCAGCGCGAGCAGGTGGTCGCAGTAGGTTTCGGCCACCGCCAGCCGCCGCCGCTCCAGCGCCTCGGCCGCTGCCTCGACCGCGCGGCCGGACAGGCCCGCCAGCGCAGGCCCGCGCCACAGGTCAAGAGCCGACCGGAGTAACCCTGCGGCCTCAGCGGAGCGCCCTGCAGACGCGGCAGCGGCCGCCTGCGCTGCCTGGGTCTCGAACAGCCGGGCATCCAGTACCGCCCCACCCAGCGACAGCCGGTAACCAGCGCCTTCGGTGGTGATCACCGGCCCTGGCCCGCCGACCGTCAGTAGCCGCCGCAGCGCGGAGACCGCGTTGCGGACCTGCTTGGCCGCTGTCGCCGGCGGATCGTCCTCCCACACCACGTCCACCAGCCGCGACAACGGCACCAGCCGACCCGCGTCCAGCAGCAGCGCTGCCAGAACCTTTTGCTCGCGTGGCCCTCCCACGGCCAGCCGGCATCCCTCGGCGTGGACCTCCAGGTTGCCCAGGATCCGGAACTCCATCGGCCTGCCGCTCTCACTCGTAGCGAGCCGGCACCGGCTGCTTGTCAAAACAGGACGGAATGCATCGTACTTTGGGTGTTCGGCTGGAGGACGAACCGGGGACGGATGCGGGACGGCTTCCCACAGACTGAACTGGCCGAACCCGGACTGCCGATCCCCTTGGTAGGAACCGTGCGCGAACCTCTCACGCTGTGCCCTCCCGCGGCGGTCAGGCCACTGCCATCGAGAACCTCATACATCCCGGCGCAGGCCGGCCGCCGTCCAGAACCATGCAGGCGCGCCGACTATGAACAGACAGCCACAGGCCTCGGCAATTCAAACCCCGTAGCCGTGGGTTGTGACGTTGTTAATGCCGATTGCTTATGGCCTGGCGTTGTTACCCCTGGTCATCCAGGAACCGGTTGCGCCCTTTTGGGTGCAACCGTGGACGGTGTCGGCGTTTGGGAGAAAGGGCAGGCAGAAAGCGAAAGCGGGGCGCAGGGTGCCTGTGGCGCTTGTGTGGTGGGCGCTGCGTCCGCGCACGTGGGTCACCTTTTCTTGGAGGGACATCATGAATGTCAAGTTGGTCCTGGTGGCGGCGGTGGCGAGCGCGGCCACGTCGGTGCTTTCCGGAACGGCTGCCGGACACGCTGCCGTTGCGCCAGCCCGTGCGCCAGTCATCCCGTTGTCGGTCAGCTTTGTCTCCCCGTCTCAGGGCTGGATGCTGGGGGTGGCCCGGTGCACCCCCACCGCCGGATGCCGGACGCTGCTCATGCGCAAGACGGCCAACGGCGGCCGGACCTGGGTACGTGCCCCAGCGCCACCCGCCCAGCTGTCGGTCTACGGGTCTGTGGTCTTCACCAACCCTGCGATCGGCCGCCCCGGCGGGGTCGATACCGTCCTGTTCGCCAACGCCTCCGACGGCTGGGTCTATGGCCCTGGCCTGCTTGCCACCCATGACGGCGGCACCACCTGGCACCGGATCGCCACGCATGGCCTGCTAGTCACCCGGATGACGGCCGGTGGCGGCCACATCCTCGCGGTCTTCCAGAAGGCCCACTGCGGCACCACGGCAGTCTGCCCTTCCCACCTGTTCACGGCCCGGGTGGGCTCGGACTCCTTCCGGCAGTTGCCCGGTACCGCCGGCGCGGCCGGCGGGACAACCAGCAGCATCGCCATCTCCGGCGGCCAGGCCTACGTCGGCGCTCTCCACCCCACCCGGGCCGGCCTGCCGCATGCGGCACTGCTCACCGGGTCGGTCAACGGATCGGCACCCTGGCACGCGCTGAACCTGCCGGGACGGCCCGGTAACTGCGGCATGTTCGGCATGTTCCTAGCCGCCGCGGGGCCACAACTGGCGCTGGGATGCGCTGGGCAGCCCGGCGGCGCGCCCCCAGGGCCCAGGCAGCCAAAGTGGATCTATCTGTCCACCACAGGCAGGCGGTCCTGGCAGCAAGTCACCAGGCCCCCGGCCATCCCCGGCTACATGACCGACCTGTCGGCCACCGCGCCCGGCATCCTCGCCGAATCCGGGGCACGGGCCAACGTGCACCTGTCCCGGGACGGCGGCCACACCTGGCACACCAGCCCCAGCCTGGCCAGGCCCTACCGGGCCACTGGCGGGGCAGGCCTCGCCGCCACCATGGTGAACAGCCACTTCGGATTCGCCACCATAGACGACCCGTACCTCCCTCGGATCTACTTCACCCACGACGGCGGCCACACCTGGACCTGGACCACCATCAACCAACCCAACCCAAACCCCGGGGCTAGCCCGGAGGCGAGAACTCCGACAATTTGCCGACAACACCCGCACTTGGGGGTACGGATCGTAGCCGAGCTGATCAGCGAGTACTGCAGAGCCGCGTAGCCGACGAAAGTTGCTGGTCAGTGGCCATCGGTGAGTTTTGGCACGGCACAGGGCGGCAGTTGGGAAGGGCGGGCATGCCGGAAGCCGACGGCCCGGTCGAACACGGCGGCTGCGCCCATCACCGGCTCTCCGGGCCCGGGCGGCCGTCGGCGTCCCTCACGCGACGGCGGCTGTGACGCCGCAGGTCCGGCTGTCCTTGTAGCTCCAGGCCGCAGAGAAGATCCGGCGCAGCGCAGGCTCGCAGATCAGGCGGCCGGCCAGGCCGGTGGAGGCGCGGCGGGCCGCGCCCAGCGCCGCGGTGGCCGCCAGATCGGTCGCCGGGGTGCCCGGGATGCCGTACATCCGGCGCGCCCAGCGCGGCAGGGTGGCGAACGCGAGCACGCTGAATGGCGGCAGCGCCACCCGCAGCGGGAGCAGCGAGTGCGGGACCGGCGGGTTGTACAAGGTGAGCAGCGCCTGCCTTGCCTCCGGGCCGGCCCGCAGCCTGGGCCGCATGTCCGCGAAATAGGCGTCGAGCTCGGCGCGTGAGCCGGGCACAGTGGCCGGATCAAGGCCGACGAGCGCGGCGCTGCGCTGCTGCTCGGCCACGAACGTGTCCAGGTCGGCCGCTGACACCGGCACGCCGCTGCGCCTGGCGATGTCGACATAGGAGCCGACCTCGGCGCAGTGCACCCAGAGCAGCAACTCAGGCTCGTCCAGCCGGAACGTCGTGCCGTCGGGGTCGGTCCCGCGCAGCGAGGCGTGGATCTTGCGGACCCGCCGCCCGGCCCGCTGCGCGTCGGCGGTGCTCCCGTAGGTGCGGACACTGACGAACTCGATCGTGCGCAGGAACCGGCCGAAGGCCTTCTTCCGGTCGGTGAACGCGGTGTTCTGCCAGGTGCTGTGCATCACCCGTGGGTGCAGCGCCTGCAGGTAGAGGGCGCGGAACCCGCCCACCCACATCACCGGCTCATTCATGATCCGCCAGGTGACCGAGCCCGGCCCGAACAGGCCGTGGTCGGTCACGGCAGTGTCAGGGGTGGCAGCATCGGCAGGCACAGCGTCGGCGGTCACGGCGCCCTCTATTACGGAGTTCCAGAAGACCGGCTCGGCGGATGGCACCCCCTCGAACAGGTGCCTGAAGAACTTCCCGAACATC
Source organism: Streptosporangiaceae bacterium (assembly GCA_035946955.1). Lineage (GTDB taxonomy): Bacteria > Actinomycetota > Actinomycetes > Streptosporangiales > Streptosporangiaceae > DASYYE01. The sequence continues at coordinate 4,488 of DASYYE010000276.1, read as the reverse complement.
TCGGACTGACCGAAGCTGAGGCCGGGCACAGCGGTTGCCAACGTGGCGATCCGCGGAACAAGCTGTTTGGTCAAATTGCCTTCTCCTGCTGCTGACGTGCGGCGCGATCCCGACCAGCGCTGTCGGCGCCTACTGGCCCTGCAACAGTGCGCTTGCCAGGCCCCCCAGTCATCGGACATCTGACCGAATCCAGGTGGGCAGTTACGGCAACGTGTACCGAACCCACCGACACCCATCGGATGGGACATATGTCCAGTACGAACGGGCAGAGGGCTCGGTGGGGAATGGGCCGATCGGTCCTCGGACACAACCGGCTGCGCCCTGACCAGCATCTTCGTCGGCATTAGTGGACATGCAAGGCACAAACCGCGGGTCGCGCGCATCGGGTTCAACTCCCACGCCGACATGACCCCAACGAGTTGCTGACCGTCAGCGTTGTCTATGCCCGGTCACGCGCGGGTACGGTCTCCCGCGGACAGGCTTGCGACGGGTCCACCAGAGGGTCAGCCGAGGCTGGGCCGAGCGAAATGAGTCAACGACGAACTACTGGCCAGGCCGCCCAGACAGTGTGCGGCGCCTGATGCCAGAGAGGCAACCGGGGCGGATCCTCCGTTCGCCGGCTCCATGTGCAGTGCGGTCAAGAGGGTGTCCAGGTCGTCACATCTAGTTGTCAGTCAAACACCGTTTCGTTTACTGACGGTGGCGGGGTGCAAGTCCGTTTCCATGATCTGGATGTGGATGTTGAGGGTGTAGGTCTGTGCCTGCTGGGGGTGCTGGCTGGCGTTGGGCCCGTACTTGCTTGCCGGGTTCTTGCGGCTGCGGCCTTGGCGCGCTGGCGGCGTCTGGCGGGCAGCAGGTTGTCCAGGACGGCGCGGCCGATCGGTCTCACCAGGGCGGCTGGTTCGGTTGGGAGCAAGCCGGTGGCGGTGGTGACTTGGTCGGTGGCGGCTTGGAGCAAGACGGTGAAGCTGATCCGTTCCATGGCCAGGCCCGGCCGGGTGGCCGCCGCGTCGCCCGCGCCAGCGACGAAGCAGCCGGGCACGCCGGGGCAAGCGGGCCCAGCGCCGCTGTCAGCTTGCCCCACACCACCAGGTAGGAACACTGCTCGAACAACGCCAGCGCGAGCACGAAATAGACCACCACCCGCGACGGCAGCAGCCGCAGCCGCTTCTCCCGCGCCCCAGTCTCCTCCAGCACCGCATCCACCAGCGTGAAGTCCACAACCTGGGTCAACTCGCCCAAATGACCAGGCGCGAACACCCCCCGGCGCTGTCACGACCGTCCGCGTGATGACAGACTCCTCCTGCAACGGGACCCTGGTTCTTGTGCGCCCTGCTCGGGCGCGGGCCTCTCCGGTGAGAGGCTGGCTAGCACGGGGGTACGGGCAGTACGCTCGTACCCCGCGCCGTCGCGACCGCCACGCAAACGCGCCTGAACGCCGTGATCCCCACGGGCGCGTCACCCGCGCCACCACCGGTGGATGTTTCCGGCCTAGCCAACGCGGTCCGCGACGGAATCGACCCGCAGGTCACGGTGCCCAAGAGTGTCACCCAGCGACTGTCCCTGCCAGGGGATCTCGGGGACCTCGGTGCCGCGGGTGGGGACACGCTGCAGCCGCTCGCCTTCACCCCGAGTTTCCCGCAGCCGTTTTTTGAGACCATCCGGGATGGCGCATTGCCGTGGCTGATCCCGGGACTGTCGTCGTTCCCTGATGAGGCGATCACCGTGCTCGGCGCCGACACGGCTGTGATAGAGGCGATCCTGGCTGGGGCAAATCACGAGCTGAGCCGCGAGCTGCTGTGGCGCGGCGTGCCAGCCCTGCACACCGCCACGTTTTTCGCGCGGTTCTGGGACCGCCGGGACGCCACCGGCAACCCGCTACCGGATATCACCAGCATCTCCGCCTGGCCCGCCGACAGCGATCTCGGCAGCCACGCCCCTGCCGCCGTGGGCGAGCTGGCGGTGCTGGTGTGGCACGGTGAGCTGGTCCGCCGCTTCCCGCACGCGACGATCTACGCCGCCCCCGCGGTCCCGGTTCAGAGCAGCACCGGGGCCAGCAGCCGCACCATCGACTTGACCCAGCGGATCGACCCGCTCTTCAGCGGCAGCCTGGGTGGGGACCCGGCCTTCGCTGGCTTCCCGTTCACCGTCCAAGACGCCATGGGTGGCCCCGAGTCGCCGGGGAAGTATTTCACGGTCTGCACCCCGCCCGTCGACCTCAAGCCCGGCAGAACCCACCACGACCGCAGCACAACCCGCCAGCCCCGCCAGCCCCGGCCGCCCACCCGCCGGGAACAGATCACCGCCATCATCACCGGCCAGCCCCCACGTGACTGGAGCGGCCACGAACTCGCCATCCTTCTGGGCGTCAAACCCCGGAACATGCTCACCCAGCTCGGCGAATGGGCACGGCTGGGCTTCTTCACCCGCACCGGCTTCGGCACCTACGCCCTCAGCACACTGGCAGCCAAGACACCCTCGACAACCGCGCCAGACCCTTAACTTCGCGGCTTTGCTGCGCGGCCGGGCTCCACCCGGTCCTTGACCCCGCCCGACCGCTCACTCCCAGATGGCAGCTACCGGGAAACCAGGCACCCCAGGCCCCATGCCACCAACGGCGACGGCCCCAATTTGGCCAGCCCAGAACCCGTCCAGAACCGGAACAAAGGGCCCGATACTCCCCCTTGACACGGCCCCGCTCCTTCAGGGATGACCTGCTACTTCTGGTAGCGGGGGCAGGATTTGAACCTGCGACCTCTGGGTTATGAGTAAGTCGGCCCTCGTCCTGGACGTCTAGGCTGTCGCATCCTGTCACCTCTGACCTACCTGAATCCATCAGCCCATCTCACAGCGTTCCAGTGCGTCGGCCCCGTTTCACGCTGTCTCGGCTTCAAGGTTGGCTACAACCCGCCCTAGTTCGCGGCGGCAGCAAAGATCGCTTGCTTGCAAAGATCGTAGGCTCAGCCGTCCAGCGAGGGCTACCCCGGGTTAGCGGGCATGTGACGTGTCCGAGAGTGACCGTGATTCTCCTTCGTTCCCCGCCCGATCGGGCACACAACGGACCAGATGATCACGCCCGGTGCCGAGCCTAGAGCCTGGGAGAAGTTGCAACCGCCAGAGCTGGTTCAGCTGCTCACTGCGATTCGAAACTCTCAGTTAGGGGCTGTCGAACGAGTACGTCCGTCCACATCACAACATCATCGCCCACCCTGCGGACTGCACGTACGCCTCCGTCCATGGACAGGACGAAAGCGAGGGAATCTGGAACCCTCCAACAGAATCTAAAGGCCGACCGGTGCCGAGTCCCGAATGAGTCGATAGGAATTAGATCTCCCCTATCCCCTGAGACGTCTTCTGCCAATCGGATGTACGTGACGTCGTCCTCACGTAGTGTTATCTCCGCCCCATATCCGATGATAGCTAGGCGATCGGACATAACAACAGCACCGTCAATGGCAGCTAGTGAGGCGGCGAATGAAAGTGCGTCATCAACCCTGTACTTAATCGCGTCACGCTGGTATCCCAATACGCTTACCGCACTGTAGTCCTGCCGGTGAACTATCGGCCTATCTCGTAGCTGCGCATCCAAGTCGAAGTACTCTTGGTGATACGCGAGTTCCATAACGAGATAGACCCAAAGGCGGTCGTCGCTTATGCCATACTTTATGGCCGCACTCTCACGCAATGAAGTGTCTATCGCCGATTCGGGTACAAGGAGTAAGGTTCCACCATGATGCTGATCTTCTATGCGGTACAGTAATCTCTCGATCACGTGCCGATATGACCTAGCGGGGAAGTCATCATTCCCGTCGCCGTACCGGTCACAATTTAGGCGCGAACACACCTCGGCGTAGCAGGCGATCTGCGAAGGCTTGAAGAAATCAGCGACTGGTCCATGCTCCAGAGGGCTGGACGCGCTGCCGTCGGTCTGGCGCCCTTGACGTAGGACTGCGATGACCCAACCACCCCGGGAGACTGTTAGTTGACCGGGTTTAGAAGATGACACGGCCAGTAGATCAGGCGGTACAAATCCCGCGTCGCGCTCATGGCGCAGGAAACCTGACCACGATCCGCCGATGTCCAAGAGGCCCCAGATCCCCAGGCCAGCGCCCCCCGGACCTACCTCCACCCCGATGAAAACCCTAGCAGGGTCTGTCGCTGGTGCTAGCCGACGAATTTGACCCGGGTCATATGGTTTAGGCTCTGTAAGCCAGATAGACTTTGGAGCGTTTTCAAATTCAAGGAACACGGGCGCCATCTTGACGCATTCTGACTCTGAACCGAAGATGATGCTAAATCTCGTGCTGCGCTGCTCATCACGTGTGAGGCTGGCTAGGAATGCGATCCTTAGCAGCTCGAATAAAACCTCACCTTGCGGCGGTTCGGTTGTTTGGAATGAAAATGATCCATGCGGCTTGTTCCAGCACCTGATTACGCTGTCCGTGAGTGCCGCTACGTCATCGCGATCATCACGCACCTGAACTCCCT
>DASYYE010000275.1:0-22240 GCA_035946955.1 Streptosporangiaceae bacterium | reverse complement strand
CTCAGCAGGTTCGTGTCGGGGCTGTCGGGCCACGATGCCCGGATGTTGCGCCGCCTGCTGGCGCCGGAGACCGGTGACGGCGGGGGGCCGGGGATGGAACGGGAGTAACCCGGTCATGCGGTTCCTCGTCTACCTGCCGCTGCTGCTGCCCGCCGTGGTGGCGGTAGGCGTGCGGCCGCTGGCCGCCCGGGTGGAGCCGCGCTTGGCGACCTGGCTGATCACGCTGGCCACGGTGGTGCTGGCCGTGTGCAGCACAGCCGCGCTCGCACTGCTGGTGACCGCGGCCGCGGCGCGGGTGCCGGCCCTGGACGCGCTGCGTCACTACTCTCAGCCTGCGGTCCGCCGCAGTGACCCGACCTCCGCCGTCACCGGCGTGGTCGCTGCCGTGCTGCTCACCGGCACCGCGGGCGCGGTCGTGGTGGCATTGCGCGGGCGGGCACGGGCACTGGCCGAGTCATACCGCCGGGCGTCGCTGTTCGGCGGGGACTCGCGCGTCGTAGTGGTCCCAGGCCCGCACATCGAGGCGTATGCCCTGCCGGGAGGGCCGGGCCGGATAGTGGTCTCCGGCCGGCTGCTCGAGACACTGGATGATGACGGCCGCACGGCACTGCTCGCGCACGAGCAGGCGCACCTGTCTGGGCACCACCACCTGTTCACGATCGCGGCCCACCTGGCCGCCGCCGCCAACCCGCTGCTGCTCCCACTGGCCCGCGCCGTGGACTACACAGTGGAGCGCTGGGCCGACGAGGAGGCCGCCCGGCAGACCGGGGACCGCCGCCTGGTGGCGGCCACGATTGGGCACGTGGCGCTGCTGGCAACCACGGGCCACCAGCGAGCCGGAGCACTCGCCCTCGGCATGGTCAGAACCCGGGCACGCCACGCGTCTGGGGCGAGGACGGGCTCGCTGCCCCGCCGAATGTCGCTGAGCTGGGCCGGGCCGGTGCCCCGCCGGGTGTCGGTGGCCTGGGCCGGGCCGGTGCCCCGCCGGGTCGCCGCATTGCTCACGCCGCCGCCACGTCAGCGCGCCCTCCTGGTTGCCGTGTGCGCGGTCGTCGTCCTGCTCGCGGGGACATCGGCGCTGGAGGCCGCGCGCGACCTGCACACCCTGCTCCACATGGCCCACACCGGCCGCTGACCCGGTGCCGCCTGGGCGGTCAGGTCACGGGGCCGGCTTCGGTGCGTGGGGCCAGGTCGGCGGGCTGGCCACGCCGCTGCCGCCAGCCGAGCCAGCCGCCGAGCAGCGCGGCCGTGGTCATGGACGTGACATGCCCGACGGCTGCGACGTGGAGCTTGCTGAGCCCGGCGAGGATCTGGCCGGCGAACACCAGTAGTGCGAGGTCGAGCGCAGCCGCGGCGCGGATGAGCCAGCCACCGAACAGCAGCGCCACCACCAGTGCGGCGACGACCACGTATGACGGCCCGACGTCGACGATGTACCTGTCGGCTGCTGGCAGGGTGCCGTGCAGGATGCGGTAGTCGACGATGCCCTCGCTGACGTAGGTGCCGGCCACGTGGCCGGTCGCGCAGACCAAGGCGGTGCGCCAGTTCCCGAGTACGTGGGTGGCGCCGAAGAGTGCCAATGCGGTCAGCAGCGGCCAGGTCGGGGAGTTGCCGCTGGGCAGGAACGCTGACGCGACCAGGCAGCCGAGCGGGTCGTGCACCAGGTTGTGCACATTGGTGCTGGCCCACGCCACCAGTTCCCCGCGGTCCCCACGCGGCAGGAGCTCGTAGAAGACCTGCCCCGCGGTGGCCGCGACCAGGTAGGTCCAGGCCGTCGCGTACCTGGTGAGGATCGTGCACACGGCAGGCCACACGGGCCGCCTGGTTAACGGATGCTTGCTCACGTCGCGTTAGCTTGCGGGCTGATCATTCACATCGTCAAGTCCTGAGCGGCTTGTCAGCGTCCCTGGGGGGAAGGGTGGTGACCGTCTGGTCCAAGGCTCACACAGGGACGCTCCGCCAGGGTTTGGTGAGGCTAGTCTTGCGGTGTGGGGCGATGGTCGTTGTTGCGGCGGGGCCCGGTCCTGGTTGTGGCCTCTGCTGTTGTGGCTGGCCTGGCCGTGGCGGCTCTGGCGATGTCGCTGGTAGCACGTGCCAGTGTCAGTCAGCCGTGGGGCTCGGCGCTGCGGCCGTCGGGGATCCCAGCGGGTATCCCGACATCGCTGGCCAACCTGATGGAACTGTCACCGGTCCCGGCTTCGGCGGCGCCTGAGTTCACATTGACTGACCAGGCGGGGCACACGATGTCGATGGCTGGGCTGCGGGGCCGGGTGGTGGTGCTGGAGTTCATGGACCCGCACTGCACCGACATCTGCCCAATCGTGTCGCAGGAGTTCATGTCCGCCTACCGTGACCTGGGCAGCCTGGCATCGCGGGTGGTGTTCGCGGCGGTGAACGTCAACCAGTACCACCTGCGGGTGGCGGATGTGGCGGCCTTCTCACGTGAGCAGCGGCTCGACACGATCCCTTCATGGCACTTCTTCACGGGGACTTACCCAGCACTGCGGGCGGTGTGGCGGGCTTACGGGGTGGCCGTGCACGCGCCGAGCCGCAACGCCGACGTCATCCATTCGTCGCTGGTCTTCTTCATCGACCCGCAGGGCCGGGAGCGTTTCCTGGCCACCCCGATGGTGGACCACACCATGGGCGGGGCGTCGTTCCTGCCTGCGGGGCAGCTGACCAGCTGGGGGCGGGGCATCGCGCTGGTCGCCCGGCAGCTGGCTGGCTGACGCCGGCCCGCCCTCAGGACCTGAGGGTGCTATGCCGGCGGAACATCCGCATCGTCAAGGCCTGAGCACCCCGAAAACGGCATCGCGTCCATGATCGATGTGCCGCTGAGGAGAATCTTTTGTCCGGCTGCGCACATCGATCATGGACGTGGTGATCATTTGGGCTGTTCGGCGAGGGCGGCGAGGATCTGGTCGCCGTATTTGGTGAGTTTGGCTTGGCCGACGCCGGTGACCTGGCTCAACTCATCCAGGCTGCTCGGGCGGATGGTCGCGATCTCGCGCAGGGTCGCGTCGTGGAAGACCACGTAGGCCGGGACGCCCTGTTCCTTGGCCGTGGCCGCGCGCCAGGCCCGCAGCCGCTCGAACAGGCCAGTGTCCTGCTCGGTCAGGGAGACCGCCGCCTCTGCCTTGCGGGCCTTGGCTGGCTTCGGCGGCCGGGCAGCCTTGTCGGGGTCGTGGCGGAGCATGACCTCGCGCTCCTTGCGGAGCACGCTGCTGCTGCGGGGGGTGAGGACGAGGGTGCCGTAGTCGCCTTCCACTCCGAGCAGGCCGTTGGCCAGCAGTTGCCGGACCACCGCACGCCACTGGGCCTCGCGCATCTCGGCACCGACGCCGAACACCGTCAGCGTGTCATGGTGGTGCTGCGTGACCCGGGGGGTGGCGCGGCCGAGCAGGATATCGATCACGTGACCGGCGCCGAACTTCTGGCCCCGCTCACGGTCCAGCCGGTACACGGCCGACAGCAGTTTCTGCGCAGCGACCGTGCCGTCCCAGGTCTTCGGCGGCGACGCGCAGTTGTCGCAGTTGCCGCACTCGGCAGCCGTCTCGCCGAAGTAGCCGAGCAGCTGGGCCCGGCGGCACCCGGCGCTCTCACACAGTGCGAGCATGGCGTCGAGGTGCATGGTCTGCCTGCGGCGGTGGGCCTGGTCGCCGTCTGAGGAGTCGATCAGTTTGCGCTGGCCCACCACGTCGGCCAAGCCGTAGGCCAGCCAGGCGGTGGAGGCCAGGCCGTCCCGGCCGGCGCGGCCGGTCTCCTGGTAGTAACCCTCCACCGACTTCGGCATGTCGAGGTGGGCGACGAAACGCACGTCCGGCTTGTCGATGCCCATGCCGAACGCGATCGTCGCGACCATGACCATGCCGTCCTCGCGCAGGAAGCGCGACTGGTTGGTGGCGCGGGTGCGGTTGTCCAGGCCTGCGTGGTAGGGGAGTGCGGTGATCCCGTTGGCTGTCAGGAACTCGGTGGTGCGCTCGACCGAGTTGCGGGTGAGGCAGTAGACGATGCCCGCGTCACCGTCGTGTTCACCCCGGATGAGTCCTAGCAGTTGCCGCTGTGGCTCGTCCTTCACCGCGATGCGGTAGGTGATGTTGGGGCGGTCGAAACTCGCGACGAAGTGCCGGGCTTGCGTCAGGTGGAGCCGCGTGGCGATCTCGGCGCGTGTGGCCTGGGTGGCGGTCGCGGTCAAGGCGATGAGAGGGACATCAGGCCAGCGTTCGCGCAGGTCCGACAGGGCCAGGTAGTCGGGCCGGAAGTCGTGTCCCCACTGGGACACGCAGTGCGCCTCGTCCACCGCGAACAGCGCGATCGTGCCGCGGTCGAGCAACCGGAGCGTGGACTCCCCACGCAGCCGCTCCGGTGCCAGGTAGAGCAGGTCCAGTTCGCCCGCGAGGAACGCGGTCTCGGTCTGGCGCCGCTCCTCGAAGTCCTGGGTGGAGTTGAGGAAGCCCGCCCGCACGCCGAGGTCGGCCACGGCGCGCACCTGGTCCTGCATCAGGGCGATCAGCGGCGAGACGACCACGCCGGTGCCCTTACGCACCAGCGACGGGATCTGGTAGCACAGCGACTTGCCACCACCGGTCGGCATCAGCACCAGCGCGTCGTTGCCCGCGACCACGTGCTCGATGACCTCTTCCTGGCTGCCGCGGAACGACGGGTAACCGAACACCCGGTTCAGCACCTGGGTTGCCTCGCTGGCTTGGGGAGCGGCAGCGGTGGCGGTCACGCGGATACTCTACGGCCGGGCAGGGACAGCTGTGCTAGTCCCGCTCGCCTCCGGGCCGCCAGTGACCGCCGCCTTCCCTCCTCGCTCCCGCGCTCGCTTCGCTCGCTTGTCGCTCGTCAGTCCAGGCGGCGGGGCGGCCCTTCGGCTCGCGGTTTAGGGCAGCGCCCATTGCTGGTTGGTGCCGCCGTTGCAGGCCCAGATGTCGAGCTGGGTGCCGTTGCCCGTGTTGAAGCCGGGGTCGTCGAGGCACTGACCGGACACCGGGTTCACCAGTGTCCCGTTCGCCGCCACCCACTGCTGGTTCGCGCCACTGTTGCAGGTCCACAGGTCCACCAGCGTGCCGTTGGCGGTGCCGCCGCCCACGATGTCCAGGCACTTGCCGAACACCTGGATGGTGCCGTTGCCCTCGATGGTCCACTGCTGGTTGGCGCCGCTGTTGCAGGTCCACATCTCCACGATGGTGCCGTCCGTCGTGCCGGACCCCCGGTCGTCCACACACGAGGACGTGGCGTCGCCCGCGATGACCGGGCCGGTGTTGGTCTGCGAGCCCGCCGGGGTCACCGACAGGTTGCTGAACTGGTCCGTCTGGTAGCCGTCCACGCCCAGCCCGGCCATCCCGGCCACGTAGCTCGTGTCGGTGACGGCCGCGACGGTGGTCCCGTCGATGGCGGCGCTGATCGAGTTGCCGTTGAAGGTCATGGACAGCCTGTGCCAGGTGCCAGTGCCCAGCGCGCTGACCGTCCCGCTGGCCAGCGTGGTGAGCTGGCCCGACGTGCTGTTGCGCACGACCGACCATGCTCCGGTGTCTGATACCTGGAGGTAGTAGCAGTTGATGTCGGCTGGGTTGAAGGCTTGCTGCTGGCCGACGCGTCCCATGAGCTGGACCGCGCCGGGTTGTTCCAGCAGGGCGTCGGCGGAGACGGTGTAGTTCGTCCAGCCCAGGCCACCGCCGATGGTGTAGGGGTTGCCGCCGTTGTCCCACTCGACGGGAAGCTGGGGTGCCTGCTGGGTGAGGCAGTTCCCGGCCCGGCCGCCGGCGCACGGCTCGACCTGGAACGAGCCCTGCTGCTGTGCGAAGTAGGGGGGCTGCTGGCCCACGGTGTCCGTGCTGAAGCTGTCGGAGTAGGGGAGTGGCAGCCAGCCCTGGGCCGGGCTGGCCGCGGTGCCCTTGTGCTGGCCGGTCGTGGTGGTGACCGAGTACACGTACCCGGGCTGCAACGTCAGCGAGAAGCTGCCATTGCTGGGGGTGATGTCGGTGGAGTGCACGAACCAGGCCGACGGGCTGGTGGAGTCGACGTTGGTGCTCCAGACGTGGACAGTGCCGGTCGACAGGCCGCCACTGACGTTGTAGGTGACGTCTTGTGGTGCGGTGGCGTCCATGGTCTCGATGACGGAACTCCAGTCCTTCCCGTTGGGGGACTTCAACGTGACGTAGCTGCCGTCGCTGCGGTTGCCCTGCAGGTAGCCGCTGGCCGAGTCGATGTAGGTCCAGCCTGGGTGGACGAACTGCGTGGTCTGGGCGGTGACCCAGGCCTGCTCGCCGACCGAGTACGCCCCTGACCACGGCTGGTCGGCCACTGCGAGCCCGTCGGTGGCATAGGGCAGGCTCGGGTAGACGCTCGCGATGATCGGCCAGTTGATGGTGGACGTCATCTTGCCGTCGATGTAGTCGCGGTTGTCGGCGCGGGCCATGGCCACGGCCCCCGTGTTGTAGTCCTGGGAGCCGTTCTCGCTGGCCCACAGCGGCTTGCCGAGGCCGGCCGCGGTGGTGGTGGAGTCACAGGTGGTCTCGGGGCCACCGTCGCCGCCGGTGCAGGGATAGTGCGCCCCCACGATCGCGACCGCCTTGCGGAAGCCCGCGTTGGTCGCCATGGCATTGGCGACGGTCCAGTCGCTGTCCGCCGCGACAACCTTGGTGGTGGTGAACCCGGCGGTGTTGAGTGCCTGGCGCAGCGCCACGTACCAGGAGGCGACGTAGCCGCGCTCGTTCCAGCCACCGAGGTAGTTGATGGTCAGGCCGTGGGACTTGGCGCAGTTGAGCCAGGAGACCAGGTAGTTGATCGTGTTGGTCGTCCAGAACGTGTTTCCGACCCAACCAGGCGCGCCCCAGGCCAGCCCATAGAGCTTGATCGCCGGGTTGAGTGCTTTGGCCTGCTCCATCAGCCACCACTCGTAGCCCGAGCTGCAGTCGACACTGCCTGCCGCGTGCTCGATGCTGGACTCCGACCCGTCGGTGGAGTTGGTGTCCCCGCCGATCTCCACCTTGAGGATGTCCAGCGATGCCCCGTAGTCCGGCTTGAACAGGTAGTCGAGGATCGCCTGCTGCTGCGCCGGGGGGTAGCTGGTGAGCAGGACCGTGTTGCCGCCGCCGCCGCTGATGGCGCCGATCCCGTTGAAGACCCGGCCCCCCTGGGCGCCGTTGACTGTGATGGTGGTCGTGGCCTGAGCGGTCGCTAACTGGGCCGGTGCCAGGGCCAAGCCGCTCACAATGGTGAGGATGGCGGTGACTCCGAGGAGTAGGGAACGTGTCCATCGCGGCCGTTGCGGGCCGCCTTGCGCGTTCATGCTCATGGCACCACCTTGTGGCGAATCGTGGGGGATCCTGGCTGATCTTGTATGGCTATGGGGGAGATTGAACATATTCAGGCATGGGACTCCACCGGGGGTCAAGGGTTGAGTGAAAGCGCTTTCAACCGTGCCCGCTGGCGCACATGAGGGACGGATGGCGTGGCCCCGCAGGACGGGTGCGCGGCGGATACTGCCGCGCACCCGGTTCCTCACCTCAGTGAGCGGTGGTCAGGTACACGCTCCCGGCATTACGGGGTGGCGGCCCAGTCGAAGGTCGACCACTCGCCCTTGGTGCTGCTGACTCCGCCGCCGGTGCTGGTCATCTGGCTCAGCCAGACCCGGCCGGTAGCGGCGGTCAGGCTTGCCGCTGGGTCAGGGACCGCACCCGCGTAGTCGCCCCACCGGCAGGCGCCCCCGAGCGCTACACAGTCAAGGCCCTGGTCGGGTCCTGGTGAGGTGAACAGCTTCACGACGCCAGACACCGGCTGGCTGCCTATCTTCGAGACCATGTCCACCGCCACCGGCTGGCTCGCCGAGGAGGTGTTGAAGTTGAGCACCATGTCGCCACCGTGCGCCGCCCCACTCACGTTGACCGTACGGTCGGGCGAGACCACGCCGTTGAACGCCCAGCCGCCGGGATTGGTGATGGTCCCGGACTGGAAGACGCTGTGCCCGGCGACGTTGATCTCATACCAGCGAACCTCGCTGGTACCACTCGTGGCGCTGCCGTCGAGGACGGTGTGCGCGGTCCACACCGCCATCGCCCCGCCGTGGTCCGGGTCGGTCGCCGACACGGCGTGGGTGAACCGCGAGTCCAGCGGGTCGAGGGTGTCCGAGGTGCCCGCCTGCTCGGCCGGGACCGTGCTCGGGTCGTCGTAGAACGGCACGGTGACCGTGGTGGCCGTCTTCTGGATGCTCACCGTGCCGTCGGCGTTCTCGGTCGCCTTGTACAGGTCAATGATTCCCTTTGAGTCGATGCCCGGGTCGATCGGCTCAGCCACCACCCAGCCGGTAGTGGACGGGTCGGCCTGCTGCGCCGGTATCGGAGTCCAGCCCTGCCCGGCGAGGCTGTGGTCGAGCAGGTTGGTTTCCTTGCCGGTCTTGAAGCTGGACTGGGCCGGGCAGGTCGTGATCGTGCCCGTGCCTGCTGGCTTGGACATCCACGCCACATCGGCGTGGATGGCGGCGTTGGGGTCGTTGGGGAAGACGTTGGCACCGATCAGCAGGTCATGTGTGGTCGAACCCAGTTTCTGGTAGTCCGGCAGGGCAGCGCCATACCCGAAGTCCATGAGGTAGTCGCAGAAGCTGCCCGGGATCGACGTCGGGTTGGCGCTCTTGGAGAACCCGAGTTCGATCTTGCCAGCAGGCACATCGATCATCGAGTAGTAGAAGCGGTTGGTGGCGGGATCCCACATCACCTGGGGGTCGGCCAGGTCGTTCGCGCTGACGCCGGGGGTGAGGACGTTCGCCGAGGCGGAGGTGACCAGCGTCCCGGACCTGCTGTAGATGGCCATCATCGTGTTGACCATCGCTATGTAGCTCGATGGGCCGACCGCGTCGGTCGGGTCACCCGGCGCGTACCGGGTGTCGCGGACCCCGGCCCACGTGGGACCGGCCACCGGTGTCCGGCCGTCCCCAACGCTGGCGGCGGGTGGTGCGGCAGGCGTGCCTGGCCGGTTCGCCAGGCCCGGTGGCATGGGCGGTCGTGGCAGGTACCCGTACAGGCGCTGCTCCCGGATGAGCGCGTCGCGGTGACTGACGAACGCGTTGTGCCGGGAACCCGAGACCGCCGGGGTGCCCTGCTGGGCCGCTGATGCTGGCCCGGCAAGTGTCAGCGCTGGCACGGCCGCCGCGCTCAGCCCGAGCGTCACGGTGGCAAGCGCCACCACCAAGCGTTTGTGCACGGCATCTTTCCTTTCAGGGGGCGTGAACGGCCCTTTCAGTGGAGCGAGTTCGGTCGGGCGAGCGGTGTCTCAGGGGAGGGTCCACTGCTGGTTGGTGCCGCCATTGCAGGTCCAGATGTCTAGCTGGGTGCCATTGGCGGTGTTGAAGCCCGGGTCGTCCAGGCACTTGCCCGATGCGGGGTTGACCAGCGTGCCATTGGCGGCCTTCCATTGCTGGTTGGTGCCGCCGTTGCAGGTCCACAGGTCGACCAGCGTGCCGTTGGCGGTGTCGCCGCCGACGATGTCCAGGCACTTGCCGAAGACCTGGATGGTGCCGTCGGTCTCGATGGTCCACTGCTGGTTCGTGCCGCCGTTGCAGTCCCACATCTCCACGACCGTGCCGTTGGCCGTGCCGAACCCCCGGTCGTCCACACACTTCGAGGAGTCGTCACCCGCGACGATCGGGCCGGTGGGAGCCTGCGAGCCGACCGGTGTTACCGACAGGTTGGCGAACTGGGCGCCGGTGTACCCGGCGGTGCCGAGGCCGGCCATGCCCGCCGCGTAGCCGCTGTCGGACACGGTGGCCACGGTGTGGCCGTTGATGGCCCCGCTGATCGAGGATCCGTTGAGGGTCAGCGACAGGTGGGTCCAGGTGCCGGTGCCCGGGGCGCTCACGGTGCCGCTGGCCAGTGTGGTCAGGCTGGGTGAGGTGCTGCTGCGCACGATGGACCATGCACCGGTGTTGGAGACTTGCAGGTAGTAGTCGTTGACGTCGGCGGGCGCCTCGCTGGGGTGTGCGCCGACGCGTCCGATCACCTGCGCCGAACCCGCCTGTTCGAGCAGTGCGTCGGCGGAGACGGTGTAGTTGGTCCAGCCCAGGTTGCCGCCCATGGTGTAGGGGTTGGAGTTGGCGGTCCACAAGATTGGCTGCTGGAGTGTCTGCTGGGTGAGGCAGTTGCCCGTCCGGCCGCCGGTGCACGGCTCGACCTGGAACGAGCCTTGCTGCTGGGTGAAGTACCGCGGCTGGACGTCCACCGGGTCGCTGCTGAAGCTGTCCGAGTAGGGCAGGCTCAGGGGGCCTGGCGACGGGCTGACCGCGGTGCCCTTGCCCTGGCCGGTCGTGGTGGTGACCGAGTACACGAAACCGGGCTGCACTGTCAGCGAGAAGCTGCCGTTGTTCGGCGTGATGTCTTGGGAGTGGACGAACCAGGTGGCTGGGTTGGTGGAGCTGACGTCGGTGCTCCACACGTGGACGGCGCCTGTCGACAGGCCACCGGTGACGTTGTAGGTGACGGTCTGTGCCGCGGTCGCGTCCATGGTCTCGATGACCGAACTCCAGTCGGAGTGGTCAGGCGACTTCAGCGTCACGTAGCTGCCGTCGGACCGGTTGCCCTGCAGGTAGCCGCTGGCCGAGTCGATGTAGGACCAGCCCGGCTGGGCGAACTGGGTGGTCTGCGCCGTGACCCATGTCTGCTTGCCGACTGTGTACGCCCCGGACCACGGCTGGTTGGCCAGCACCAGGCCGTCCGTGTCGAACTTCATATTGGTGTAGATGGCCGCAACGAGCGGCCAGTTGAGGGTCGCGGTCATCCGGCCGTCGATGTAGTCCCGGTTGTCGGCGCGGGCCATTGCCCCCGCGCCGTTGTTGTAGTCCTGCGAGCCGTTCTCGCTCGCCCACAACGGCTTGTTCAGGCCCACCGCGGTGGAGGTCGACGGGCAGGAGGTCTCCGACGACAGGTAGCCGCAGGGGTAGTGCACACCCACCACCTGCACGGCGTTGTTGAAGACCTGGTCACTGGCCATGCTCGACGCCACGCTCCAGCCGACGCTGTCCGCGGCGACGACCTGGACGCCGGAGTACCCCGCGGAGTTGAGCGCGGAGCGGAGCTGCTCGTACCAGGACGTCTGGAAGCCGTGCTCGTTCCAGCCCCCCAGGTAGCTGATGGTCAGCCCGTGGGACTTGGCGCAGTTGAGCCAGGCGACGATGTAGTTGATGGTGTTCGTGGTCCAGAACGTGCTGCCCACCCAGCCGGGCGCGCCCCACGCCAGCCCGTAGAACTTGATCGCGGGGTTGCGGGCCTGGGCCTGCTCCATGAGCCACCACTCGTAGCCAGAGTTGCAGTCGATGCTGCCCTGGGTGTGCTCGATGCTCGACTCGGAGCCGTCGGTGGAGTTGGTGTCGCTGCCGATCTCCACCTTGAGGACCTGCAGGGCCGCCCCGTAGCCGGGCTTGAACAGGTAGTCAAGGATCGCCTGCTGCTGGGCGGGTGGGTAGCTGGTGAGCAGGGCCGTGTTGCCACCGCCGCCGCTGATCGCGCCGATCCCGTCGAAGACCCGGCCCCCTTGGGTGCCGTTGACTGTGACCGTGGTCGAGGCCTGGGCGTATGCGGACGATGTGGGTACAAGGGCCAGCATCCCCAGGATCGTCAGTAGGGCGGTTATGGCGAGGGGGAAAGAGCGTACCCACCATTGTGGGCTACCGTGCGCGATCTTGCTCATAGTGTGCCCTTGCTCGATGATGGTCAGTTCTGGTCGATCTTGTTGGGTGATGTGAGAAATTGACCATAATTCAGGCACGACCCGGACCTTTGGTCAAGACCCAGCGTGATAACAGCAACTAACCACGCAGGCCGGTCGGGTCAGGCGCATCAGGTCAGCGCATCAGGTCAGGCGGCGCTCGGCTGCCCAGCGGGTGAGCTGGTGGCGGGTGGAGAGCTGGAGCTTGCGCAGCACCGACGAGACGTGGGTCTCCACGGTCTTGATGGAGATGACCAGCTCCCGCGCGATCTCCTTGTAGGTGTAGCCACGCGCGATGAGCCGGAGCACCTCCCGCTCCCGTCCCGTGAGCTGGTCCAGCTCAGGGTCGAACGACGGGCGCTGCTCACCGCCAGCACCGGCCATCGCCGCGAACGCGTCGAGCACGAACCCGGCCAGCCGCGGTGAGAAGACCGCGTCACCTGCTGCCACCCGCTGCACCGCGGCCACGAGTTCCGGCCCGGAGATCGTCTTGGTCACATAACCCCGCGCGCCTGCCCGGATGACCGCGATGACGTCTTCGGGAGCGTCAGACGCTGACAGCGCGAGGAACCGTACCTGCGGGTGCGTGACCTTTGTCGCCGTGACCACCGCCTGCCCGCCGCCGCCGGGCAGGTGCACATCCAGCAGCACCACGTCGGGTACCAGCTTCGCGATCACCTCGATCGCCGGGCCCACGTCGTCGGCCTCCCCGGCGACTTCGACAGCACCGCCGAGCTCGGACCTGACCCCGGACCGGAACAGGCCATGGTCGTCCACGATGACCACCCGTGGCCGTCCCTGGGCGGCGGGGTTGGTGGGCGGCCGTCCCTGGGCGGCGGGGGTGGCGGGCCTGCCCTGGGCGGCGGGGGTGGTGGGCCTGCCCTGGGCGGCAGGGTTCACGGGGCTGGCGGGCGCGTTCACAGCTTGCTCGGCTGCCGTTCCCCTGCGGCGCGGGGCATCGTCAGGGACACCTCAGTGCCCTCGCCCTGGACGCTGTGCACGGTCACGGCACCACCCCGCCGCGTCATCCTGGCATGGACCGACTCGGCCAGCCCTTTCCGGTCACGGGGGACGTCCGCCGGGTCGAACCCCTTACCGCGGTCGCGCACGAACACCGACACCGCGGCGGCCTCCACCTCGGCGAAGACCGAGACCACCTGCGCCCCGGACCACTTCCCCGCATTGACGGTCGCCTCGCGTGCCGCTGCCAGCAGCGCGGCCAGATCATCGTCCACCTCACAGTCTCCGACGGTGACCGCCTCCACCGCGATCCCGTACTGCGCCTCGACCTCCTGCTGGATCGCCCGGATCCCGGCGGCGAACGTCTCGCCGTCATCCACCGAACCGGGGGCCCTGCCGTCGAACAGCCAGGAACGCAGCTCCCGCTCCTGGGCGCGGGCCAGCTGGATGACCCGCTGTGGGTCGTCCGCGCGGCGCTGGATCATCGCAAGGGTCTGCAGCACCGAGTCGTGCACCCGCGCGGCCATGTCGGCCCGTTCTTCCGCCCGGGCCCGGGCCTGGCGCTCCACCCCGAGGTCACGCAGGATGCGCAGCCACCAGGGGCCAAACACCAGCACGATCCCGGCCACCACCAGGGCAGTGCCACCCAGTGGCCGCAGCAGGGACAGTCTCTGGTGCCCGGACAGCAGCAGGGCCAGGCCGCCGACCAGCAGCACGCCCGCTACGGCCAGGCGCGCCAGCGTCGGGGAGCGCCGGGCGCCCTCAGCCACACTCGCCAGCGGCTCGGCCAGCCGTCGGACCGCCGCCTGCTCACCCGCTGTGGCATTGCGCAGGACCAGCACCAGGCCGGTCCCGCTGATGACGATCTGCCAGGCTGCTGAGCTGAGCCAGCCAGCGCCCAGCAGCGACGCGATGACGAACAGCGTGATCAGCAGCGACGCCAGGCCGCTGGCGAGCGTGATGCCCCGCCGGTCGGACATGGCCCTGCTCGCGATGGTGGTGTTCTCACCCTCGGCGGGCAGCAACAGCCAGGCCAGGACGTAGGCGGCCGCCCCAAAGCCAAACGCGAGAGAGGTGATGACGAACGCCACCCGCACGGCGCCAACGTCGAACCCTGTCCGCGCCGCGACCCCGGCCGCCACCCCGCCGGCCAGCGCGCCCTCCGGCTTGCGGCGCAACGGCCCGCACTCCGGGGCCCACCAGTGACGCCGCCCGTGCGGCCAGTGGTCGTGCACAGCTCCATTGTCATGCCGAAAGCCAGTACACGGCCATCAGGGACAGCCCTGATCTCCTGAGGGTGGCTTCAGGGTCGAATAGGGGGTCTTCCCGATTGGCCGCCCGCGTAGGTAAAGGCAGGCTGGGAGCCATGAGCACAACAAACAGTTCCGAGCCCGCGGGCCAGCCCCGGGCGCAGTCTCTGTACCGTCCGCTGGACGACCGGATGCTGGGCGGGGTGGCCAGCGGCGTAGCCCGCTACGTCGGTGTGGACGTCACGATCGTGCGCATCGTCCTGGCCGTGTTCGCCGTCATGGGCGGCGCTGCCATCCCCGTCTACCTCGCTGGCTGGCTGCTCATTCCCGAAGAGGGCGCGGAGCAGTCGATCGCGGGCCAGTTCATCCAGCCCCATCACCCCTCACCCGCCGACGTGCCGCCGGACACACCGGCCCGGTGACCAAGTCCCGGATACCTGACCAAGGAGGTCGTACCAACATGTCAGCGTCGTGGGGCTCGCCCTGGACAGCCAAGGCCGCATCCCGCATCCGTTCCGTCTACCCCCAGGCCGACCTGCGCGTCTCGGACGCGGAACGGTCCGAGGTGGCCGACCGCCTGGCCGAGCACTATGCGGATGGACGCCTGGACCACACGGAGTTCACCGAGCGGGTCGAGCAGGCGATGAACGCCAAGACCCAGTCAGACCTGCGTCCGCTACTCGCCGACCTGCCGCCCAAGGACCCGCCACCGGGCCCGCCGCCCGCCGCCCTGCGGCGACGTGACTGGCGCCAGGGCAGGCCGTCCGGGTTCTCCCGGCTCATCCGGGTGCTGGTGCTGGTGCTCGCCGTGCTTGTGGTGGCCAGTGTCGTGCAGGGCATGCTGCACACCCTGTTCTTCTGGGGGTTCTCGACGTGGGTCTGGGTCGCACTCGCGGTGTTCCTGGTGTGGCGGTTGACCGCTCACCGTCGCTGTTAGGGGCTGCTAGCCCCGCCGCCCGAGGTGCCTGCCACCGGGCGGCGGGCGAGTTCGGCGAACGCGCGGTGTGCGGGGGCCTCCGCGGGTATTGGCAGGTAGTTAAACCCCTGCAGCGAGCGAGCCGGAGGGGCGCGGTGCCGCCTGGGCTGAGGAGCGAGGAGCGAGCGCAGCGAGCGTGGGAGCCACGAGGGAAGGCGGCACCTCCAGGCGCCCCGGGAGGCGAGCGAAACTAGCAGTGCCGGGGCGTCGCCTGGGATATGGCCGGCGCCCCGTCAGCTTGTCCCAGCGCGTGTGAGAGCCTGGCCAGGCCGGAGTGGACGTAGCCGCTGACGCCTGCGGGCCGAAGGCCGGCCGGATACGTCGACGAAGGGAAGGCCGCATGCCCGCAACACCACCGCCCACCAGGATGGCCCTCCTCACCTGCATGGACCCCCGCGTGGACGTCACTGGGATCCTCGGGCACCGTGCATCCGAGACCTTTGTCCTGCGCAACGGCGGGGGCCGGGTCACTGACGACGTTGAGCGCAGCCTGGCCCTGTGCACCCAGGTTCTCGACGTGACGGAGGTCGGGGTGGTGCACCACACCGACTGCCGCCTGCAGCAGTTCAGCAACGAGGAACTGGCCGCCAGGACCGGCATCGACATCGACTTCAGGCCGATCACCAGCCCACTCGATGCCATCACCGAAGACCTCGACCGCCTGCGCCGCAGCCCAGCGGTGGGCAGGCAGGTGAGCATCTGGGGCGCCCTATACCGCCTAGACATCCAGACCGTGGAAGTTCTCCCATGATCCTGTAGGAGTTTCAGTCATAGTGACTGAAAAGTCTTCATGATCATGGAAGGGGTTCAGGCGTCGGCTTCCTGCACGGCCCGGCGTGGGCGGAACAGGGCACCCCACTCCGGGAGCACGCCCCGGATGGGCATGGGCGGCTTGACCGGCCGCATGCCGAACGCCAGCAGCGCCTCCAGCAGGAAGAACCGCTTGAGCAGTTCGTACGGCACCCACAGCACGGCCCAGGGGAGCAGGCGCAGGCGCCGGTAGTAGGCGAGGACCAGGAACTTCGGGACCAGCGCAAGGGCCTGCGCCAGCACGAGCACCCCCAGCCACCGCGCGATGTTGTGGTGTGGGCTGGGCTGGGTCAGCGCGTACTGCAGGCTCAGCAGCCACAGGAACGCGTGCGCGGGCGCGAGCATGTGCGAGGCCGCCCCCTTGGTCATCTGGAACCAGAACCGCGGCCCCGGCGCACCCACGTCGCGGTTGAACGGCACGAACCGCGTGTACACCAGGCGGCCTCCAATGCCCCACCGGAAGCGCTGCACCCGCAGTTGCTTGACCGTGGTCGGCACGTCTTCGTAGCTGATCACCCGGGTGTCGATGAAGGCCCGGTACCCGAGCCGGGCGATGCCGCAGCTGAAGTCGGTGTCCTCACCCATCATGCCGTGGACGAACCCGCCGATGGCCAGGCCCGCGGTGCGCCGGAACGCGCAGAAGCTCCCCGGGATACACGGGACCATGTCGACCTGCGACTGCGCCACCCGCAGGAACCCGAACGAGTAGAACAGCTCGAACGCCCGCATCCGGTCCAGCCACGTGCCATACGGCTCCTTGGGCATGTGCATCGCGCCGACGAGCCCGACCCTGGGGTCGGCGAGGAAGTCCGCGATGGAGTAGACGAACGCGTTCGGGTCGATCGCGCAGTCGGCGTCCAGCCGGTACACGAACTCCGCCTCGCAGTGCGACAGTGCCAGGTTGAGCGCCTTGGACTTGCCGCCGTGCTTACCCTCCAGCACCACGCCGGTGGCGTGGCGGTAGGAGGCCATCACCGCCTCGGCGAGGTCCTTGGTGTCATCGGTGGACCCGTCGTCGACCATGATCACCTTCACCGGCCCGCCGTAGTTGCCAGCGGCCCGGTCGATGGACCACAGCATCCGCTCGATGACGACGGACTCGTTGTACGCCGGGATGATCACCTCCAGCGGGGGCCGGTGCGGCCCGGGCTGGGGCAGCCGCTGCTCGGCCCGCCCGACCATGATGAGCAGGATGGCCAGCACATCGATGGTGGCGAACTGAACGGGGATGCCGACCACGAAGCCCACGACGGGGTCCGAGCCGCTGGTGCGGTACAGGATGGTCGCCACACAGAACACCAGCCCGGCCGCGCCGAGCAGGCAGCACACAAGCACCACATTGTCGGGCCAGTCGCCCCGGCGCAGCCGTGGCACCGGCGTCAGCCGGGGCAGCCGGTTGCTGGTGAAGAACAGCCGCAGCACCGTCATGTAGCCGACCAGGTACTGCAGGAACATGCTCACCAGCGCGGGCGGCCAGAGGACCACGTGCCCGGCGGTGGTGAGCATCCCGAGCACGCCGTCTGTGACCAGGGAGGTCGCCACGAACAACGGCGCGTGCGCCAGGATCATCAGCCGTCTGCCCCAGGTGGCTGGCAGCACGAACGCCGCGGTCACCAGGTACCCCACGAATGCGGCGGGCACCAGCGGCACGATGTGGCCCGCGTACGCCGAGACCGCGGCCGGGTCGTTGACCAGCCAGTGCAGCAGCCGCATGAGCGCGCCACGGTAGAGCTGGGAGACGCCGGGGTGGTGCAGGGCGGCGATGACCGCGCCGACCGCCACTCCCACGGCCAGGAACGAGCCCACCCTGGGCAGGGACGGCCGGCCGAACGGCGGCAGGTCCACCACGGCCCCGGAGCCTCGGTCTGAGTCGTCGTAGTGGCGCGACAACGGCGCGACGATGAGGTAGCCGAGCACCACCGCATCGAGGGCAAGCAGAGCTAATGCATGGTAGTTGACCATGTCAGCCTCTCAGGGTCTGCCTCTAGGCCTGGGCACAGGCGCGGGCCTTGGCCCCGATGCCCGTGGGGAGACTGTCGAGGAACTGGCCCGCCATGGCCGGTGCATTGGCCTTGAAATGGTGCGGGATGTTGAGCCAGAAGCCGCTGACCAGCCCAGCGGCAGCGTGGAAGTCCTGGGTCAGCTGTGCGGCGGTGCTCACCCGTGCCGTGGACAGCCCGGCGAAGACCTGGACCCGCGGGTTGGCGGCTTTCGCCTGCGCCACGGCGGCCCGGACGAACTGCAGGTAGGTTCCGCTCTGCCGGTACGGGCCGAACTCGTACGGCTGCGCCTGGATCTCGTAGATGTCAGCCACCCGTGCGGAGAACGCCGCGAAGTGCAGGTCCACGTAGTGCTGCCAGAGAGCGTGGCCGGAGCGGAACACGGTCCGGGAGAACCCCGGGACCAGGTCCTGGGCTGGGGCGAGGATCACCTTCAGGCTGTGCTTGTGGGCCAGTCTGGCGAACAGGGTCTCGTACCGCTGCGGGTCACGCTGCTCATTGGCGGGCGTCTGCGGCCAGCTCTCGTTGTCATACATAACCCAGTGCGTCGTCGATGGGATCATCCTGCGCGTGATCGCCTGTTCCAGGCCGACATAGCTCTTGAAGTCCGCGACCGTCTGCCCTACCCGGCTCGAGTCCCTGGCTCCCCCGGGGACGAGCAGGTCCGCGGTGTTGACGGCACGCCGTACCGCTGCCGGAGCGGCCGCCTGCAGCGAGCCGAGCTCGCTGCCGCCCATGATCCACGACTCGGCGCCGTTCACTCCGGGGTGACAGGTGCCGGCCGGCGCCGACGCGGGCCCGGTGGCCGGTGCGCTGCCGGGGCTGAGCGCCACCGGCCCGGGACTGCCGGTCCGGGTGTGACGAGGGCTTGGGCTGCCGCCCGCACATGCGCTCACGAGGATGAGGAGGACACCAGCCACGGGGATGGGGAGCCAGCGCCGTGGTGTGACAGCCATCGAGCCCCCTCAGCCTAGGGCGATGGTCACCGTGGCACCCGGCACCAGGTGCACGGCGGGCCGGACGATGGTGATCACGACGCGGTAACCCACCGTGTTGCCCTGCTGGCCTGTTTTCGCAGTGACCTTACTGACGCTACCCAGTACGGACTGTGAGATGCCGGTGATGGTGAGTGTCACCCGCTCCCCGGGGTGCAGACGCGCCACGTCAGCCGATGGTGGGGTGGCGGTCACGGTCAGCGGGCCGGACACAAGGGCCACGACCGGTGCCGGGCTGCTGCCGGCGCCGCGCAGCCCTGCTGGTCCCACTGGAGTCCCCGGCGCTCCGGCCACGGCCTGGACAGTCCCCGCGACCGGCGCGTGCAGGGTGGCGGCAGTGACCGCCCCCTCGAACGTGAGGAGCTGAGCGCGTGCGGTCGCCAGCCGTGCCTGGACCGCGGCGATGACGGCTGCCGGGGCGCCAGCGGCCCGGTCGGCGGCCAGTTGCGCCTGGCTGGCCCGGATCGTGGCGCGTGCGCTCGCCAGCCTGGCCCTCGCTGTGCCCGTGTTCTCGGTCGCCAGCACCTGCCCCCGGGTGACCTGCTGGCCGGCCCGGACTTCCACGGCAGCGAGCGTCCCGGTGGTGGTGAAGTTGAGCGGGTACGAATGGGCTGGGGTCACCGCCCCGGCGAAGACAACCGGGCTTGCGGCGACGTGCAGGTATGTCAGCACCGCACCGGTGACTCCCACCACGGCGACCAGGCAGGCGAGGGCGAGCTGGAGTGGGCGGACCGGCGGCCGCGCGGGCTGGAGTTCACCCACGCCAGCGTCGCCGGTGCCCAGCGCGGCGTTCATGCCGCGGACACGCTGCGGCGTGCGCTCGCTCTCCCGCCGGGCGGCTGGCAGGGCTGTGACATGGCGGCCCGCTTGACGTGGCATTGGCGGTGCTGCGGCCTGGCGGCCCGCTTGACGTGGCATTGGCGGTGCTGCGGCCTGGCGGCCTTCCTGGCGTGGCACCGGCTCCATGGCCCCGCTGCCACGCGAATGCCGTGCCGGGACGGCCGTACCCACATAGGTCGTCTGGTGTGTTTCGGGCGCCATATACGCCGCCTGGGGAGCCCCCTGCGCCCTGGCGCCCGGGTAGGGCGACGGGCGTGGGACCGAGACAGCACTGCCCCTGAACTCGCCTGGTGCCTGGCGGCGTGGCTGGTACTGCGGTGCCTGCAGCAGGTCTCGCGGTTCGGGGCGGGGCCGGTACTGCGGCATCTCGGGTACGTCCCGTGGGTCGCGGCGCGACGGACCCGCATATGGTGCGGTGATGGTGTCACCGTGGCCGGCCGGTGCTTTGCTTGCGGCCGCGTTCCGCAATTCGTTGCGGCGGCCATCCCCCGCCCGGTCCAGCGCGGACGCGCGCCAATTGTCGTCCCAAAGCCCGTCCGGCTCTGGCCTCTGCGCCTCGGTCACGCTGTAGCCCTCCACATTCGTTTCCGCTGCGCCTTTCTGGCGCCCCCAAGGCTTATGCTGCCCAACCAGCTTGCGGCGGGTGGCCCGTAATAACCTGGGCATGCCAGCGTGCCGCCAGGCACGGTGTGCCGGGGCACCGTGTCCTGGCAAAGCATCCCCGTTACCGTGGTCATGGCACGGTCTTTCCAGTACCCGGGCCCCCGCTCCGGGCCAGAGCACTTCACAGGCCGAGGTGTCTGGCGGGTTCAATGCTACGGAGACTCCGAAGGCAGACCGGCGGTCTATGAGAACGTTTCTTGGAGCTTCACACTTTATTGACGATTTGGCGGTTTTCCGATAGTTACCGCACGGTCCGTTGGAACACGGATTGATTCCGCAAGGGAGTCACATTACGTTCTCAATATGTTCTGGCCTTTATTCCTATCAGTAATGAAGAGTTCATTCTCTGGAGTGCCCGCCGCAGCTGGGCGTCGCCCAGGGCGTCGGTGCTGTCGATGAACTGGTCGATGGCGCCGGCCGCCGGCAGCTGCCGGACCTGCGGGTCGTCGATGGCCGCCCGCAGCGCCGCCACGAACCTGCCAGCGTCGAGCACCTGGTAGGGCCGGTCGTGGAAGGGCCGGGTGTGTGGTGCCACGCGCGGCGTGAGGCCGAGCTGGTTGTGCAGCGTGGCGGCCATCTCATAGGCCTGGCACAGGTGGTGCTCCCGGGCCTGCCAGTCCGTCGCCGTCACTGCCGTGTGCAGCGAGGGTGCGAGTTCCGCAGCCTCGGGCAGGTGAGCGAGCGCGGTGCCGAGCCACTTGCTGTAGGGCGGGTAATGCCGCGCCATCAGCAGGCACAGCCGCATCAGGTCGCGTGCCAGCCGCGCGGCGACGACGGCTGACCCTAGCTCGTCGCCCGCCTCGCTGCACCGGCCGGGGAAGGCCTCTTCCTGCGCGATGCGCTGCCACTGGCAGGCCAGGACATACCGCCAGACGTCATGTGGGTACCAGGCCAGGCGCGCCCGGACCTGGGCCAGTTCGCCCAGGCCGTCGTGGAACACCGCCCCGGCGGTGACCTCGGCCAGCCGCTGCGTGGGCGTGGCAAGCCAGTCCGCGGTGCTGACGGGTTGTGTGGCGTCGAACCCGAGCTGGGCCTGCAGCCAGGGCCGCAGGTGGGTGACCTCGACCCAGTGACGGGCGGCGGCGGCTGGGTCCTGGCTGCTGGGGAAGACGGTGGGGTAGCCGCGGAACGTCTCCGGGAGCTGCCTGGCGAGCAGGGCGGTGACCTCGCCGGGGTCAGGGCCGGGGCCGGCCGGCAGGAAGACCTGCAGTCGCGGGCCCCAGTTGTGGTCGGTGGAGCGCTGGCTGTCGAAGCCGAGCACCTCCGAACCCCACCCCAGCAGCCCCGCCGAGTACGGCAAACCCGGGTAGGCCTGGTCCAGCAGGGGGCCGACCACCTCGGCGTAGTACTCGCCTGCCAGCTCCAGCCCGGGGATGAACCGCACCGTCATGCCGCCGATCTTGCCGTGCGCAGCTCAGCGGGTCACCTGGAATTCCTGGCCCGCCCGGCAACCGCCGGGTGTGGTCACTGCGTCGTCGTGTGCACGGGCCGGACCGCCACGGCAATGCGGTACGCCGCGTCCGGCGGCGGCCCCTGGGGCATGCCGTAACGCTGCGCCAGGCGGACGAACTCCGTTCCCTCGGGGTCGGGGATGATCTGCTCGACCAGGCCACGGACCTCCAGGTAGCGGGACGGCTGGTCAGGGTCCGTGACCGACAGCGCGACGGCGGGCTGGGCCTGCCAGTTCCGGTGCTTCTGGCGGCGGGTCGTGGCGGTCAGCCACACATACTCGCCGTCGAACCGGAACCAGGTCGGGTTCACCTGTGGAGTCCCGTCAGGCCGGACCGTGGCCAGGTGCGCGTACAGCGGCCGCTCCAGCAGGTCGGCCAGGGACTCTGGTATCACCGCCGGCTCCTGGGCGTTGTCCGCCACCCCCGGTGACATCACGGGGGCCTCCTTCCTGGTCAGCTAATCGACCTTGATGATGACCTTGCCATTGACGTGCCCACCGCCGAGGTACCGCAGTGCCTCGGGCACTTCCTTCAGTGGATAGCGGCGGTCGATGTAGGTCTTGACCTTTCCCGTCTGGCAGAGCTCCACGAGCGG
>DASYYE010000274.1:0-46491 GCA_035946955.1 Streptosporangiaceae bacterium | reverse complement strand
TGGAACTGGGCGCGACCAGGAACACCGGGTCGAGCCCATGCTTAGCGGCGGCGTCCAGCCACGGCCCCGCCTCTTCCGGGAGCAGGTCCGGCGTGATCAGCCCACTGCCTCCCGCGGCGGCGAGGTCACGCGCGAACGCGTCCACCCCGTAGCGGTCAACCGGGTTCCAATAGGTCATGACCAGCACGGGCACGCCCTCGGCCGCGACGGCCGCCACGGTCTCCAGCACGTCCCGCACGTGGGTTCCGCGGGTCAGGGCCTGGTGGACGGCCGTCTGGATGACCGGACCGTCGATCAGCGGGTCGGAATAGGGCAGCCCCAGTTCCACTACGTCGGCCCCGGCACGCACCATGGCACGCAGCGCGGTGACCGCACCGTCCACGGATGGGAACCCGGCTGGCAGGTAGCCGACCAGTGCGGCGCGGCCCTGCCCGCCGGCAGTGGCAAAGGCTTCGGCCACGGTTGTCACCGGCTGCTCCCCTCGGCGTCCAGGTGCCCGAACCACTGGCCGGCGATGCCGACGTCCTTGTCACCGCGCCCGGACAGGTTCACCACGATGGTGGCGTCGGGGCCGAGTTCCCGCGCGACCTGCAGGGCACCCGCGAGCGCGTGGGACGACTCGATGGCCGGGATGATCCCCTCGGTACGGCACAGCAGGCTGAACGCACCCATCGCCTGGGTGTCGGTGATGGCCCGGTAGGAGGCCCGGCCGGTCTCCTTCAGCCACGTGTGCTCGGGGCCGACCCCGGGGTAGTCCAGGCCCGCGGACACCGAGTGGGTCGGCAGTGTCTGGCCTTCGTCGTCTTGCAGCAGGTAGGTGCGCATGCCGTGGATCACGCCGACCGACCCGGCCACCAGGGTGGCGGCGTGCCGGCTGGTGTCCACTCCGTCACCCCCTGCCTCGCACCCGACCAGGCGCACCTGCTCGTCACCGATGAACGCGTGGAACGCGCCAATGGCATTGGACCCGCCCCCCACGCAGGCGATGACCGCGTCCGGCAGCCGCCCGGTCGCCGCCAGCACCTGCTGGCGTGCTTCCACGCCGATCACCCGCTGGAAGTCCCGGACCATGACCGGGAACGGGTGTGGCCCCATCACCGAGCCGATGCAGTAGTGGGTGTTGGCCACGCTGGCCACCCAGTCACGGAACGCCTCATTGATGGCGTCCTTCAGGGTCCGGCTGCCAAGGCGGACGGGGACCACTTCGGCACCCAGCATCTGCATCCGGGCGACATTGAGGGACTGGCGCTGGGTGTCCTCCTCCCCCATGTAGACGACGCAGTCCAGCCCGAGCAGGGCAGCGGCGGTCGCCGTGGCGACCCCGTGCTGGCCGGCCCCGGTCTCCGCGATGATGCGGGTCTTGCCCATCCGCTGGGTGAGCAGCGCCTGCCCAAGCACATTGTTGATCTTGTGGGACCCGGTGTGCGCGAGGTCCTCACGCTTGAGGTACACGGTGGCGCCCGCTACGTCGGAGAAGCGGCGTGCCAGTGTGAGCCGGGTGGGCCTGCCAGCGTAGTTGTCCAGGAGGCCGCCGTAGGTCGCCTGGAACGCCGGGTCGTCCAGGGCGGAGCGGTAGGCGAGTTCCAGCTCGTCGAGGGCGGCGGTGAGCGCCTCCGGGGCGAACCTGCCGCCGTAGACGCCGAAGTGCCCGGTGCCGTCGGGTACCGGGGCAGCTGCGGTCCCGGCTGTCACCGCGGTCACCGGTCGCCCCGCAGCGCGGGGTGTGAGCCCGCGGTGACCAGGTCGGCCACGGCGGAGCGGGGATCCTTGCCGGTGACCAGGCTCTCCCCTACCAGCACCGCGTCAGCACCCGCGGCGGCATAGGCGAAGAGGTCCCGTGGCCCGCGGACCCCTGACTCGGCGACCTTGAGGATGCTGTCCGGGATGAGTGGGGCCAGTCGCGCGAACACTGTCCGGTCGACCTCCAGGGTGTCGAGGTTACGCGCGTTGACACCGACCACCTTCGCACCGGCGTCGACAGCGCGCTCGACCTCGTCTTCGGTGTGCACCTCGACCAGCGGCACCAGGCCGATGGACACTGCCCGTTCCACCAGCGAGACCAGTGCGTTCTGCTCCAGCGCCGCCACGATCAGCAGCACCATGTCCGCACCGTGGGCGCGGGCCTCCCAGAGCTGGTAGGAGCTCACCACGAAGTCCTTGCGCAGGACGGGCACGTTGACCGCTTCCCGTACACACGCCAGGTCCTCCAGGCTGCCGCCGAAGTAGCGCGGCTCGGTGAGGACGCTGATGATGCTGGCGCCGCCTGCCTCATAGTCGCGGGCCAGTGCCGCAGGGTCGGATATCGCGGCCATGGTGCCAGCGGACGGGCTGGCCCGCTTGACCTCGGCGATGACGGCTACGTCCTGGCCTTTCAGCACACCGGCCGCATCGCGCGGTGAGGCGGCCTGCCCCGCCCTGTCTTTGAGCTGGTCCAGTGGCGTGTGCTCCTGCCGGGCCGCAAGGTCGGCACGGACACCGTCAAGGATCTCGTTGAGGACGCTCACCCAGGTTCCGTCATCCCTCGGGTTCGATGCCTTGTGGGCTGGTTGCCATACCGGCTGGTTGCCTTTGCGACCTGATCGTAGCGAGGCCACTGCGCCGCGGCCCACGCACCCTCCCTGCCCGGGCCACCATCCCGGCGTGCCGTCAGCCTGCGGCACGCCCATGCAGCGTGTCGCCGACCCCGTCGCCCAGCGGTTCTTCGGCGTGGTCCCCGCCCAGGCGGGCGGGTACCACGCCGTAGGCCCGGACCACTCCGGGGTGCAGCAACGTGACGGTGATCACCAGTGCGAACAGGGTGCCCCCCACGTAACGGGCGGCCAGGAAACGGGACAGCCCGAAGACGAAGAACGCCGACTCCCACCCGGTCGCCGCGACCCAGGAAGCGCGGGCACCGGTGCGGACCATGAGTGCGAGTACACAGCACGCGGCCACCAGCGCCAAGGTGATCAGCACGGACGCCAGGTGGCGCCGGCTGAACAGCAGCCCGACCGCTGCCGCCATGAACGCCTGGGCCGTGACCAGCCGGGTGACCAGCCGGACCATGGTGTTCGAGGCCGTGCGGCGGCCGGCCAGCCGCCCGCGCAGCTGACCACCCCACCCAGATCCACGCATTGGCCACCTCACAGGACAGGCTGGCGCTGCTGGTCCCGCTCGCCTCCGAACGCCTGGCTCGTGCCCCACCAGGCCCGGGGCAATAGCGACTCTCCCCGCGTCTGTCCCGGTTATTCCCGGCTCACCCCGGTCGTACCCGGTCCGTTGGGGGCCGCGGACGGCTCGGTCGGGTCCACGCCCATGCTCAGAGCGTCCCAGAGGCCAGCGGAACCCGCCACCTGCGTGGGGTGTGTGTCGCGGCTGTACCTGCTGGACATCACCGCCCACTGGCCGCCACGCCAAGCCACGGCCAGCCCGGCGGCCACCACGAGCAGGGCGCCTGCCACCGCGAGTGGCCGCCACGCGGCACCTACCATGGCCACGTGCCCGGCGGCCCTGCCCGCCAGCGCGGCACCCGCGGGCAAGCCATCGCCGCCCCCAGCGCCGGCCGTGGCCGACCCGCCCTGCACCGTCCCGGCGCCGACGGCGGCGGCACGGACGTCGGAAGGCCGCAGCGGCAGGCACAGGGCGACAGCCATGGCCACCCCGAACACCATCAGCGCGACACCTACGGCGCGGCGCACCCCCCGGCTGGTGGCCAGGACCGCGGCCAGCCCGGCCAGCGAGGCCAGCGCGAGGGCACCCACCAGCGGGACGAGCGCCTGCCCGCTGACCTGGACCGGGGTAGACGGCAGCGGGGCCGGCCCTCCGGTCACGACCCGCGCCCAGCCCTGCCGCAGGCTGAGCAGCACCAGCGCGGACCCAGCCACGCCCACCGCGAGGGTCACGGCGTACTGGCGGCCCGCGGTCATGGACCGCTCCCGGCCAGGGCCAGCGGGCCGGCGTCAAAACACGTGCGGTCCCCGGTGTGGCAGGCACCGTCGGTCTGGTCGACCTTCACCAGCACCGCGTCCCCGTCGCAGTCCAGCGCCACCGAGACCACGCGCTGGACATGGCCGGAGGTCTCTCCCTTCACCCAGTACTCCTGGCGGCTGCGCGACCAGTAGGTGCAGCGCCCCGTGGTGAGCGTGCGATGCAGCGCCTCGTCGTCCATCCAGCCGAGCATGAGCACCTCACCGGTGTCGTACTGCTGGGCGATCGCGGCGACCAGCCCGGCCGCGTCCCGCTTGAGCCGGGCCGCGACCGCCGGATCCAGCCGCGACGCCTCACGCGTCTCGCCGCCCGCCCCTTGAGTCATTGGGCCATCCCTCCCTGTGGCATACCACGATCCTAGGGAGCCACAGGGCTTGCGCGGCAGCGTACGATCTCCGGATGAGCTACGCCCGCGACGAACGTGCCGCCTTGTACAGGCTTCTGGAGACGAGCGGCCCGGAAGCACCCACCCTGTGCGAAGGCTGGCAGACGCGGCACCTGGCGGCGCACCTGGTGTTGCGGGAGCGCCGGCCGGACGCCGCGGTGGGCATACTCGGCGGCCCGCTGGCAACCCACACGGAGCGGGTGCTGACGTACCTCGCCGCCACCACTGCATACCCGCGGCTGGTGGACCTGGTCCGGACCGGTCCGCCGCGCATATCGCCGTTCCGCATCCCGGGCATGGAGGAGAAGCTGAACCTGGTGGAGTTCTTCACCCACCACGAGGACGTCCGCCGGGCGGCGGGCGGCTGGGACCCACGTGACCTGGGCCCGGGCGAGACCGAAGTGCTGTGGCAGCGGCTGCGGCTCGCCAGGCTCAACCTGCGCCGGGTCGCGGTCGGGGTCGAGCTCGTCCGGGACGACCTGCCGTCGATCCCGGGCCGGCGCCAGGTGAGGATTACTGTCAAAGCGAGGACCCCCGTGGTCACCGTCACCGGCCACCCGGCCGAACTGATGTTGTGGGCCATGGGCCGCAGGGCGGTGGCCAGGGTCCGGCTGGACGGCAGTGACTCAGACGTCAGCCTGCTGCGTCAGGCAAGCTGGCGGGTGTAGACATACACCGGTTGCCCCCGGAGTGGGCGGGTCGGACGGAGGGTGTGCGGTGGACGTGCTCGGTATCGACATCGGCGGAACTGGCATCAAGGGCGCGCCGGTTGACGTCATCGCCGGGAAGCTGACCCAGGAGCGGGTCAAGTATCCCACCCCGCAGCCGGCGAAACCGGACGCGGTGGCGGCGGTGCTACGTCGGCTCGTGACCGGTTTCGGCTGGTCAGGGCCGGTGGGCATCACTTTCCCAGGTGTGGTCTGCAACGGCGAGATCCGCACGGCCCACAACCTGGACCCGGAGTGGGTCGGGGTGGATGGCCCGGACCTCTTCAGCAAGGCGACCGGCCTGCACACGGTGGTGGTGCTCAACGACGCGGACGCGGCCGGCTGCGCTGAGATGAAGTTCGGCGCCGGCGTAGGCGAGGGCGGGGTCGTGGTCATGCTGACCTTCGGCACCGGGATCGGCAGCGCACTGTTCGTCAAGGGGGTTCTTGCCCCCAACACCGAGTTCGGCCACATCGAGATCCGCGGTAAGGACGCGGAGGTGCGCGCGTCGGAACGGGCCAAGACACTGCACGACCTGAGCTGGGGCAAGTGGGCGGGCCGGGTGGATGAGTACCTCGCGCACCTGGAAGCACTGGTGTGCCCGGACCTGTTCATCATCGGCGGCGGCATCAGCAGGCAGTCGGACAAGTTCGTGCCGCTGCTGACCGGCCGCCTGCATGCCCGCGTGGTCCCTGCCGCGCTGCACAATGACGCCGGCATCGTCGGTGCCGCGCTGGCAGCCGCCCCGTCCTAACGGACCGCGTCCTAACGCACCGGGTACGCCGCGGCCCGCAGCGCGGCTTTGACATCGGCGATCCGCAGCGTGCCGAAGTGGAACACGCTTGCCGCGAGCACCGCGTCCGCGCCAGCTTCGACGGCGGGTGCGAAGTGGGCGAGCTCTCCGGCGCCGCCGCTGGCGATCACCGGCACACTCACCGCGGCGCGCACCGCCCGGATCAGCTCGAGGTCGAAGCCTGCCTTGGTGCCGTCGGCGTCCATCGAGTTGAGCAGCACCTCCCCCGCCCCGAGCCCGACCGCACGGGCGGCCCATTCGACCGCGTCGGACCCGGTGCCCCGGGTGCCGCCGTGGGTGGTCACCTCGAACCCCGAGGCGCAGCCGGGGGCGCGCCGCGCGTCCACTGACAGCACCACGCACTGGGAGCCGAACCTGTCCGCGGCCTCGGCCAGCAACTCGGGGCGCGCGATAGCGGCCGTGTTCAGTGACACCTTGTCGGCCCCGGCGCGCAGCAGCCGGTCCATGTCGGCGGTGCTGCGCACTCCGCCGCCGACGGTGAGCGGGATGAACACCTGCTCGGCGGTGCGGCCCACCACGTCATAAGTGGTCTGACGGCCTCCGCTGGAGGCGGTGATGTCCAGGAACACCAGCTCGTCAGCGCCCTCGGCATCGTAGGCCGCGGCCAGCTCCACCGGGTCGCCCGCGTCGCGCAACTGGGTGAAGTTGACACCCTTGACCACCCGGCCCGCGTCCACGTCGAGACAGGGAATGACCCGGACCGCCAAGGTCATGCGGGGGCGTCCTCCCCCAGCCCGCCGGCCACCGCCGCGAGTGCCTGTCCCAGCGTGAACTCCCCCACGTACAGTGCCTTGCCGACGATGGCGCCCTCCACGCCCAGCGGTGCCAGCCCGGCGATGGCACGCAGGTCGTCCAGGCTGGACACGCCGCCGCTGGCGATGACCGGCTTGGTGGTCAGGGCGCACACCCGGCGGAGCAGGTCGAGGTTTGGCCCGGTGAGCATGCCGTCGCGGCGGACGTCGGTCACCACGAACCGCGGGCAGCCATCGGCGTCGAGCCTGGTCAGGGTCTCCTCCAGGAGGCCGCCCTCGGTGGTCCAGCCACGGGCGGCGAGCCGGTCGCCGCGCACGTCCAGCCCGACGGCGATGGCGTCGCCGTGCTCGGCGATGGCGGTACGGACCCAGTCAGGCCGTTCCAGGGCGGCGGTGCCGATGTTGACCCGGGCGCAGCCCGTGGCCAGCGCCGCTTTGAGGGAGACGTCGTCGCGGATGCCCCCGGAGAGTTCCACCGCGATGTCCAGGCGGCCGACCACCTTGGCGAGCAGCGGCGCGTTCGAGCCGCGCCCGAACGCCGCGTCCAGGTCGACCAGGTGGACCCACTCAGCCCCCGCCGCCTGCCAGGCGAGCGCGGCCGTTACCGGGTCGCCATAGGTGGTCTCCGTGCCGGCCACACCCTGCACCAGCCGCACTGCCTGCCCATCTGCCACGTCCACCGCGGGCAGCAACGTGAGACTCACTCAGCCCTCCCAGCCAGTTCCCGCCACCCGGTCCTCCCAGTCAGTCCGCGCCGTGCGCCTGCTGCTGTTATCAGCATCTCAGGCCCCCGACCCAGTTCGAGAGCACCGCGGCGCCTGCCTCACCCGACTTCTCCGGGTGGAACTGGGTCGCGGTCAGGGGGCCGTTCTCCACTGCGGCAATGAACGCCTCGCCGTGCGTGGCCCAGGTGAGCAGCGGCGGTGCCAGGTGTTTTGAGGGGCCGAACGCCAGGGCACGGGCGGCGTAGGAGTGGACGAAGTAGAAGCGTTCCTCCGGCCCGATACCTGCCAGCAGGGTTGACCCGGGTGCGGCCTGGACCGTGTTCCACCCCATGTGGGGGAGGATCTTCGCGTTCAGCCGCTCGACCGTGCCGGGCCACTGGCCACACCCTCGGGTGTGTGTGCCGTGCTCTACGCCCTCTTCGAACAGCACCTGCATGCCCACACAGATGCCGAGCACCGGCCGGCCGCCCGCCAGCCGCCGGTCGATGACCTCCTCACCGCGGACCGAGCGGAGCCCGGCCATGCACGCGGCGAACGCGCCCACCCCGGGCACGACCAAGCCGTCAGCGGCCATGACGATGTCGTAGTCGGCGCTGACCTCGGCGTCGGCACCGGCCCGTGCCAGGGCTCGCTGGGCGGAGCGGAGGTTCCCGGAGCCGTAGTCGAGCACGACGACCTTGGGGCGGGTTGTCACAGCCCGGCCTCACGGGCATGGCTCATAGCACGCCCTTGGTGCTGGGCACGCCGTGACTGCGTGGGTCCGGCGCCACCGCGGCCCGCAGCGCCCGGGCCACCGCCTTGAACTGCGCCTCGACAATGTGGTGCGGGTTGCGGCCGGTCACGCTCAGGTGCAGGCAGATGCCGGCCGTGGCAGTCAGGGACTCGAAGAAGTGCCGGGTGAGCGTGGTGTCATAGCTCCCGATCAGCGGCGCCATCCCGGCTGGCTCGTCATGCACCAGGTACGGCCTGCCCGACAGGTCCACGGCCGCCCGGGCGAGGGTCTCGTCCAGGGGGACGGCCGCGTCGCCGAACCGGGTGATGCCCGACTTGTCGCCAAGGGCCTCGCGCAGCGCCTGGCCGAGCATGATCGCGGTGTCTTCCACGGTGTGGTGCGCGTCGATCTCGGTGTCCCCGTCGGCGGTGACGGTGAGGTCGAGCAGCCCGTGCTTGGCCAGCTGGCTGAGCATGTGGTCGAAGAATGGCACGCCGGTGCTGACGTTGGCGGTCCCCGACCCGTCGAGGTCGAGCTCGATGTCGACCTTCGTCTCCCCGGTCTCCCGCGTGAGGTGGGCGGTGCGGCTCATTGGTTTCCCTGCTTCCCCGCTGTCCCGGTGAGTTCACGCTCGCCCAAGACCACCAGCAGCGCCTCACGGAATGCCGACATCTCGGCTGGCGTCCCGATGCTCACCCGCAGCCACCCGGCCGGGCCGACTTCCCGGACGAGCACGCCGTGGGCGAGCAGGTCCTCCCACACCTGGTGGGCGTCGGGGAACTCGCCGAACAGGACGAAGTTGGCGTCGGAGTCCGCGACCGTCAGGCCCAGCCCACGCAGCCAGGTGACGAGGCTGTCGCGCTCGGCGCGGAGTTGCGCCACCACCGGGAGCAGTTGCGGCGCGTGTGCCAGTGCCGCCCGCGCGGCCGCCTGGGTCAGGGCGGACAGGTGGTAGGGCAGCCGGACGAGCTGCAGTGCTTCGACCACCGCGGCGTCGGCGGCCAGGTACCCCACCCGCGCCCCGGCCAGCGCGAACGCCTTGGACATTGTCCTGGTCACCACCAGGCGCGGCCAGCCGGGCAGCAGGGTCAGCGCCGTCGAGGCCGGGTCGCGGGCGAACTCGGCGTAGGCCTCATCGACCACGACCATCCCGGGAGCGGCCTCACATACGGCCGACACCACAGTCAGTGGCAGGGCGGTGCCGGTCGGGTTGTTCGGTGAGGTGAGGAACACCAGGTCAGGCTGGTGCTCACGGATGGCCGTCATGGCCGCTTGGACGCTCAGGGCGAAGTCAGGGCCGCGTGGCACACCAACCCAGCCGGTGGCGGTGGCCATGGCGATGAGCGGGTGCATGGCATAGGACGGCTCGAACCCAAGTGCGGTGCGGCCGGGACCGCCGAAGGCCTGGCACAGCTGCTGGATGACCTCGTTGGAGCCGTTGGCCGCCCATACCTGGCGGGCGGTCAGCCCGTGGCCGAGGTAACCGGCGAGGTCGGTGCGCAGCGCGGTCGCGTCGCGGTCGGGGTAGCGGTTCAGCGACGCGGTCTGCTCGGTGAGGGCGGCCGCGATGGAACGGGCCAGTGCCGCCGACGGCGGGTAAGGGTTCTCGTTGGTGTTGAGCCGGACCGGGACGTCCAGTTGCGGGGCGCCGTAGGCCTGGTGGCGGGCGAGCTCCGGCCGGATGGGGAGCCACGACGGGAGCGTCACTGGCCCACCGCCCCGGACAGCGCCTGGTCAGCTGTGTCACTCGCGGGCACGCGGGTCCGCACCGCGGCGACGTGCGCGGGGAGGTCCTCCGCGCCACCGAGGGCGTCGATGTGGGGGGCCACGTCGGCCAGTGCCCGTGCCGAGCACTCCACCACCGCCATGGGGCGCAGGAACGACAGGACCGACAGCCCCGCACTGTGGCGCGCGGTGCCGCCGGTCGGCAGGACGTGGTTGGAGCCGGCGAGGTAGTCCCCGAGCGAGACCGGTGCGTAGGGGCCCACGAAGACAGCGCCCGCGTTGCGGACCCGGCCCGCCAGCGCGGCCGCGTCGGCCGTCTGGATCTCCAGGTGCTCCGGTGCCCAGGCGTCCGCCACGGCCAGGGCCGCGTCGGTGTCGTCCACCAGCACACAGGCGGACTGCCCACGCAGTGCCGCCTGGATCCGGTCGCGGTGCGGCGCAGCGGCGACCAGCGGGGCCAGCGCTTCCTCGGTGCGGTCGGCGAGGTGCGGGTCGGTGGTGATGAGCAGGCAGGCGGCGAGTGGGTCGTGTTCGGCCTGGGCGAGGAGGTCGGCGGCGACGAAGGCCGGGTCCGCGGTGTGGTCGGCGATGACCGCGACCTCGGTGGGGCCAGCCTCGGCATCGGTGCCGACGGTGCCCCGGACCAGGCGCTTGGCAGCGGCCACATAGACATTGCCGGGGCCGGTGACGATGTCGGCGGCGGGGCAGTCGGCGGTGCCGTACGCGAACATGGCGACGGCCTGCGCGCCCCCGGCGGCGTGGACCTCCTCGATGCCGAGCAGGGCGGCGGCGGCCAGCACAGCCGGAGCCGGGGCGCCACCGTGCCCGGGCCGGGGCGGCGAGGCCACCGCGACCTCGGGCACCCCCGCCACCTGCGCCGGGACGATGTTCATGACCACGGACGACGGGTAGGCGGTGAGCCCGCCCGGCACGTACACGCCAGCGCGGCCGACCGGGACGTAACGCTGTGTCACGCGGGCCCCGTCAGACACGGGTGTGGCCCGGCTTGCGGGACGCTGCGCCTCGTGGACCAGGCGCACCCGGCGGACCATTTCTTCGAGCGCAGCGCGCACCGCCGGGTCCAGCGCGGCGAGGGCCTGTGCGATCCGCTCCGCACTCACCCGGGTCGTTGCCAGGTCAACCCCGTCGAAGCGGGCCGTATGCTCGCGGACCGCGTCGGCGCCGCGGCTGCGTACGTCCTCGCACACCGGCCGGACCTGCTCCAGTGCGGCGTCGATACCCAGCGCGGCCCTGGGCAGCACACCTGCGAGTTTCTGGCTGGTCAGCGCACCTGGCGAATGTCCGCGGAGGTCGGTCCTGGCAAGCACCCGCTCAGTCTATGGATCACTGCGCCTGCCCATGCGGCGGGCTGGCCGCAGCCTGGTCGAGGGAGACGGCGCGTGCCGCGGCCAGGTCTGCGCGCCATCCGGCCGCCACTTCCAGGCCACCGGCCCCCACGCAGGCGGCCAGCGGCCAGGACCACAGGGCCGCTGGTGAGGACATCGTGAGGTTCCCGCGCAGCGACGCGCCCTCTGACAACGTGGCCAGCAGGTGGTGATACTCGGCAAGGCCTGACTGCTGCCCGGTCCAGCGCGCGAGGAACGCCGCCACGATGGCACCGGCCAGCACCCCGGCCATGGCCAGCGGGCCGTAGCGCCGCACGGCCAGCAGGTATGACGCGACCCCCGTCAGCAGTCCACCCACCAGGCCGACCAGGCAGTAGATGGCATCCGCGGTGAAGTTCGCGGTTGACTCGGCATTGGCGATGGCTGCCGCCCCGGGCCCCGTCATCACCATTTCGGCACGCGGCGCCAGCGCCGCCCACACATACCCGGCGGCCACGCCGAGCACCGCCATGCCAGCCACGACGGCAAGCCCTGCCCCGGCGGCGGCAGCGACCGCACGTGCCCTGCTCTCATGGTCGGGGCTCCCATGGGCGGACCCGGGGTGCGCGTCCACCGGACCCGGCACACCGGACCGTGTCGCGGGCTCATCGGGAATGGCAGGGAACTGACTGGACATGACCCGCGCCAGCGTATGTCACCACCTGTGCAGAGCGGGAGGGGAAGCCCGCCAATCGACCCGGCCAGCCACGCACGCCAGACCGTTGATCAACGGGTTCGCCGGGCATTGCTACGGTATGGGGGAGTCGGTCCAATGCAGGGGGCCTCATGATCGAGGTACGCGGCCTCACCAAGTGGTTCGGGCATACCCTCGCGGTCGACCACCTGTCGTTCCAGGTGGAGCCGGGGAAGGTGACGGGGTTCCTGGGCCCGAACGGGGCGGGC
Organism: Streptosporangiaceae bacterium; assembly: GCA_035946955.1. Taxonomy (GTDB): domain Bacteria; phylum Actinomycetota; class Actinomycetes; order Streptosporangiales; family Streptosporangiaceae; genus DASYYE01. The sequence continues at coordinate 34,417 of DASYYE010000274.1, read as the reverse complement.
AAGTCCACCACCATGCGCCTGATACTCGGCCTCGACCGGCCGCAGGAAGGCACCGCGACCATCGACGGCAAGCGTTACACGGAACTGGCCGAGCCGTTGCGGACGGTCGGCGCGATGCTGGAGGCCAGGGCGGTCCACCCGGGCCGCACCGCCCACAGCCACCTGCTGTTCCTCGCGCAGACCCAGGGCCTGCCCGCAAGGCGCGCGGACGAGGTTCTCGAGCTGGTGGGACTGGCTGGTGTGGCCCACAAGCGGACCCGCGGGTTCTCGATGGGGATGGGCCAGCGTCTCGCCCTGGCGTCCGCCATGCTCGGCGACCCGCACGTGCTCCTGCTGGACGAGCCGGTCAACGGCCTCGACCCGGAGGGCATCCTGTGGGTCAGGAACTTCATGAAGCAGCTCGCGGCCCAGGGCCGCACGGTCTTCGTGTCCAGCCACCTCATGAACGAGATGGCGGTGACCGGCGAGCACCTGATCGTCATCGGCCGGGGCAAGCTGATCGCGGACTGCAGCACCGAGGAGTTCATCGCCCGGAGTTCCGGCAAGTCCGTCCTGGTCCGCTCCCCCGACTCGGTGGACCTGGCGGACGCCCTGCGGTCCAACGGCGGCACTGTCATCACCGAGGACAGCACCAACGGCCGCGTGCCCGCGCTGCGCGTCACCGGCCTGGAATCCGCCAGGATCGGCGAGATCGCCGCCGCCCGCCAGTTCGTGCTGCACGAACTCATCCCCCAGAACGCCTCTCTGGAGCAGGCGTTCATGGAATTGACCGCCGGGAGCACGGAGTTCGACGCGCAAGGCCTGACCGCGCAGCCGGACGGCACCGCAGGGGCAGCCGCCAGTCCCAGCGACCAACCAGGTCCACTCGGTGAGGAGGTCGTGCCGTGACTACCGTGGCACCAGGTACGCACGCGGCAGGCCAGGTAACCCACAAGCCCAGGTTCACCAACCTGCTGAAGGCGGAGTGGACAAAGATCCGCTCCGTCCGCTCTACGCTCTGGACCCTGATCATCTTCATCGGCGTGTCCATCGGCCTCACCGCACTGCTCACGTGGCTGGTCGTCAAGAACCTGAGCGTCGGCCAGCACGGGTCCGGCGCAACCGGCCTCATCAACGACCCGGTCAACTTCATACTCGGCACCGGGTTCGGTCTCGGTCAGCTCGCCATCTGCGTGCTCGGTGTGCTGGTGATCACCAGTGAGTACTCATCCGGCACGATCCGGGCCTCCGTGCTCAGCGTGCCCAAGCGAATCCCGATCCTGGTCGCCAAGGCTGTGGTCTTCGCGGCGCTGGTCTTCGTCATCGCCGAGGCGGTTTCGTTCTGCGATTTCTTCCTCGGCGCGGCCATCGCGCACACCCGCGACCTCGCCAGCGCCAACCCGGTCTTCAACGCCGTGCTCGCGCACAACCCCCAGATCCGCAACGGCCGGATCACTGTGTCGCTGAGCCAGCCCAATGTCACCCGGGCGGTCATAGGTTCGGGCCTCTACCTGACGGTCCTGAGCCTGTTCGCCCTGGCCATCGGCTCCCTGATCCGCCACACCGCGGGCGCCATCGCCACTGTCATCGGCCTGGTCCTGGTGATCTTCCCGCTGACCAACCTGCTGCCGTCCAACTGGGGCGCCCACACTCACGCCTACATGCCCACGGTCGCTGGCGTGCTGATCACCAACGACAAGACCACCTCCGGCCAGCTGCTCTCCGCGTGGCAAGGCTTCGACGTCTTCTGCGGCTGGAGCGCCCTGCTCCTGATCATCGGCGGCTACCTGTTCTACCGCCGCGACGCCTAGCAGGTAGTTGCTTCAGGGGGCGAGGCGAGGCGAGTCAGGTGGCGGTGCCGTGCCGAAGCTGACCGCGTTGCGTAAAGCACTGCGGTCAGATTCAGTGCGGCACTGCCGCTCCCACCAGGTCACCCCATGCAAGCAGGCCCAAGCAACTGCTTGAGGTCCGCCAGCAGCGCAGCTGAGGGCTTGACCCGCAGCTTGTCGTCCAGCCGCACCACGGTCGTCCGTTTCCCATTGGCCAGCCGCAGATGCACCTCAGACAAGCCGGGGTGGCTCCGCAGAACCTCCTGGAGGCGGTCCACCACCGGTGCCACGCACCGCTGGACCGGCATCGACACCACAAAAGGGCCGGATTCCGCCACCGACAGGTCGGGGACGCCCACCTCCATCGCTATCAGCTTGGGTGAGTCCTCGCGCCGGTCGAGGCGCCCCTTCACGGTCACGATCGCGCCGTCGGCGAGCTGGGTGGCGCACTCCGCGTAGGTCTTGGGGAAGAACATCACCTCGATCGCGCCTTCGAGGTCTTCCAGCGTGGCCGCTGCCCAGGGGTTGCCGTCCCGGGTGACCTTGCGTATGACGGTGGACAAGATGCCCGCCACGGTGACGACGGGCTGCCCATCCCGCCCGCCACCACGGCCGTTACCGTTGCCGTTTCGTTCAGGCTCCTCGGCGGCAGAACCCTGCAACTGGGCGATCGAGCAGTCGGTGGCGGCGGCGAGGACGTGCTCGACCCCGAGCAGTGGGTGGTCGGACACGTACAGGCCGAGCATCTCCCGCTCGAAGCCGAGCAGGGTGGACTTCTCCCACTCACCGTCGGGCACGGGCACCTCGAAGATGTCCTGCGCCTCGGACTCTCCGCCGAAGAGGGAGTCCTGGCCCATCGCCTCGTTGCGCTTGACATCGATCACGGTGTCGATGGCCTGCTCGTGGATCATGACCAGGCCCTTGCGCGGGTGACCGAGCGAGTCGAACGCCCCGGCCTTGATCAGGGACTCGATGACCCGCTTGTTGCATACCTGGGCGGGCACCTTGCGCAGGAAGTCGGCGAAGCTGGTGAACGCACCGGCCGACGAGCGTGCCGTCACGACCGCGTCGACCACGTTGCCGCCGACATTGCGGACCGCGGCGAGCCCGAACCTGATGTCGTCGCCCACCGGGGTGAAGGTCGCTGCCGAGGCATTGACGTCCGGTGGCAGCACTGTGATGCCCATCCGGCGGCACTCGGCCAGGTACAGGGCGCTCTTGTCCTTGTCGTCTTTGACCGAGGTGAGCAGGGCTGCCATGTACTCCTGCGGGTAGTTGGCTTTGAGGTATGCCGTCCAGTAGGAGACCACGCCATAGGCGGCACTGTGTGCCTTGTTGAAGGCGTAGTCGGAGAACGGGACCAGGATGTCCCACAACGTCTTGATCGCGGCCTGCGAGTAGCCATTGGCTTTCATGCCGCCCGCGAAAGGCTCGAACTCCTTGTCGAGGATCTCTTTCTTCTTCTTGCCCATGGCGCGGCGCAGCAGGTCCGCTTTGCCGGGCGAGTAGCCGGCCAGTTTCTGGGCGATCGCCATGACCTGTTCCTGGTAGACGATCAGCCCGTAGGTGTCGCCCAGGGTGTCGGCCAGCGCCTCGGCGAGCTCGGGGTGGATGGGCACGACCGGCTTGCGGTTGTTCTTGCGGTCGGCGTACTCGTTGTGGGCGTTGGCACCCATCGGGCCGGGCCGGTAGAGCGCGCCCACCGCTGAGATGTCCTCGAAGTTGTCCGGCCGCATGCTGCGCAGCAGTGCCCGCATCGGGCCACCGTCGAACTGGAAGATGCCCAGTGTGTCGCCGCGTCCCAGCAGGTCGTAGGTGGGCTGGTCGTCCAGTGGCAGGCTCTCGAGCTCGACGTCGGTGCCGCGGTTGGCCTTGATCCCGACCAGCGCGTCGTCCAGCACCGTGAGGTTGCGCAGGCCCAGGAAGTCCATCTTGAGCAGGCCGAGGTTCTCACAGGCCGGGTAGTCGAACTGGGTGATGACCGCGCCGTCGTCCCGCTTCCACACCGGGATGTGGTCGGTGATCGGCTCGCTGCTCATGATCACCCCGGCAGCGTGGACTCCGGCCTGGCGGATCAGGCCCTCCAGCCCGCGCGCGGTGTCGATGACCTGGCGTACCTCGGCCTCGGCCTCGTAGAGGGCCCGGATCTCGCCGGCCTCGCTGTGGCGTGGGTGCTTCTCGTCGAAGATCCCGGACAGCGGGATGTCCTTGCCCATCACGGCCGGCGGGAACGCCTTGGTGATGCGGTCACCGAGTGAGTAGGGGAAGCCGAGCACCCGGGCGGAGTCCTTGATCGCCGCCTTGGCCTTGATGGTGCCGTAGGTGATGATCTGGGCGACGTGGTCCTCGCCGTACTTCTCGGTGACGTAGCGGATCACGTCACCCCGCCGACGTTCGTCGAAGTCGATGTCGATGTCGGGCATGGAGACGCGTTCGGGGTTGAGGAACCGCTCGAACACCAGGCCGTGGGCCAGTGGGTCGAGGTCGGTGATGCCCAGCGCGTAGGACACGATGCAGCCCGCGGCCGAGCCCCGGCCCGGTCCGACGCGGATCCCGTTCCGCTTGGCCCACATGATGAAGTCGGCCACGACCAGGAAGTACGAGGAGAACCCCATCTGGACGATGATGCCCATCTCGTATTCGGTCTGCTGCCGGCGCCGCTCGTCGTAGCCGTCCGGGTAGCGGCGGTCCATGCCGCGCCAGACTTCCTTGCGCAGCCAACTCTCGTCGGTCTCACCGGCCGGGGTGTCGAACACCGGCATGAGGTTGCGCGGCGTGAAGGTGACGTCCGCCCGCTCCGCGATCAGCAGGGTGGAGTCGCAGCCCTCCTGCCACTCCTCGTCGGTGGCCACCGCCCGCATCTCGGCCGGGCTCTTCACGTAGTAGCCGGTGCCCTCGAAGCGGAACCGGCCGGGGTCGGCGAGATTGGACGCGGTCTGCACGCACAGCAGCACCTCGTGCGACTTGGCGTCGTCCGGGCGGCTGTAGTGCGAGTCATTGGTGGCCACGAACGGCAGGGACAGCTCGCGGGCGATGCGGCGCAAGCCGTCGCGGACACGCCGTTCAAGGTCCAGGCCGTGGTCCATGATCTCGATGAAGAAGTTGCCGGCCCCGAAGATGTCGCGGTAGTCGGCGGCGGCCTTGAGGGCCAGGTCGTACTGACCGAGCCTGAGCCTGGTCTGCACCTCCCCGGACGGGCAGCCGGTGGTGGCGATGAGCCCGGTGGCATGCGCGGCGAGCAGTTCACGGTCCATGCGGGGCTTGCGGAAGAACCCCTCCACCGACGCCCGGGAGGACAGGCGGAAGAGGTTGTGCATGCCCTCGGTGGTCTCCGCCCATATCGTCATGTGGGTGTAGGCCCCACCACCGGACACGTCGTCGTCCTTTTGGGCCGGGGTGCCCCACCGGACCGGCTGGCGGAACCTGCGGTGCTCCGGGGCGAGATATGCCTCGGTGCCGATGATGGGCTTGATGCCCGCCGCGGTGGCCTGGCGCCAGAAGTCGTAGGCCCCGTAGAGGTTGCCATGGTCGGTGATGGCGATGGCGGGCATGCCCTCGGCCTGGCAGGCGGCGAAGATGTCCTTGAGCCGGGCCGCGCCGTCGAGCATGGAGTACTCGGTGTGCACGTGGAGGTGCGCGAACGAGCGATCTGCCCTGTTCCCCGCCGCCGTCACGAAGAACCGCCTCCTTCAGGCATGCGCTGGCACGCCCTTGCGGGCGTGCATGGACCAGGGCCGGGGGAAGGTGACCGGTGCCCCGCCGGGGGTCGCGACCGTGCCGGAAACGCGCTCCAGGCAGGTGTACCGATCCGGCGCAACGAGCCTAACGGAATCGAGACACCACATCGCGAACGACGCTCCGGCGCACCCCAAGCTCTCCAGAACGCACGATAAGTGACCTACACATGACAATACGTGACACAACCCCCCGCTGTACCAACGCCCCGCCCCTGCGCCAGGCATCTTGTTGCTGTTATCAGCACTTCGTCCGGGCCGCCCCATGATCGATGGCGCCTCACGGACAAACTTTTCTCCATATCGGTACATCGATGCGCGCCATCGGTACATCGATGCGCCATCGGTACATCGATGCGCGCCCGATGACTCAGCCGCTGACCATTCGGGCCGCCGTGGGGCGGCGCCACCATCGCGAGAAGTGCCTGTGGCCCAGAACTGTCGCTAGCTGCTGACAGGCTGTTCCCATGCCGAGGAGTGCAGAGTTCGACCGGGAGGGGCTGGCAGCCCTGCTGCAAAAGCAGCACGGGGTCGTGGCACTTGGCCAGGCCCGCGCCTGCGGCATGCCGTACCACCTGCTCAAATACCGGGCCAGGGCAGGCGGACCGTGGCAGACGCTGGTCCCAGGCGTCTACCTGGTCCATGGCGGCGCTGTCTCCGCCGACCAGCGAGACATGGCCGCGCTGCTCTACGCCGGCCCTCTTTCCATGATCACGGGGTTTGCGGCCATGCGGCGTCACGGCATCAAGTCAGCTCCTTCGACCAGTGCCGTGGATGTCCTTATCCCTGCGGCCCATCGAAGGCAGGACTCTGGGTTTGTGCGAGTCCACCGCACGACGCGGCTGCCGGGGCGAGTATGCCTCGACGGGGAGGTCAGGTTCGCGCTGGCGCCGCGCGCCGTAGCTGACGCGGCCCGCGGCCTGGCAAGCCTGGGTGATGCCCGAGCTGTCGTGGCTGGAGCGGTTCAGGAGGGCAGGTGCCCGGTGCCACGGCTGGCTGAGGAACTGGCTGGCGGGCCCATTCAGGGCTCGGCTCGGCTGCGCCGGGTGGTTGCGGAGGTGGCGGATGGGGTGCGGTCCACCACTGAGGGGGAACTGCGTGACCTGATCATCGGTGCCCGGCTGCCGATGCCGATGTTCAACGCGCGGTTGTTCGCGGGGAAAGAGTTCGTGGCGGCGCCGGACTGCTGGTGGCCTGATGCGGGGGTGGCTGCCGAAGCCGAGTCGCGCGCATGGCACTTGTCTCCGCGCGACTGGGAACACACCTTGGCCAGGCACGACCGCATGAGTGCGCTTGGCCTGATTGTGCTGCACTTCACCCCGAGCCAGATCCGGTCCCAGCCGCAAGACGTGATCAGCGCCATCCACGGCACCCTTGCCGCGGGCCGGTTGCGGCCTGCGCTGAACATCAGGGCTGTCCCGGCCTGAGGACTTCTGGGCCTGTGCTCCTGGGCCTGTGGTTGCGTGCCTGCGGCCCCGCACTGCCGGCAGCACTGTGGGCCCTACTCTTCCTCGCGGAGGGTCTGCAGGGCGTGGGCCAGGTCGGCTGGGTAGTCGCTGGTGAACTCCACCGGCTGGCCGTCGGCGGGGTGGGCGAAGCCCAGCCTGACGGCGTGCAGCCACTGCCTGGTCAGGTCCAGGCGGTGGGCGAGGGTGGGGTCCGCGCCATACAGGTGGTCGCCAGCGCACGGGTGCCCGAGCGCGGCCATGTGCACCCGGATCTGGTGTGTGCGCCCGGTCTCCAGGATGAGCTCCACCAGGCTGGCGCCGCGGAAGGCCTCCAGGGTGTCGTAGTGCGTCACGCTGGGGCGGCCACCGTTGACGACCGCGAACCGGCCATCGCCGCTGGGGTGGCGGGCGATGGGGGCGTCCACCGTGCCGCGCAGCGGGTCGGGGTGGCCTTGGACGAGGGCGTGGTACCTCTTGTCCACCTCCCGCTCACGGAACGCGCGTTTGAGCGCTGAATAGGCGGGCTCGCTCTTGGCCAGGACCATGAGCCCGGTGGTGTTTGCGTCGAGCCGGTGCACGATGCCCTGGCGCTCGGCCGCACCCGAGGTGGCGATGGTGTGGCCGGCAGCAAGCAGGCCCGCCAGCACCGTGGGGCCGGACCAGCCCGGTGCCGGGTGGGCCGCAACCCCGGCGGGCTTGTCGACCACGACGATGTCGTCGTCCTCATAGACCACGCGCAGGCCAGGTACCGGCTCACGTGGTGGCGGCGGCGCGGCCACCGGAGGTGGCAGCGTGACCTCCAGCCACTCGCCCGCTGGAACCCGGTCGGACTTCGCGGCGGTCCGGCCTCCCAAGACAACCTGGCCGGTCATGACCAGGTCAGCGGCTTTGGCCCGGGAGAGACCGAACATGCGTGCGATCGCGGTGTCGACGCGCTCGCCGTCGAGCCCGTCTGGGACGGGCACCCGGCGCAGGCCTGGCACGCTCATGCCGTGCTGCCCTGCGCTGGCTCCCCCTTCTCCTGGGCAGGAGCCGGGACTGGCGTGCCCCCGAGCGCGGCCGCCTGGTCTACTGACGGCCCGGCAGGCGGCTCGGTTGGTGGCTTAGCGGGATCTTCCTGCCGGGGCTGCCCTTCCCTGCCCCCGTCCATCCGGATGCCCCACGCCGCGAGGAGCACGGCGAGGATGCCGCCGCAGACGATCGCGGAGTCCGCCACGTTGAACACGGGCCAGTGCGGGAGTTCGATCCAGTCCACGACATCGCCGCGGAACACACCGGGTGAGCGCAGCAGCCGGTCCGTCAGGTTGCCCGTGGCGCCGCCGAGCAGCAGGCCCAGGGTGATCGCCCACGGCCTGCTCCGGAGCAGCCGGGACGCCCGCAAGATCATGCCGATCACGCCGACGGCGATCAGGGTGAACACGACGGTCATGGACGTGCCGATGCTGAAGGCCGCGCCGCTGTTGCGCAGCAAACGCAGGGTGAGCAGGCCGCCGAGCAGCCGCACCGGCAGGTGATGGGAGAGCGTCGCCACCACGATGACCTTGGAGACCAGGTCAAGGACGTAGACGGCAACGGCCACACTCAGCAGTACCCGGACCTGGCGCCCGGCTCCGGGCTCCCCGGCCGGGGGGGTCAGCGCCGCTCCTCGCGCTGCTTGCATGTCACGCACAGAGTTGCCCGTGGGTTCGCCTCCAGGCGTGCCTTGCCAATCGGCTCCCCGCACGACTCACACACACCAAAGCTGCCGTCCGCGATCCGCGCGAGTGCCCGCTCGCTCTGTGCGAGCAGTTCCCGGGCGTTCTGGGTGAGGGCGAGTTCGTGTTCACGCTGGAACGTCTTGGCACCAGCATCGGCCTGGTCATCTCCTGCGTCGCCGACCGCGTCGCCAAGCCGCTCCGCGATCTCGGACTCGGCCTGGCTGATCTCGGCACTGAGCCCGGTGATCTCGGCTTCGAGCTGGGCACGGACGCTCGCTACGTCTTCGTCGGTCCAAGGTTCTTCCCCGGGGCGCACGGGAAGATCGGTGGCGCCATGACGCGCTTTCGCGGCCATTCATGCCTCCCCTCTGCGCAGCGTGGGTGCCCCGTCCAAACGATCTTGGATGGCGGGGCAATCACCGGAGGATAGTTCGCCACTACGGGCCACCGCAAACGCAGCCGACACGGCAGGTGACTCCACGGATGGTGGGTCAAGACGGTGGGTCGTCGGGGGTGCAGGCCTTGCAGGCGATGAAGCCAGAGCTCTGAGCCTCCTGACGGGTCATGGACTCCAGATCCTCATCGCCCATGAACCTGATCAGGATGCAGTCGGGCCGGTGGTAGCGGGGAACCCCCGGCACCACCCGGAACTCCTCCGTCCCCGTGTCGCCAGCACCTCCTGACCCGGCTGGTTTGGCTGTCGCGGACGCGGGCTCGGCAGCAGCCCCTGACCCGGACGGCGTCTTGCCGGACGGCCCACTGCCGGACGGCGCTTTGGGGGACGCCGCGGTCGCGGCCGATGAGGGCTCTGCGGAGGACGGCGCGGCGGACGAGGAGCCGGCCGAGGAGGGCCCGGCTCGGGCATCCGGGGCGGGCTCGCTGGGCTTGCTGGGTTCGGCCTTGGCGGGAGCCGGCTGCTTCGCCTCTGGCTTGCGCGCCGTCAACTCCTCCGCCGCTGCCGTGGGAGCCGCCGGCTCTGGCGCTCCTGCCGCGGGCGCCGATGGCTTGGGCGCCGCTGCCGCAGGGGCCGGCAGCTTGGGCGCCGCTGCCGCAGGGGCCGGCGGTTTGGGGGCCGCCGGCTTGGGCGCTGCTGACTTAGGCGCTGTGGGCTCGGGTACTCCTGGCTCGGGGGCCGTTGGCTCAGGTCGCACTGGCTCAGCTGCCCCGGGTGCGGCCTCGGCCTGCTGGGGCTGGATGAACCAGGGACGACGGGGTTTGGGCTCTGGTGGCTCGGGCGGGGTGTGCCGCGGCTCAGGCTTGGCCGGCGCTGGCGTGGCCGCGTGTCGCCACTGCTCAGGGGGCTCGGCTGGCCCGTGGGCCGGGGGTGTGTCAGGGCGGGCGGGAGGCCAGGAGTCGTTGCGGCCCCGGGCCTCATCCGCGGGGCGGCCATGCGGACTCCGGGGGAGGTCGTCGCCGAACCCATCACGGCCAGGAGCCACCGGCTCATCCCAACGGCTGGACGGCCCGGACGGCACGGGGGTACCCCTCGGCCCCTTGGAGTGCTGCGTGGGAGGCCGGCCACGGTCGCCTGGCACGACCGGTCCCTGGGCCGCCGGGGGCCGCAAGGGGCCGGCTGCTGGAGGCGTGCCCGGTTCCGGCAGGGGGGGACGCTGCCCCGGACCGCGCTGGCCGGGCGGTGATGAGGCGGCCCTGTCCCGGCCGGGGCCGCCGTGTGCGCCTGGGTAGGAGCCAGGCTTGGCGGTAGAGGGTCCGGAACCCCACGGTGCGTTCGCTGCGGGCGCACCCGCGCCCGGCATGCCGCCACCAGGCGCGGCCATGCCTCGGGCGGCCGCGGCACCCGCCGCCGCGCCCGGGACGCCCACGCCGTGGTTCGCTGCTCCGTGGTTTCCTGCGGTATGGCTCGGCGCCGCGTGGCTCGGCGTCCCGTGGCCCCCCACGCCGTGGCTCGCCGCAGCAGGCCGGGGCGGGGCGGGCTCGGCCGCGCCTGGCCGCTGGGTGGCGTACTGGGGGTCCGGTTTCGTCACGGCACCGCGTACAAGCCGCGCCGAGTGACCCGAGTGCTCGGGCACTGGAGCGCCAGCCTCCCATTTACCTGCCTGGGCAGGGTGGGCTGGCTCGTTTGTCCCGCCGGCTGTCACGCCCTCACTGATGCCGGGCCACGGGGCATGTTCGCTGGCTCGTGTGGGCTGGGTGCCGAAGATCTCGTCACGTGCCCGCAGGACTCCGGCGCCAAGCAGCACGGCCGCAACGACACCGATCCCGGTTGACAGGTACACCAGTGGCAGGCTGGCCGCCACGATTCCCGCGACGAGCACCGCCATAGCCGCCGCTACACCGACGGCACTAGCCCGGATCATCCGCTCTCACCCATGCGCCGCATCCCAGGAGCCCGGGCACCAGGCCTGGCACATCCTGCCGATGTACAGCGCACCCCACCAACGGCCCAATAGTTCAAACCCACACTAGCGACAAGCTGACACACCAACCGGGGGACGTTGGGGTCCGGGGACTCGTGTCCCCGGACAATGCTGCGGCCTCTGGCGGTCGTCGGCTGCTGCCGACGACCGCCAGAGGCCGCTCGTTACGCCTGTCAGCGGCGGTCGTGCGGGCCATCAGACGGGTGGAAACCGCCTGTGTGCCCTGGACCCTCCGCAGAACCCACATACGCGCCGGTCACCGCGGGCTGGCCGTTACGGGACTCCATCCGTGGCGGCGGCATTCCCGTGCCTACCGGCTGCGGTCCGGTCATCGCGGGGAACGTGCCGCTGTCCGCCGCGCCTGCTTCGAGGTCGCGCAACTGGCTCTCCAGGTAGGCCTTGAGCCTGCTGCGGTACTCGCGCTCAAAGGCACGCAGGTCGTCCACCCGGCGCTCGAGCTCTTCACGCTGCTGGACCAGGGAACCCATCGCCTGGCGGTGCCGTTCCTGGGCGTCACGCTCCAGGCTCTCCGCCCGTGCCCGCGCGTCGCTGGTGATCTGCTCGGCCTGCCGCCTGGCCTTGCCCATGATGTCGTCAGCTTCGCGCCGTGCGCGTCCCAGGGTCTCGTCAGCCTCACGACGGGCATCCGCGATCGCCTGGTCGGCGGTCTGCTGTGCCAGCGCAAGCACACGGGCCGCCGTGTCCATGTTGTCCTCGGAGTGGTGCATGCTCATCATCGCCGGCTCCGGCCTGCGGGGCGGCTCTGGCTCATGCATCACAGGCTCAGGGCGGTGCAGCATCTCCGGCTCAGACTCGACAAGCGAGGGACCGAGAGCAGACACGGCCGTCTTGCCACCGCGCAAGCACTCAGCCAGCTTCGCCCGGAGCTCTTCGTTCTCCTGGATCAGCCGGTCCAGCTCTACCTCGACCTCGTCGAGGAAGGCGTCCACCTCTTCCTCGTCGTAGCCAGGCCTGAGCCTGGTGGTACTGAACTGCTTGTTCCGCACGTCGGCGGGCGTCAGCGGCATCTTGTCTCCTCCGCGCGCTTGGCGGTGTGTCCCTCCGGACGGTACCTGATCAGAGCAGTTGCTGCACGAGATTGATCAAGATAAGGACCGCGAAGAACAACACCATGAAGCTGAGGTCCAACGCCAGCGTACCCAGCCGGAGCACGGGGATGAACCGGCTTAGGAATTTCAGTGGCGGGTCTGTCGCACTGTAGACAGCTTCGGCCACCACTAGCACCGGGCCCCGCGGTGACCAGGAACGCGAAAATGCCTGGATCCAGCTCAGCACCAGCCTGCCCAGTAGCAGGAGCAGGTATAGCCAGAGAACGTAGAGCAGAACGTCTTTGATGACCACCATGACTCTGCCTGCCCTCACCAGCCACGCCGCACAGTTGCCCGCGCTGACCATGGCATCGCGCCAGTGTCTGTCGCCTAACTTTGGTTGAAGAAGCCCCGCTGCGCGATCCGGGCCTTGTCCTCGGCTGTCACCTCGATGTTCGCCGGGGACAATAGGAACACTTTGTTCGTGACCCGTTCGATGTCCCCACGGAGTCCGAAGATCAGGCCAGCCGCGAAGTCCACCAACCGCTTAGCGTCGCTATCAACCATCTCAGTCAGGTTCATGATGACCGGGGTGCCTTCTCGGAAGTGCTCCCCGATCGTCCGGGCTTCATTGTAGGTGCGGGGGTGGAGTGTGGTGATACGTACGAGTTCAGTTGACTGCGCCACGACCACACGGCTGCCCTCGGAGCCCCCGCCCTCAGGCATGTGCCCATTGCGGCCCGGCCCCGGCTGGCCTGAGCCGCTGGCGGGCGCACCAGCCTCGTCGTCATAGTCGGCGTACTCGTCGTCCGCGTAGCCGTCAAAGCCATCGTCATAGGCCTGGTCATCCTCGACAAGGCCGAGGTAGACCGCCATCTTGTGGATCGCGCCGGCCATCCTTCAGTCCTCCGTCGTCCCTGTGCCGCCCGATGCGACGGACATTACCTGACTAAGGGCGGCTGACCGCCGAGCAACGCCGTACCAACTCCAGACGTGTGTCGCACGAACGGCGATTCCTCCCGGCAGGGACTCCCTTGTGTCGGCTATTTGAGGAAATCGGGCACGTCCAGGTCGTCGTCCTCCTCGAACACGACCGACCGGCGGCGCGTGGTGGCCGCGTCGAACATCCGCGCCGCCGCACCCGGGTCGGCACGGGGAACGGGCACCTCACCAACGCCGCCTGCGTGCGTTACACCGCCATCGCTGCCCGCCACATCGGCTTTTGTGGCATGCCTGCCCGGTGACGGGGAACCCTCGACAGCGGGCTCACCGGAGGCCACGTCCACGTCATCGCCTCCCCCGGCGCCGTCACTGCCGGCCACGTCACCAACGGGTACCTCACCGTGGCCGGGGCCCAGGGTCACCGCCCCGGTGTCCTCCCACCCCGCATGACCGCCGTCCACCATTCCCGGACCAGTGCCAGCCCTCGCCACCGCGCTCGCGGTGGCGCCGTCCGGGGGAGCCCACTGGGAATGGTCACTGTAAGCGGTCTCAGCGGGGCCAAGCCGAAAAGGGGCAGGCCGGAGTGTGTCGGTCCGGGCACCACCGATGGCCTGGGCCGCCGTCGGGGCGGACCGGGCGTGCGGGACCCCGGCCTCGTCGAAGCCGGCCGCGATCACCGTGACCCTGACCTCGTCGCCCAGTGCGTCGTCGATGACCGCGCCGAAGATGATGTTGGCGTCGGGCGCAGCCGAGTTGGCGACGAGCTGGGCGGCCTCGTTGATCTCGAACAGGCCGAGGTCGGAACCGCCCTGGATGGACAGGAGCACGCCGTGTGCGCCGTCGATGCTGGCTTCCAGCAGCGGGCTCGAGATGGCCATCTCCGCGGCGGCCACGGCCCGGTCGTCCCCACGGCTGGAGCCGATCCCCATCAGCGCCGAGCCCGCGCCGGACATCACCGACTTGACGTCGGCGAAGTCCAGGTTGATCAGCCCGGGCGTGGTGATCAGGTCGGTGATGCCCTGGACACCGGACAGCAGCACCTGGTCGGCTGCTTTGAACGCGTCCAGGACGCTGACGTGGCGGTCGGAGATCGACAGCAGCCGGTCGTTCGGGATCACGATGAGGGTGTCCACCTCGTTGCGGAGCCGCTCGATGCCCAGCTCAGCCTGGGAGGCCCGGCGCTTGCCCTCGAAACCGAACGGCCGGGTGACCACGCCGATCGTGAGCGCGCCCAGCGAACGTGCCACGCTGGCGACGATAGGCGCGCCCCCAGTGCCGGTCCCGCCGCCTTCCCCCGCGGTGACGAAGACCATGTCGGCGCCCTTGAGCACTTCCTCGATCTCCTCGCGGTGGTCCTCGGCCGCCTTGGCACCCACCTCCGGGTTGGCGCCCGCACCGAGCCCGCGGGTCAGCTCACGGCCGACGTCGAGTTTGACGTCGGCGTCGCTCATGAGCAGTGCCTGCGCGTCGGTGTTGATCGCGATGAACTCAACGCCCTTGAGTCCCTCTTCGATCATCCGGTTTACGGCATTGACGCCGCCCCCGCCGATGCCGACGACCTTAATGACCGCCAAATAGTTCTGCGGTGCTGCCACGAGGAAGGCCCTTTCCGCTCGTATGCCTCTATCGTGTCCCTGCCCACCGCTTCACGGCTGGCCTATTTGCGTTCACATCGTCCGCCGAAACAGCGCCCTCATACGTGCCTCCGCTCATACCGTGCACGCTGCGGCACCGCAAGCCGACCGCCTGCGCGACCGCCGTACTCCCCTGGCACGGCTGCCGGGCACTTTCCGCGATCCCCCTGAGTGCCAAAACCCTCACTCTCAACTTGAGATTTAGAGTTGTGCTGTGTATCATGACGATTCCTACGGACAGTAGGGTCGGCCACGAGCAGGGTCAACTCGCCACGCGCAAAGGCCGGCGGGTGAGTTTTGTATGTCTGCGCTCTTTCGGGCGCTGCTGAGCCGACTGCGATGGCCACTGGCCACACCCACTTTCAGCCCCGGGTCACCGCCGTGCCCGGGGCGCTGACATCGTAGAGCTGCGCGTGCCTGCGCATCAGTACCGCGAGCGCCCGGTCCTTCTCGGCGGCGCCACCTACGCCGCCCCACACGACCACGGCCCCGTCAGCCAGCCGCAGCGAGACATCTGACGACGTGGCCGCCGTGACCGAGCGCACCTGCCGGGCGATGCCCGGCGGGAGTTCGGCGAGCACCCCCGCGGCCGCGTGGACCCCCTGGTTCCCCTGCAGTTGCGCGACGCCCACACCCTGGCCGGGAACGAACAGCGGCAACCGCGCCGGGCGGCGCGCTGCCGTGGTCACGTCCACGCCTGCCTGGTCCAGCAGTGCGTAGTCCCGCCCCTGCGCCACCGCGAAGACGGGCACCCGGACCGCAATGGAGATCGCCACCGAGTCGGGCCAGTTGGTGCTCACCTGGGCGGAGGCCACCTGCCTGATCCGCTCGACCCGGCGGGCCACCGTGGCGTCGTTGAGGCGGATGAGCGGCAGCCCGGGCGGGATCCCGGCCGCGGCCAGCACCTGTGCCCGTGACACCAGCGGTGAGGTGCCGCTGACCTGCACCGAGCGCACGACAAAGAACTTCGACCCCAGCACTGCCCAGATTCCCCCGGCAACCGCCGCGGCCAGCGCAACGGCGAAGAAGGCCGCGCGCCACGGTGGCCGGCGCCTGCGCTGTCCTGCCGCCCGCGGGCCCACCGGGCGCCCAGCCTCCCGGCGCTCCCCCGCGCCCCCGTCAGCCACCCGGAGCCCGCCCGGATCCCGGCCAGGCCCGTTCACCTCAGTCATCGCTCTCCCCCGGAGGGCCATCCAGCTGGCCAGCCCTCTCACGTAGCGCGGCCACGATCTGCGGTCCCAGGGCAGTGACGTCGCCTGCGCCCATGGTGAGCACGAGGTCTCCGGGTTTGGCGAGGTCCGCCACAGCCGAGGGCACCGCAGCGCGGTCTGGTTCGAAACTCCCCCGGCCGCCCGGCACCGCCTGCGACACCATCAACCCGCTCACCCCGGGCTCAGGGTCCTCCCGCGCGGCATAGACGTCCAGCACCAGCGCTTCGTCGGCGAGGCCGAGTGCCGCGCCGAACTGCGCCGCGAAGATCCGGGTGCGGCTGAACAGGTGTGGCTGGAAGACCGCGATGACACGCCCGGCCGGCCTGATCTCCCGGGCGGCCCGCAGGTCCGCGGCCAGCTCGGTCGGGTGGTGCGCGTAGCTGTCCAGCACCAGCACGCCGCCGCCCTCGCCCTTGGGCTCGAGCCGCCTGCCCGCCCCGCGGTAGCCTGCGAGGCCCTCGGCTGCCGATGCCGCGTCCAGGCCGAGCAGGCGTGCTGCCGCGTAGGCTGCTGCGGCGTTCAGGGCATTGTGGTGCCCGGGGACGCCGACGGTGAGCACGGCCTGCGGTGCCGCACCACCGTCGGTGCCTGGCTGCTCACTGAGCCGGAACTCCACGCTCATGCCATGGGTGACGACCTCGCTCACCCGGAACTCGGTGTCGCCCGCCTCGCCGTAGGTGACGACCCGGAGCCCGAGCCCGCGTGCGGTCGCGGCCGCTGCCCGCGCACCAGGGTCGTCTCCGCACGCCACCAAAACCCCGCCGGAAGTGATGCACCCCACGAACCTGGCGAACGTCGCCTCGATCTCCGCCAGATCCTCGTAGTTGTCCAGGTGGTCGGCCTCGACACAGGTCAGGACCGCTAGCTCCGGGGACAGCGCGAGGAACGAGCCGTCACTCTCGTCCGCCTCGACCACGAACAGTTCCCCGGCGCCGTCGTCCGCGCCGAGCCCGGTCTCAGTGAGGACACCGCCGACCACATAGCCGGGGTCAGCGCCGCCCCGGCGCAGCACGGTGGCCAGCATGGCCGACGTCGTGGTCTTGCCGTGGGTCCCCGCGACCGCGGCACCGCGCCTGCCGAGCATGAGCGAGGCCAGGGCGGTGGAGCGGTGCAGCACCCGCAGCCCGAGCCGCCGCGCCTGCGCCAGCTCCGGGTTGTCCGGGCGGATCGCCGTGGACACCACGACCGTGTCGGCGCCGTCGAGGCTGGCCGCGTCGTGGCCGACGTGGACGTCGGCGCCGAGGCTGGCCAGTGAATGAAGCATGCCGCTGTCTGCGGCGTCGCTGCCGGACACCGCCACGCCACGGTTGATCATGATCCGGGCGATGCCGGACATGCCCGCGCCGCCGATGCCGATGAAGTGCACCCGCCCGAGTTGCGCCAGCGGCACCGGGGCAGCCGGGGTGACCAGCCGTCCCATCAGGCGCCCCTGGCGATGTTGATGACCTCCGCGGCGAGCCACTCGTCGGTCCCGCGGCTGCCCAGCGCCGCAGCAGCCGCTGACATCGCGGCCACCAGCGGGGCGTCGAGCAGGATCGGCACAAGGACGTCCACGATCCACTGGGGGCTCAGGTGCGCGTCGTCCACGATCAGCCCACCCCCGGCCCGCTCGATCGGCAGTGCGTTCAGCCGCTGCTCGCCATTGCCGATCGGCAGCGGCACATAGGCGGCGGGCAGGCCCACGGTGGTCAGCTCGGCGCAGGTCATGGCGCCGCTGCGGCACAGCGCGAAGTCCGCGGCGGCGTAGGCGATGTCCATCCGGTCCACATAGGGCAGCGCGACATACGGCGGGCCATTCTGTGGCAGGCGCAGGTCGAAGGTGTTGCGGGGGCCGACTATGTGCAGCACCTGGATGCCGGCCGCACCGACCGCCGCCGCCGCGCCCGTGATCGCGGAGTTGATCGAACGGGCACCCGATGACCCGCCGGTGACCAGCAGGACCGGGAGGTCGGGCCGCAGGCCGAAGTGGGCGCGGGCCTTGTCCACTATGGCGAGGCGGTCGAGCTGGGAGATCTCGGCGCGCATCGGGATGCCGATGCAGGTGGCGTGCGGCAGCTTGGTGCCCGGGTGGGCGGTGAACACGTGGCGGGTGAACCTGGCCCCGATCTTGTTGGCCAGGCCGGCCTTGGCGTTCGCGTCGTGCACCACGATGGGGACGTGCCGGCGCCGGGCCGCGAGGTAGGCGGGGGTGGACACGTAGCCGCCGAACCCCACCACGACCCGGGCGCGGGTGCGGTCCAGGATGTCACCGGCGGTCGCGACCGCATGCATCAGCTTCTTGGGCACATCGAGCAGCTCCGGTGTGAGCTTGCGGGGCAGCGGGACGGCGGGGATCAGCGCGAGGTCGTACCCGCGTGCCGGGACGAGCCGGGTCTCCAGCCCGCGTTCGGTGCCCAGGCAGGTGATCGGGATCGACGGGTCGGCCCGCCGCAGGGCGTCGGCGACTGCCAGGGCTGGCTCAATGTGTCCAGCGGTGCCGCCTCCGGCAAGTACCACGCTCATGGCCAGGCCCCTCCCTCATCGTCGTGGGCGTCTGCCCGCGCCGCCCCGGGGATCATTCGCTCCGGCGGTCCAGGCCAAGCCAGCTTAGGCCGCGGCGCACCGGCCCGGGGCCAGCTGCGGCGAGTGCCTGGGCCGCGCCAGGCTCGTGTTTGGCGAACGACATCAGCATGCCGAGGGCCGCCATGGTCACGAGCATCGACGACAGACCGTAGGAGACCAACGGCAGCGGCACCCCGGTAATCGGCAGCAAACCGATCACGGCACCGATGTTGACAATGGCCTGCACGACGATCCAGGCCGTGGCGCCCGCCGCCGCCAGGCGGACGAATGTGTCGTCCACCCGCCGGGCCACCCGCACCCCCGCGTAGGCGAGCCCGCCGTAGAGCGCTGACACGCACAACGTGCCGACCAGGCCGAGTTCCTCGCCAATGATGGCGAAGATGAAGTCGGTGGTGTCGTTCGGCACATAGCCCCATTTCTCCCGGCTGGCCCCGAGCCCCACGCCGAACCAGCCGCCGGAGCCCACCGCCCACTTGCCCTGGATGGACTGCATGTTCTGGCCGGACGGGCTGCCTTGGGGGTTGAGGAAGTCGGTGAGGCGCTGGAACCGGTACTGGGCGACCACGATGAGGATCAGCAGCACGAGCCCGATCACACCGAGGATCCCCGCGTACAGCCGCGCGGGCGTGCCGATCACCCACAGCAGCGCCAGGAAGATCACCAGGAGCATGAAGGTGGTGCCGAGGTCGTCGCCGAGCATCACGAGCATGCACAGGATCCCCGCGCCAGGCAGGAGCGGGATCAGCAGGTGGTGCCAGTCGCTGAACTGGCCGAGCTTCTCCTTGCGCGCGAGCAGGTCCGCGCCCCACAGCACAAAGGCGAGCTTGGCCATTTCCGAGGGCTGCACCGGGAAGGGGCCGACCATGATCTCCCGGGTTGCGCCGCCCGAGGTGACCCCGATCACCGGCGTGAGCAGCAGGCCGAGCACGGCCGCGAACAACAGCGGGTAGGCCGCTGCCCGGAACACCGTGGGCGGCAGCCGCGCCGCGACGAACATGAAGGGGATGCCGATCGCCACCCCCAGGAGCTGGTGCTGGAACTGCGAGTACGGCGAGCCACCCACGGTGAGCTGCGCCACTGAGGAGGTGGACAGGACCATCACCAGGCCCAGCACGATCAGCAGCGTGGTGATGCCCAGAATGAGGTAGTAGGAGGTCAGTGGCCGGTCCAGCCACGCCGGGAGACCCAGCCCGCTGCGGCGCATGGCCCGCGCCGGGTCCGTGGTGTCCTGGGGCGGGCTGGCATGGTCTGCCCGGGCTTGGTCCATCATGGTCGGTCTCCCCATGAGGACAAGTGTCTTTGGTGAGCGCTGCCGCGCCCGTGACATCCGCCCGCGTGTCGCGAGCCGAAGGGCGCGGTGCCGCCTGGACTGAGGAGCGAGGAGCGAGCGCAGCGAGCGCAGCGAGCGCAGGAGCGACGAGGGAAGGCGGCGCCTTCAGGCGCCCGGAGGCTTAAAACTAGCGCGGCATCCACTCCACATAGAAGATGCCGAGACCCAGCGCCACGAAGAGCCCGCAAATGAGCCAGAACCGGATCACGATCGTGGTCTCGGCCCAGCCGGCCAGTTCGAAGTGGTGCTGCAGCGGGGCCATGCGGAACACCCGCCGCCCGGTCATCTTGAACGAGCCGACCTGGATGATGACGGACAGCGCGATCACCACGAAGAGCCCGCCGAGAACGCCGAGCAGCAGCTGGGTCTTGGTGCACACGGCCAGGCCCGCGAGCACCCCGCCAAGGGCCAGCGACCCGGTGTCGCCCATGAAGATGCGGGCGGGCGGCGCGTTCCACCACAGGAACCCGAAACACGCACCGAGCACCGCCGAGGCGACCACCGCGAGGTCCAGCGGGTCACGCACGGAGTAGCAGTGCGGCGCGAGGAAGGAGGTGCAGTCGTTGCGGAGCTGCCAGTTCCCGATCAGCACGTAGGCGACCAGCACCAGGCAGGCCGAGCCGGTGGCCAGGCCGTCGAGCCCGTCGGTCAGGTTCACGGCATTGGAGGCGCCCGCGATCAGGATCACGATCCACAGCACGAACGGGGCGAGCCCCAGCGCCGGCCCGAAGTCACGCAGGAATGACAGGTGCGAGTCGGCCGGGGTGATGTCGAACCCATCGGCGAAGCGCTGCAGCAGCACCAGCCGGGCGAACAGCACGCCCACGACCGCCTGCCCGGCCAGTTTGGCGCTGCTGCGCAGACCCAGGCTGCGCTGCTTGTAGATCTTGATGAAGTCGTCGATGAAGCCCACCACGCCCAGCCCGGCCATGAGCATCATCACGAGCACACCCGAGACCGACGGGGTCTGCCCAGTTACGAGGTTGCCCACGAAGTACCCGACCAGCGAGGCGATGACGATCACGGTGCCACCCATGGTGGGGGTGCCGCGCTTGGTCGCGTGCCCAGCCGGGCCTTCTTCCCTGATCGCCTGTCCGTAGCCGCGCCGGGAGAAGATCCTGATCGCCATTGGCGTGCCGAAGAGCGAGATCAGCAGCGAGACCGCGCCCGCCACCAGGATGGTCCTCACCGTCGGCCCTCCCCGACCGCCTCGGTCAGTGCCTGGGCGACGCGTTCCAGCCCGGCTGACCGTGATGCCTTCACTAGTACGACGTCGCCGGGCCCCAGCCGGTTGCGCAACTCAGCCACGGCGGCGGCCACGTCGGGCACGGCGACCAGCGCTCCGTGCCAGGACGGCTCGCCCTGTGCCCCTGCCAGCATCGGCTCCGCTTCCTCGCCCACTACCACCAGCCCGGCGACCCCGGCCCGCGCGGCCAGGGCACCGACCTCCTCGTGCCGCCGGGGCGAGTCCGGGCCCAGTTCAGCCATATGGCCGAGCACCGCGTATGCCCTCCTGCCAGCGGCCATGACGGACAGGGTATGCAGTGCGGCGGCGACCGCATCGGGGTTGGCGTTGTACGCGTCGTTGACGACCGTCACGCCACCGGGGGTCGTGCTGACCTCCATCCGCCACCTGCTGCGCGTGGTGGCGGCAGACAGCCCCGCCGCGAGCGAGTCCACGTCCATCCCGAGTTCGCGGGCCAGCGCCGCCGCGGCCAGTGCGTTGGTCACGTTGTGCTCGCCGAACAGCCGCAACTGTACGGGTGCCTCGCCTTCCGGGGTCACCAGTGTGAACCCCGGCCTGCCCTGGCTGTCGAGCGCCACGTCCACCGCGCGCACCCCCGCTCCGGGGCCGCGCCCGAACAGCACGGCCCGGGCTGCGGTCCGGTCAGCCATCGCCGACACCAGCGGGTCATCGGCGTTGAGCAGAGCCACACCGTCGTCCGGCAGTGCGGCGGGCAGCTCGCCCTTGGCCCATGCGATCTTCTCAACCCCGCCGAACTCGCCCGCGTGGGCGGTCCCAACGCACAGCACCACCCCTAGCTGCGGCGGTGCGATGCCGCACAGGTAGGCGATGTCGCCGACCTTGCGCGCGGAGAGCTCGAGCACCATGTAGCGGGTCTCGGCGGTGGCGCGCAGGACAGTCAGCGGATGACCGATCTCGTTGTTGAAGGAACCAGCTGGGGCGATGGTGGGCCCGAGCGGCTCGATGAGCTGCGCAGCCAGGTCCTTGGCAGTGGTCTTGCCCGCCGAGCCGGTGATGCCTGCCACGGTCAGGCTGGGCAGGGCCGCCACCACGGTGCGGGCCAGCATGCCCAGTGCAGCGGGTACGTCCGCGGTGATGAGCGCGGGCACCCCCACCGGCCGGCTGGCCAGGGTCACCACCGCACCCCCGGCCGCGGCCGCGGCCGCGTAGTCGTGTCCATCGACGCGCTCACCGGGCAGCGCAACGAACAGCGCCCCCGCCCCGGCTTGGCGTGAGTCGACCACCACCGGCCCGGTGACAAGCGCCGCGGGGTCGCTGACACAGTCCATCCGCGCGCCTGTGGCCCTGGCGACCTCCGCCACCGTGAGCGGGATCACTCGTGCACCTCCCTGCCTGCTGGCGGCTCGGGTCTACGGGCCAGGGCCTCCGCCGCCACCTCGCGGTCATCGAACGGCACCACTGTCCCCCCGGCGTACTGGCCGCGCTCATGCCCCTTGCCCGCTATGAGCACGACGTCGCCTTTGTCGGCCATGGCGACAGCCGTCTCGATGGCCGCCGCCCGGTCGGGCTCGACGACTACCCGGGCACGATCGTCGCTGGGCACCTCCAGCACCCCCTCCAGCATGTCGACCAGGATCGCCAGCGGGTCTTCGGAGCGGGGGTTGTCGCTGGTCAGTATCGCGACGTCGGCGAGGCGGGCGGCAGCGGCACCCATCAGGGGACGTTTGGCGCGGTCGCGGTCGCCGCCGCAGCCGAGCACGATGACCAGCCGGCCTCCCGTGACCGGGCGCAGCCCCTTCAGGACCGCCTCGACCGCACCTGGCTTGTGCGAGTAGTCCACGAGCACGGTGAACTCCTGGCCGCTGCCGACCCGTTCGAGCCTGCCGGGGACCCCCGGGCAGGCGGCCACTCCCGCGACCGCGGTGGCGAGGTCGATGCCCGCTTCGACCAGGGCGACCACGGCGCCCATGGCGTTGGCGACATTGAACGGCCCCGGCAGGCTGACCGAGGCATCGGCCGACACGCCGCCGGGGCCGACGACCCGCCAGACGCTGCCGTCCGCGCCGCACCGGACGTCGACCGCCCGCCAGTCGGCGGCCGGGTCGCCCTCGGCGGAGAACGTCGTCACGGGGATCCGCGCCCCTTCCGCGAGGCGGCGGCCGTAGGCGTCGTCGGTGTTGACCACGCCGGTCCGGGCGTAGGCGGGAGTGAACAAGGTGGCCTTGGCGGCGAAGTACTCGTCCATGTCGGCGTGGAAGTCCAGGTGGTCCTGGGAGAGGTTGGTGAACACGACCACGTCGAAGGAGGTGCCGGACACACGGCCGAGTGCCAGCGCGTGGCTGGACACCTCCATGGCCGCCCCCGTGACCCCCCTGTGGGCCATCAGGGCGAACAGCGCTTGCAGGTCAGTGGCCTCGGGGGTGGTCAGGGTGCTGGTGGCTTTCGTGCTCCCCACCCGGGTCTCGACCCCGCCGACGAGGCCGGTCAGGTGCCCGCCGCGGTGCAGCCCGGACTCCAGCAGGTAGGTCGTGGTGGTCTTGCCGCTCGTGCCGGTCACGCCCAGGAGCAGGAGCCTGCGCGACGGGTGCGCGTAGACCCAGTCCGCGACCTCACCCAGCCGCGCGCGGGGGTCGGCGACTACGAACACCGGCACCCCGCAGCGACGTGCCCGCTCCCGTCCGGACGGGTCGGTGAGCACGGCGACGGCGCCGGCCTCGACGGCCTGCACGCAGAAGTCGGCGCCATGGTGCTGGTTGCCGGGGAGGGCGGCGTACAGGTCGCCGGAGACCACGCGGCGCGAGTCGTGGGTGACACCCGACACCAGCCGCGGGCCGTCCGGGCCGACGAGCGGGTCCGGCTCGCCGCGTGTGGTCATCACCACGCCGAGCATGGTGGCTAGCCCGGACAGGGGCCGCCGGGGCGCGCGAGGTGGTCGCAGATCCGCAGGCACGGGCCGAGGGTACCGCTGATCACGGAGCAGTGAGCGCGACGTTGGGGCGCTTGCCATGGTCCGGCGGGATCTTCAGCGCTGCCAGCGCGAACTTCATGACCTTGTAGAAGACGGGCCCGGCCACGCCGTTGCCGTAGTAGTCAGCGGTACGCGGGTTCTGGACGTTCACCGCCACGACGACCGCCGGGTGGCCGGCCGGGACCATGCCGATGTAGCTAGACCCGTACCAGCACTGGCAGCGGCCTTCCTGCGCGGTGCCGGTCTTCGCGGCCACCGAGTAGCCGGGGATCTCCCCCCAGGGCTGGTTGGCCAGGGTGGCATCGAAGTAGGGAACCTGCTGGAGGATGGAGATGAGCTGGCGCGCGGTGCTGGTCTTGATCACCCGGTACGGGTGTGGCCGCGGGGTGGCCCGGAACCGGCCGCCCGGACCGACCGTGCCCGCCACGAGCGTAGGTGGCACCCTGACCCCACCATTGGCGATGGTCGCGTACACGCTGGCCATCTGCAGTGCGGTGACTGACACCCCCTGGCCGAACGCGAGCGTGTACCGCTGGTCACCCCACCACTGTGACGGCGGGGGGAGGAGGCCGGCGCTCACACCGGCCAGCGGCGCCCCGGCGGGCGTGCCGATACCGAAGGCCCGGTAGTAGTGGTACTGCACCTGCGGAGACACGTGCTCGGCCACCTGCACCATGCCCACGTTGCTCGAGTGGGCCACGATGCCGGCGAGGGTGAGCCGCTCGACCGGGTGGTACTCCGCGTCGTGGAACGGGAACCCATCCACCACGATCTGTTCCGGCACGGAGTAGGCGGTGGCTGGTGTCTGCCCGTGCTCGAGCGCGGCCGCGGCAGTAATGATCTTGGCGGTGCTGCCCGGCGCGAACACGGCCGCGACCGGCAGGTCCGTGGTCTCGGCCAGGTTGGTCACGTCCGCGGGCTGGTAGGTCGGGTACTGGGCCATCGCGAGCACCTTGCCGGTGGCGGGCTGCATGACCACGGCCGTGCAGTTGTCCGCCCGGGTCGCGCGCACCTGGTCGGCGCATGCCTGCTGCGCGGCCCACTGGATGCCGGACATGATGGTCAGGCGCACGCCGCCACCCTGAACCCGCGGCTTGATCTTCTCGGCGGCCATCGGCAGGGGCTGGCCCGAAATGCTCGTCTCCACCTCTTCCTTGCCATCGCGCCCGGCCAGCAGCCTGTTGTACGCCTGCTCGATGCCTGCCTCGCCGGTGATGTCCCCGGTGGTGGAGTCGGTGTTCGTGAAGCCAACGAGGTTGGACGCGAGGTCACGGCCGGGGTAGCTGCGAACGTAGCCGGGCTTCAGGTGGATGCCCGGCAGCCTGTTGTTGTTGATGAGCGACTGGATGTGGTCACCGGTGGTGCCGCTTACCTGTGGGTCCAGCACGACGTAGTCGGGCGAGATGGGGGGTGGGTGGTCGATGTCGGCGAGGATGGTTGCCGCGGGCATGCCGAGCGGGCCTGAGAGCAAGTTGGCGACCTGCTGACGCAGTGCGGCTGCGGCGCGCGCGTTCGACCCGGTGATCTGCGGTGGGTCCGCGGTGACCTTGTCGACCGGGAGAGTGAGGGCCAGGGTCAGGCCGTCGGCGGTGGTGATGGAGCCGCGTACCGCCGGGATCGGCAAGGTGCCCAGCCGGTAGTTCTGGGCCATGGCCAGGTACTTGGCCCCGTCCACCCCCTGCAACTGCACCAGCCTGACGGCGACGAGCGAGAGGGCGAACGCCGCGCACCACAGGCCGGTCTGGAGGCGGCGCGTGGGCATGCCACGGCGCAAGGGGGTCCGTGGCGGGGGGTCGTGGCTAGGGCGTTGCGGCCGCCTGCCCGGGCCAGCACCACCGGGGCCAGCACCACCGGGGCCAGCACCGCGGGGACCGGCAGTACGCAGGGCTGGCCCACGGGATGCCTGGCCACGGGGGCCCGAGCTACGGGGGCCCGAGACGCGGGGGCCTGATGAGCCCGGCCGGCGTGGCCCGGCCGCGGCGGGCGGCCGGGCCGGG
This sequence comes from Streptosporangiaceae bacterium, assembly GCA_035946955.1. Taxonomy (GTDB): domain Bacteria; phylum Actinomycetota; class Actinomycetes; order Streptosporangiales; family Streptosporangiaceae; genus DASYYE01. Next base: position 8,452 of record DASYYE010000274.1, on the reverse strand, counting down.
CGGTGTGGGCGGTCCTGCCCGTCGCCGCGGCTGGGCGGAGGGGTCATGGCGTGTACCCGGGGACCACTGGGATACCCGGCATGGACCTGGGCTCGCTGCTGACCCGTTTCGTGCGCAGGTTGAGGAAGTGGAGGAGCGGTGTGTCCACCATGCCGAGTGCGTGTGCGCGGCTGGCCAGCTCACCAGGTGACTCCTCAGCCGAGATCGTCGCCCGCAGCCCTTGCACGCGCTGGAGGAGCCCAATGTTGCCCTGCTGGAGGGAGGTGATCTGGAACGACCCCGTAGCCAGGATGGTGTTGATCAGCAGCAGCGACAGCAGGCTGCCTGCCAGCAGCGCGACCACAAGGACCATGAAGTGGGTGCGTGACTCACGTGCCCGCCCCGGCCCTGGCCCCGTGCTGGGTGCCCGGGTGACACCCGGGCGCGCGGACGCCCGCTGACGTGGTGGTGCTCCCGCACCTGGGCGGGTGGCCACTCCAGCGCGGGGACCGGCAGCCCCAGCACGCCGTACAGCCACCCCTGGCCGGGGGGCAGCCGCGGTGCGCGGCGGGGATGAGGTCCGTGGCCGGGCGGGCGGCTTGCCCGGGGGCGCGGGTGCCGCACCGCGCTGCTCCGTGGCGGTGCGCTGTGGGGGTGCCGGCCATGACGCTGGTGCGGCGACGCGGCTGGCGCGGGCCGACGGGTCCAGGGGCAGGCGGGGCCGCGGCCCCGCCTGCCTCGCCCCGGCCTGCCGCGTCTGCCTGCGCTGCCCGGCCTGGTGTGCTGTCCTGGTCTCGCTGTCTGCCGCCACAGTCCCGCCCCCCTGGTTGTGTCCCCGGCCCCCGGGCTCCCTGCTCATGCGGCCTCCCTGATGCGTTCCGCGGCCCGCAGCCGGGCGGATGCGGCACGTGGGTTCACCGCCACCTCCTCGGCGGCTGGCCGCTCGGCACCGCGAGTCAGCAGCCGCAGCGTGGGACCTGCCTCGGCCACCGGGACCGGGAGCCCTCGTGGGGTCCTGTCCTGGGCCCGTGCGGTCAGTGCCCGCTTGACGGTCCGGTCCTCCAGCGAGTGGTAGGCGAGGACCACGATCCGGCCCCCCACCGCCAGGGCGTCCAGTGCCGCGGGCAGCGCGCGGTCGAGCCGCGCAAGCTCGTCGTTGACCTCGATCCGCAGCGCCTGGAACGTACGCTTCGCCGGGTGCCCGCCAGTGCGCCGGGCGGGGGCCGGGACCGAAGCCCGGACGATCTCGGTGAGCTGCGCGGTCGATCGCAGCGGTGAGCGGGCCCGTTCCCGCACGACCGCCGCGGCGATCTGGCGTGCGAACCGCTCCTCGCCGTAGTCCCGCAACACCTGTACGAGCCGGCTGGCCGGGTATGTGTTCAGCACCTCGGCGGCGGTCAGCGGCTGGCTGCGGTCCATGCGCATGTCCAGCGGCGCGTCGTAGGAGTAGGCGAACCCACGTTCGGGCTGGTCGAGCTGTGGGGAGGAGACCCCCAGGTCGAACAGGACGCCGTGGACGCGCCGCAGCCCGTGTTCGGCCAGGACGCTGGCGAGCTGGTCGAACATGGCCCTGGCCAGCACGACCCTGTCCCCGTAACCATGCAGCAGCTGCGATGACTCCGCGATCGCGGCGTCATCGGCGTCCAGTCCCACCAGGCGCAGAGCGGGGTGCTGGTCGAGGAGGGCACGCGCATGGCCTGCCCGGCCGAGGGTGGCATCCACCAGGACCGCACCGGGCGGCTGCAATGCGGGGGCGAACAGGGCCAGCACACGGTCGCGCATGACCGGCTCGTGACCTGCTGACGCGGGTGTCCCCATGCCACCCCCCTGTCCTCTTGCGTGGCCACCCCGCCACTGCGGTGGTGCGTACGCCACCGTGACCCGGTGCCCGGCCAGGTCTCCATCCGCGCAACCTTGCGTGGAAGTCCTCGTCCTCGGACCCCGCCTGGCGCCGGGGAAGTGGCGCCAGCCGGTCCGGTCGGCCAAACGCGGGCGGAGACCTCGCCGGGCACGGTGACCCATGGCCGGCACCAGTCACAGGACGCCGGGCAGCACCTCCTCGGAAGCTGTGGAGAACGCGTCCTCCTGGCCAGCCAGGTAGGCGTCCCAGGAGGGGGCGTCCCAGATCTCCAGGCGGGTGTTGGCGCCAATCACCACACAGTCCCGCTCCAGGCCCGCGTACTCGCGCAGCGCTGGTGGGATCGTCACTCGCCCCTGTTTGTCAGGCACCTCGTCCGAGGCGCTGGCAAAGAACACGCGGCTGTAGTCCCGCACGGCCTTGGCCGTCACCGGGGCGGACCGCAGCGCCTCGGTGATCCGCGCGAACTCCTCGACCGGGAAGACGTAGAGGCAGCGCTCCTGGCCTTTGGTGACCACGACGCCTCCCGCTAGCTCCTCGCGGTACTTGGCCGGCAGGAAGAGCCGGCCCTTTTCGTCCAGTCGTGGAGTGTGAGTGCCCAGGAACACCGGCGCTCACCTCCACTCCCCCCCTGTGCGCGTCCAGTGGAGCGACACTGCACCCCACCGCGCTCCACTGTACTCCACAATCCCCCACCGTCAACGTTGTAAGCCCCACCGTTGCTCCCCCTGGCCCCACCGTGGCGGGCCCGTTCACCTGCGGAAGCCGGGCACTGCAGCACCGATCCCAGGGCAGGGCGCCCGGTCTGCTCGCGATGCGACGTACCCTCTGTAGGCAGCGGTTGGCCCGCCGTTGTGGGTTATTGCGGGCGTCACAACCCTGGGGATCCCGCCGAGGGGAGACAGGCAGTGGTCTTGGACACCGGGCAAGGCACCGACCGCACACTGGGAGAGTTGGTGGCCTGCGCCCACCGGGTGGGGCAGGCGGTCGAGTCCGTCATCGAGGGCAAGACGGACGCGGTGCGTCTGGCGCTGACCGTCATGCTGGCCGAGGGGCACCTGCTGATCGAGGACGTGCCCGGCGTGGGTAAGACCATGCTCTCCAAGGCGCTGGCCAAGGCGACCGGATCCTCGTTCCGGCGCATCCAGTTCACCCCGGACCTGCTGCCCAGCGACATCACCGGGGTGAGCGCCTACAACCAGGAGCGCCGCGAGTTCGAGTTCAAGCCGGGGCCGGTCTTCGCGAACTTCGTCGTCGGTGACGAGATCAACCGGGCCTCGCCCAAGACCCAGTCGGCGATGCTGGAGTGCATGGAGGAGCGGCAGGTGACGGTCGATGGCACGACCTACCCGCTGAGCCCGCCGTTCATGGTGATCGCCACCCAGAACCCGATCGAGATGGAAGGCACCTACCCGCTCCCCGAGGCCCAGCGCGACCGGTTCACAGCGCGGATCTCCATGGGCTACCCCAGCCCGGAGAACGAAATGGAGATGCTCGACATCCACGGGTCGTCTTCCCCGCTGGAGACGCTCCAGGCGGTGGCACAGGCCGAGGACATCCAGGCACTGACAGACGCGGTCCGCACGGTGCACGTGGCCAGGGCGCTCAAGCAGTACGTCATCAGCCTGGTCACCGCGACTCGGACCTGCCCGGAACTGCGCCTGGGCGCATCTCCCCGGGCCGCGCTGCACCTGCTGCGTGCCAGCCGCGCCCGGGCTGCCCTGGACGGCCGTGACTTCGTCATCCCCGACGACGTGCAGGCACTGGCTGGCCCGGTGCTGGCCCACCGGCTGCTGCCCAGTGCGGAGGCGCTGGTCACCCGCAGACCGCCGGAGCAGGTGCTCACCACGCTCGTCGGCCAGGTGCCGCTGCCACAGATGCGCTGAGGCGGGTTTGGTGGGTGCCGTGGCGGCCGCCAGCGGGCAGGCTTTCTGGCGCAACTGGCCTGGTATCTCCTAGCTTGGAGAGACATCCTGACGGAGGCGCCAATGCGGTCGCTGTTCGCCGGGCTCACCACACGCGGCAGGGCGTTCCTGGCCGCTGGTGCTGCCACGGCCCTGTTCGGCCTGGCGATCAGCCAGCCCACGCTGCTGAGCATCGGTGGGCTGCTCGTGGTCCTGCCGCTGCTGTCCGCGATGGTGGCGATCAGGGGCCGGTACCGGATCAGCTGCACCCGGGATGTCTCACCGACCCGGGTGCCAGCGGGCCAGGTGGCCGTGGTGTCCGTCCACCTGGGCAATGTGTCGCGGCTGCCCACCGGCTTGCTGCTGGCGGAAGACGCGCTGCCTTACGAGCTTGGTTCGCGGCCGCGGTTCGTGCTCGACCGGATCGAGCCGGGCGGCTCACGTGTCCTCAGTTACCGGGTGACCCCGGACCACCGGGGCAGGTTCACCGTCGGCCCGCTGCAACTGCGGGTGGCTGACACGTTCGGCCTGGTGCGGATTGCCGCGGCCACCACGACGACGACGACGCTCACCGTGACCCCAGCCGTCACTTCGCTGGCCCAGGCCACCCTGGCGGGCACCTGGGTAGGCGAGGGTGGCAGCCGGGCCAGCTCAGCGGCCCTGGCTGGCGAGGACGACGTGGTGCCCAGGCCCTACCGCGAGGGGGACGAACTACGCCGGGTGCACTGGCGCTCCACCGCGCGCCGCGGCGAGCTCATGGTCCGGCGGGAGGAACAGCGCTGGCGCAACCGCGCCACCCTCTTCCTGGACACCCGCGCCGCTGGCCACGCCGGCCGGGGGCCCGCGTCCTCGTTCGAGTTCGCCGTCGCCGCCGCCGCCTCGATCGGCGTGCACCTGGCACGCGAGGAGATCGACGGTGAGTTCGTCACCGACGTCGGCATGGTCAGGGCCTCTGGCTCGTTCGAGGACGTGCTGCTGGACACTCTGGCGGTCATCCAGCCCTCCCGGGGCCGCGAACTGACCTCTGGCCTCGCCGACTTCCCGCGCAAGGAGAACGGGCTGCTGGTAGCGGTGCTAGGGCACCTGAACGCCGGCCAGGCCCAGGAACTCGCGATAGCACGCCCCACCGCCGGGCCCGCAATGGCGCTCCTGCTCGACGTGGCGACCTGGTCGGGCCACCACTTCCCGGCCGACGCCGCGGCGGGCACCTCGGCCACGTCCAGCATCCTGCGGTCAGCGGGCTGGCGCGTGGCCACGGTCACTGCGGGGACGCCGCTGCGCACGGCATGGCAGGCGCTGACCCACCACTACCAGTCCGCTGGCTGGGCGCACGCGGCACAGGCTGACGCCATACCAGTTGACCCCGTACCAGCTAGCCCGGGGCCCGCTGGCCCGGCGAAGGGGGTGGCCCGGTGAACCCTCGGCTGACCATCGCGGCAGCGGTCGCAACCATCCTGTCGTCGCTGGCGCTCTTCCCGCTGCTGATGGGTGGGGGGTGGTTCGTTGACGGGGCGGGGGCCGTGCTCACGGTCGCGCTCGTCGGCGCAGCGATGCGGTGGCGGACGCTGCCGGTGGCAGTGTGCCTGCTCGCCACGCTGGCGGCGTTGTTCCTGTACCTCAATGCCATGTTCGCCGTCCACCAGTCCTGGGCCGGCCTGGTCCCGACCAGGGCGTCCGTCCACCACCTCGCACACCTGCTGACCGAAGCCACGCGTGTGGTCTCGATATACCAGCCGCCGGTGCCCGCCACCCAGGGGATCCTGCTGGCCACCACCGCGGGGGTCGGCGCCATCGGCGCCCTTACCGACCTGCTGGCGGTGCGGCTGCGCAGGCCGGCCTTGGCGGGGCTGCCCCTGCTCGCGCTCTTCTGCGTCCCCCTGACGACCGCGGCCAAGCCAGGCGGGGTCGGCGGGACGCTGGTGTTCTCCGCGGGCATGGCCGGCTACCTGGCGCTGCTGTCGAGCGACAGCCGACAGCGGCTGCCGCTGTGGGGCCACCTGGTGCACCCCTGGCACGAAGAGGACCAGCGAGGGCCGGACACCCGGGCACTGTCCTCGGCGGGGCGCCGGATTGGCGCCGCCGCGATCGCGTTCGCCCTGGTCCTCCCGCTGGTGGTGCCGGGGCTGAAGTGGCACCAGATCTTCCCCGGCTCCGGTGACCTGAACGGCCCGCCGGGGCAGCAGCCGGGACTCCCCAGCCCGATCGTCTCGCTCAACCAGCAGCTGCAAGAGCGCCGGCCGCTGACCGTGCTGACGTACCACTCCAGCGTCTCGCAACCCCCGTATTTCCAGATCTACGTCCTGGACCAGCTCGGCGCCAACACCTGGACCCTGGCCTCGCCGACGGCCACCACACCGCTCACCGCGCGAGGGGGCTTGCCCGCACCCCCCGGGCTCGTCGCCAGCACCCACAGGTCCGCGGTCTTTGAGCAGGTCCAGGTCACTAGTGACCTGGCCACCTCAATGGGCGGCAGTACCTACCTCCCGCTGCCCTACCCAGCGAGCTCGGTCACCGGGGTCGGCGACGTGTGGAAGGTCGACCGGACCACGCTGATGGTGTACGCCTCCGACATCGACCTGGCTAGCCAGCACTACAAGGTGGCCGCCGTAGACGTCGAACCGTCCCAGGACCAGCTCGAGGCGACCAGGACCCCGGCACCCGGCAGCGACCAGGTCGACCTGAACGTGCCGCCGAGCATGAAGGGGCTGCTCAGCCTGGCCAGGCAGGTCACCAGAGGGAGCACCACGGAATTTGACAAGGCCCTCGCCCTGCAGCAGTGGTTCAGTGAGTCGGGGAAGTTCACGTACTCCCTGAGCGCGCCACCCCCAACCAGCGCGGACATCCTCGAGCAGTTCCTGGAGCAGACCAGGCGCGGGTACTGCGAGCACTTCGCCTTTGCCATGGCCGTGCTGGCACGCCTGCTGGGCATCCCGGCCAGGGTCGTGGTGGGCTACACCGCGGGCAGTCAGCTCGGCAACGGCGAGTGGCAGGTGACCACCAGCGACGCACACGCCTGGCCCGAGCTCTATTTCCAGGGTGCTGGCTGGCTGCGGTTCGAGCCGACCCCCGGGGGCACAACCCAGCAGCTAGGCCAGCCCACGGCATTGCCGCCGCTCTACACGGTGCCCAGCATCGATTCCGTGAGCCTGCCAGGCCGGAACATCCGGCCCGTCCCCGGCCATCGGGCCGGCTCGCTGACCGGGAACACCGGCGGTAACAGCACCATTAGCAGGCTGAACCACGAAGTGGGCCACCAGGGAGCGACTGGCAACTCCGCCGCCCACAACGGGCCCGGGCTGCCCATCGGGGTGATCGTGCTGGGCGTCCTCGTGGTGCTGGCCGTCCTACCACGCGCGGCCCGCTCCACAGCCAGGCACCTGCGCTGGTGGCGTGCCCACGATGACCGGGGCCGGGCCTGGGCGGCCTGGCGGGAACTCCGGGACGACCTCGCCGACTACCAGTTCGCCAGCCGCCTCAGTGACACCCCCCGGACGCTTGCCCGCCGGCTGGCACAACTGCCCGGCCTCAGTGAGCCGGGCCTGCAGGCGCTGGAGCGGGTCTGCCTGGCGGCGGAACGGGCGGGCTATGCCACCAGCCCGTCGGACTCCTCGTCGCTGCGGCAGGATTCGGCCACGGCACGGCGGGCCCTGGCCCACGCGAGCAGCCTGCGGACGCGCCTGCGCGCACTGGTCCTGCCTGCGTCGGCACTGGCACCGTTCCAGGCCGGGTTCCAGCACGCCCTGGACGTCTTTGGCTGGATCGACGTGGCCAGCACCGCTGTGTGGCACCTGGTCAGCAGGAGGCGCCGGCCAGTGCCGCGCCCACACGAGGCGGCCCCCGCCGCGGAACACTGGGGCATTTCCGTTTAGCTAACGACCCCTGCTAGCGACCGCCTTCTTGACGGCGGCGCCAACGCTCCTCCAGCCGCTCCATGAAGCCGGAGTCCCGGCGCCGGCGGCGGCGCTTGTCCGTGGCACGCACGGGCCCGCGCCCGGCACCGAAACCACGGCCGCTGGTGACACCGCCCATGTGCCGCCAGCTGTTCAGCCCCCACATGGCGCTGAACAGCATCACCACGAACCCGGCAACGCTGATGTAGTAGAGCTTGGAGACCACCCCGGCCAGTAGCAGGCCGACACCGAGCAGGAACAGGAACACGGCCTGAACTACCCGGCGCTTGTAGTGCACACGCGGGTCGCGCGCGCGCACGGCCTGTGCAAGCTTCGGGTAGTCGGCATAGAGCGCCTGCTCGATCTGCTCGAGCTGACGCTGTTCGTGCTCAGAGAGCGGCACAGCGCCTCCCATGAACCTCGCGCGCGGTAACGGGTGCGACGGGCTTGACCCCGAGGCCTCGTTCCCTTCCACAATACGAGCCGTGCCGCGTGGTGGGAAAGAGTCGTGGGAATGCAATGGAGAGCCGCTGGTCAGACAAGCACCCCAAAGCGCCCGAGAACCTAGCCATGCGGCTGCTCCCCACGTACCAGCACGGCGGGCCGGACCGCTTCATGGCCGTACTTGCCGGCGATCCGGTCCATGGCTCGCTCAGCATCACGCCACGGGGGTGGCTGCTCCCCGAGAGTGAGCTGGGTGACGGCGCGGTCGGCGGGGATGAGGCCGCTGGCCCGGACCCCGACCAGCCGCAGCCGGGCACGCGAGTCGAGCCCTGACGCGGCGTAGAGCGCGCAGGCGGTGTCGTAGATCTTGCGTGCCA
>DASYYE010000273.1:0-14292 GCA_035946955.1 Streptosporangiaceae bacterium | reverse complement strand
ACGGCGACCACCTCGAGGAGGTCCTCGCCTCGATGCCGCTGCGGGTCTGGCGCACCGACGAAGTCACCCCGCTCTCGCCGCACCCGAACGACCCGCCCCATGTGCCCACCTGCAGCGCCGTCACCGCCACGGAGTTCCTGGTGACCTTCACCCTGGCCGTTCCGCCGTGCACGGCCGGCCAGACGGTGGAGGACACCAGGGCACGTGAGGCGCAGGCCGCGCATGACCTGGCCGACCAGGGACACCTGCTCCGGCTGTGGACCCTGCCAGACGGGCGCGCGCTGGGCCTGTACCAAGCCCGCGACGCCGCCCAGATGCAGGCGATCCTGGACGCGCTGCCGCTGGCCCCCTGGATAACCGCGGACACCACGCCGCTGTCACCCCACCCCAGCGACCCAGCGATCATCTACCCGCCGGCCACGGCACCGACAGGAACGCCATGAGCGACAAGGGCCAGCAGGCTGCCATCATCACCGGCGGCTCCCAGGGGTGGTTCAGAACAAGGCCCCGCCAAGATCGGCGCGCTTGACCCTGACCGCCAGAATCGTGGTGATCAGGGCAAGCCGCGTGGCCACAGCCGCGACCAGGAGCGCTCCGGAGAAGCCGGTGGCCAGGGCGTGGAGGTGCCGACCGTGCGGCGCAGGGGTGACCGGCCAGGCGGCTACTGAGGCCGGGGGGGCTGCGGCCGGCAAGGTGGGATGGGCCGGTGCACTGGTTTGCCGGCGCCCACGGTGACCTGTTCGCCCTAGTGGAGCAGTCCGACATACCTCCACACATAGTCGGCAGGGTCCCATAGCCGCCCAGGCTCACGTTACTTTCCGTGATTCGTCCATGTCACGGTATCCGCGCGCCGACCCGCCGATAGGTACCGTCCAGCGACTGCTTTGCACGCGGCCAGTGTTGCGCGCAGAACTGGCGGTTCGGTCGGCAACGGTCCCCTGAACGGCTACTCAGCAATCCTGCTGTGACCCGCGGATCGTGATCGGCGCGGGGGGCCAAGCTATCTCAGGTTCCGTGAGCGTCATGCGTTATTGCAGGCGCAGCCGCAGGCGGCGCTGCTCCCAGTGGCACCAGTCGCCGAGGCCGGTCTGCCGCCGGAGTTGCGCCTGGCGTGCGTCCAGCCCGAGGGACGGGCAGCCGAGGCCGCTGTGCAGGTACCAGCACTGCGCGGCCTTCGTGATGAAGCCGCACTCTGCGGTTCCGTGCCGCAGCGGACTGACCGTCATCAGGGACAGGCAGTCATGGACCAGTTCAACGGTGTCCGACCGCAGGTCTTGGTTGTTGGCGGGAACGGTGCTGGGCGTCTCGTCCAGGTAGTACAAGCCATCACGCGACAGCAATGGCAGCGGAAAGAGGGCCGCGAGCGCGTCCTCATACAGGTGCGGTGCGGCGAACCGCCCGGGGTGCCGCAGGCGCAGTCGGAGCGCGTTCAGCATGGCCCACAAGGTGGCGTGGCCGATCGCCGGCGCATGGGACATGTCGCGGGCGATGACCGGCCACAGTGCCTCAAGCTCGGCGGTCCGGGTGGCGAGCTCCCAGTCGGGCAGCCCTGCGATGGCGGCCACGGCGTCCTGGTGCTTGTCCAGTGTCCGGGTTGACATGTGCAGCGCCAGGCATTTGGTAAGCCGTGCCATGGCCTTCCTGATGATGACGTCCGGCGCGGGGAGGCCGCACCACCGGCAGAACACCGCCTGGAACTGCGCGATCGCGTCCTCGGGCGAGTCCTTCGCGATCAGCGGCGGCTGCCCCTGGAGCCGGTAGGCGATCTTCCCGAACCGGTACGGGATGCTCGTCCAGACCCCCTGTTCATCGGCGTCTTTGCGCGCGATCTCATCAGGGTCGTAGTCCGAGCACATGGCCAGGTCGACCGCGGCGAGGAAGCCCAGGGCCAGGTCCTTTTCGGACCGGTATCGGTCGCCGTGCACGCGGAGCCAGAATTCCCAGGCGCCTGTGTACGTCATGTCCTCACTGGTACAGGACGGCGCGAGCCGCTCCGGCAGCTTGCCCTCGCGAAGCCGCTCGCACAGGTATGCGGCCGATTCGAGCAGGTTGCGGCCGGAGAACGGCACGAAGGCGGCGTTGTCCGACTCTCTGAAGTAGATCAATGCAAGGTAGGCGGGCAGCAGCTCGGGATCGTCCGCTGACCCCCACGGGAACATGACGAACGGCATGGCGACGTCGCGTTCCGGGATCAGGTTGGTTGTGGATCGCGGGTCGAAGACAGTGAGGTCTTCGAACCTGGGCGTGACGAAGTTGGCACGCACGGAGTTGCGGTGCTGCGCGATCTCCGCTGCGGGCATGGTCTCGGAGCCGTATGACATGCCGGAGATCATCGGCGTCCGTCCGCTCAGGCGCACGGCTGTGGCCTTGATCTGCTCCAGGTCGAGGATGAACTCCACCTGCTGCAGAGGAAGCGACATGAGCTGCCAGTAATGGACCCGCTCGTGGAAGAGCCTGCGCCGCTGACCGGGGGACAGCCGGGGCAGCTGGTGCAACGGGACGCTGTCGCCCCAGCCCTTCACGTGCCGTGCCGCCTCGGCCGCCCAGGCCCTGGTCTCGAAGCTTCTCTCCGGTGGCGGCCAGTCGCCGCCGGTGAACAGGCTCGTGAGCAGCGATGTCACGTCGAAGGACGCCTCAAACGAGGCCACCGTGCTCCCCTGAGTCACAGAACGAGTCGAGGCCAACCTTCAGCAAGATGGCGGCAAGCGGCAGCGCGGGCAGGCGCCCCAGAGCCGGGTCGGCCGCGAGTGAGGTGGCGATAAGCACACCCAGGTCCACGCTGTCCAGGTTTGCTGCCCGCTGCGGGCAAGCGACCCGCCGTATCGCCTCGGCACGCGCGCGCAGGATCGACTGCCCGCGGGCGATGAGCCCGCCGCGGCTGTACAGCTCCTTATCCTCAGGAGGCACGAGGAGGGCGTACAGGTCGTCCAGGTCCCTGCCCAGGTAGCCGCGGACATCTTCCGCCGTCACGGCATCGTTCACAGCGTCTCACCCCTGCGCCCATCGTCCTCCTGGTCGTCCTCGCGAGCCAGAGCAGCCGGGCCGGCGAAGCCGGCAGACTCAGCCGACCGGGTCTTCGCCGACTAGGCCGAGCAGCTGATCGGGTGTCAGGGTGCGGAGTTCGACGACGCGGCTTGCGGATATCAGCCAGGCGGTTACCTGCCCGGCGGTCAGGTACTGCGCCTCGTCGATCAGCTCCTTGGCCCGGCGCCGTTTGCGGATGCGGTCAGCCGGATTTCGCACAGTGAGTGCCGCTGACGGGATCGATACCGCGACGGCTGCCACCGGCTGGGTGGTTCCGAATGCGGTCGTCACAGGGGCCGGGGCAGTCGCCTGGCCCCAGCGGTCAGCCAGATTGTGAAGCTCGCGCCAGGCTGCCTTCACGTCCTCAGCCCCAGCGCCTTGAAGCTGGATGATCATGTCTCCCCGCCTCCTTGTGGCCGGGGCACCTCTGCTGGTTAATCTACTGAACCACGTCGGTCCAGCCGCCTTTGGCGGCGGTGGCCGCCAAAGGCTCTCAGAAAGACATCCCACAGCGCGGACGAACCCGGGCTGATTCACCAATACAGAAACGAACAATATGTGCGTCGCGGATCATGCGCCATGCCCAGCAGCCGGAAATACCGAGTCGGTGTTATGTACCGGTATTCGAAACTGTTTGGGCGTGTTCACAGTAGGCAGCTGAATCCGCGGGGTGCTGGTGGCCGCTTTGGTATCTATCTGTGTCCGCGAGAGCCCGGGCAGCCGGGCGTGGTGGTCTCCTTGCTGATCATCTGCCCGCGATGGCTGCCGCTGGCGGCCCGGGCTTGAGCTGGCGGGTGCGCGCTGAGGTGTGCTGGGCTTAAAGGGGGCTGCCGTGGACGTGTTTGATGTGCGGATCCATGCGATACGCCGTCGCTCGGGCCGGGGCCGCCCGTTCGAGGTCCGCTGGCGGGCGGCGGGCCGGGCTCGGTCCCGGTCGTTCATCACCAGAGGGCTGGCCGGGAGCTACCGGGCCGGACTCATCCGCGCTGCCCGCCGCGGCCTGGACTTCAGCCCCGCCACCGGCGAGCCAGCCCGCTGGGCGGGCCGGGAGCCTGCGGGCGTGAGCTGGCTGGAGCACGCTAGCGCGTACGCGTTGATGAAGTGGCCGCACGCCGCCGCACGCACCCGGGCCTGGCCGCTGACGCGCTCGCCACCATCACCCCGGCCCTCCTCATCCCGGCCCGCAGCGGGCCACCTGCCGCCGTGCTGCGCGCCGCCTTGTACCAGCAGGCGTTCCGCCCCGCCCGCCCGGGCACCGGTCCAGGCCCGCAGGTCACCGAGGCGCTCGCCTGGGGGCAGCATCACTCGCTGCCGGTCAGCGCCCTGGCCGATCCGCGCATCGTCCGCCGCGCGCTTGATTGCCTGACCGTCCGGCTGGACGGAACCCGGGCCGCTGCCACCACCATCGCCCGCAAGCGCGCCGTCTTCGGTAACTGCCGGGGCTACGCCGTCGAACTGGGCCTGCTGGAAGCCAACCCCCTGGACCGGGTTTCCTGGCATCTGCCAACCCACTCCCGCCTGGCCGATCCCCGGTCCCTTCCCGGGCCCGCCCAGGTGCGGGCGATCCTGGCTGAGACCACCAGGATCCGCCCGGAGCTGGCCGCGTTCTTCGGCTGCCTCTACTACGCCGCGCTGCGCCCGGCCGAAGCCATCGCACTGCGCACCGGTGACTGCGATCTGCCGCCGGGAGGCTGGGGCCAGCTCACACTGATGCGCTCCCTGCCCCGCTCAGCCCGCGCCTGGACCACCACCCGCAGCTCGCACGAGCCACGCGGCCTCAAGCTGCGCCCCCAGGGCACCGTCCGGGTGGTCCCGATCCCGCCGGAGCTTGTCCGGATGCTGCGCCACCACCTCCAATCACATGGGTGCGCTACAGATGGGCGGCTGTTCCGCGGCACCCGCGGCGGCCCGCTCAGCGAGAGCCTCTACAGCCGCACCTGGCACCAGGCCATCACCGCGGCCATCCCAGCCGCCCAGCCACTGCGCCCCTACGACCTGCGCCACGCAGCGCTGTCGCTATGGCTGGCCTCCGGCGCCCCGCCGCCGAAATCGCCGCCCGCGCCGGGCACAGCGTCAACGTCCTGCTGGCCACCTACGCCCACACCCTGCCCGGCTACGCCCACATCGCCACCCGGCACACCGGCCGGGCCCCGCATGCCAGCACCAGCCCCCCGCTGGCCCACAGAACCGGGCACCACCCGGTCAGATCCCGTCCGCCATGCGTCCGTGCCACAGCTGGACCCCATGGGACACAACGGGACCTGATACGGCCCGCATGGTCCAAGGTGATGCCCGTGACCTGCACAAACACCAGCCGGACCCACGGCTCGGCCGACCGCGGCCCTGATCCGGACCCCCCCGGGAAGCCATCCCACCCAGGCCGCTGACCTGCGCGGACCTGGCCCACCACTGGCCCACAGCCACCGGGAACGGTCTGCCGAACCGCTTGCTCAGACTGTTTCCGCAGTCGGCTATGGCTCAAGACGGGCTTGTCAGGGATGGTTCGCAGGCTCTGATAGCCACAGCCCGGTGCAGACGTCTGGCGTCTGGCGTCGGGGACGCTGGGACGAGTTGTAGAGTTCCGCGCGCCTCTGGCGCCTGTACCGCTTCAGAACTCGATGCAGGGTCTGTGAGCTGTGATTTGGCGTAGTCGGCGGGTTGGGGCAAGATCGCGGTTCGTGTCTGCCCGTCTGCTGTACTTTGCTCACGGTCCGGGTCTTTGGCTGGCTAGTCCTGCTGGGCCGGAGCCAGGCGTCCAAGGACGCGGAGATCCTGGTACTGCGCCACGAGGTCATGGTGCTCCGCCGCCAGGTTGCCCGGCCCAGGCCGGACTGGGCCGACCGTGCGATCATGGCGGTCCTGGCTCGGCTGCTGCCAGCCGCGCTGCGGGGCAGTCGCCTGGTCACGCCGGGATCTCTGTTGGCCTGGCACTGTCGGCTGATTACCAGGAAATGGACCCACCCGAACCGGCCTGGCCGTCCAGCGACTAGCCAGGAGATCCGCGGCATGGTGCTGCGGCTGGCGCGGGAGAACCCTGGGTGGGGATACCGCCGGGTGCACGGTGAGCTGACCCGCCTCGGCTATCAGGTCAGTCAGGCGACCTTCCGCCGCATCCTTCGCGGCGGGGGCTCCCGGCCCGCTCCCCGCGGCCTGGACACCTCCTGGCGGAGGTTCCTGTGGACCCAGGCGGAGGGCCTGCTGGCGTGCGACTTCTTCACTGTGGACACGGTCTCCCTCAAGCGCCTGTACGTGCTGTTCGTCATGGAAGTAGCGACCCGGCGGGTGCACATTCTCGGGGCGACCCGGCACCCGGACGGCGCCTGGACCGCCCAGCAGGCCCGTAATCTGGTCATGGACCTCGCGGACCGGATCGGCTCCTTCCGGTTCCTCATCCGGGACCGCGACGCAAAGTTCACGGCGGCGTTCGACGATGTCCTGGCCAGCGAGGGCGTAAGGGGCGTGAAGTCCCCGCCACGGGCGCCCCGGGCAAACTGTTATGCCGAACGCTGGGTACGGACCGTACGGGCCGAGCGCACCGACCGGGTGCTGATCTACGACGAAGCCCACCTGCGGGCGGTGCTCCAAGCCTACGTTCGGCACTATAACGGGCACCGGCCGCACCAGTCCCGGCAGCAGCGGCCACCCGATCATGACGAGTCGGCCGTCATTCCGCTGGACGCACTGGTGCAGCGCCGGAAGATCCTCGGCGGCGTGATCAATGAGTACCACCGCGCCGCGTAGCGGCTCGCCAAAACTAGCAGGTCAGGCCGCCGAGCAGGCAGCGCGCAAGCAGGCAGCCACCGAGGTGATCACTCAGCGATGATCTCAGCCCGCAAGCCTGGCCAGGCCAGATCGAATAATCGAGCCCCACAGGGTCCGGCCATCGTCAGGCCGGCCGAGTCGGCGCAGGCAGCGGACTCCCGGCGGTCCAGCCCGGCGGCGTGGGCCCACAGCGGGGGCCCAGCCGACTCGGTGACATGGCCGTGCCCGGCACCGACCAGCAACGCCTCGGCCAGGTCGTAGGCACGCGGCCCGGCGCCGATGGCCTTGACGTCGACCACCCACAGCCGCCCCAGGGTGGCGATGGCTGGTGCTGGAGCGGCTGCGGCCGCGGGTGCCGCCCGCGCCGCAGCGCTGCCGAACTATCGGGCGGCAGTTCCTGCGCACGCAGGCCTGGACGGTGCTGGTGTGTGGTTTCTTCTATGCCTTGCCGCCTGGCTTGGGTGTTATCTGGGTGTCAGCCGGTGGCTCAGGCCGGTGTGGCGGCGTCCGGCGCTGGCGGTCCGCACGGCCGCGCTGATGGCCTGG
This sequence comes from Streptosporangiaceae bacterium, assembly GCA_035946955.1. Classification (GTDB taxonomy): domain Bacteria; phylum Actinomycetota; class Actinomycetes; order Streptosporangiales; family Streptosporangiaceae; genus DASYYE01. The sequence continues at coordinate 6,960 of DASYYE010000273.1, read as the reverse complement.
GCGGTCCCGACGAGGACGGCGAGCTTCTTGGCCCGGGTGATGGCGGTATAGAGCAGGTTGCGCTGCAACATCATCCAGGCGCTGGTGGTCAGTGGGATGACCACGGCCGGGTATTCGCTGCCCTGGGACCGGTGGATGGTGATGGCGTAGGCGTGCGCGAGCTCGTCCAGCTCATCGAAGCCGTAGCCGATGACCTCGTCTTCGTCGGTTCGCATCGTCAGGGTGTGCTCTTCGGGTGAGATTGCGGTCACCACGCCGAGGGTGCCGTTGAAAACCCCCGCCGCGCCCTTCTCGTAGTTGTTGCGCAACTGGGTGACCTTGTCACCGACCCGGAAGACCCGGCCGCCTTGGCGGCGCTCTGGCTGGCCCTCCTGGTAGGGGGCCAGTTCCTGTTGCAGCAGCAGGTTGAGGTTGCCCGCGCCGGCCGGGCCGCGGTGCATCGGGGCGAGCACCTGGATGTCGCGCCTGGGGTCCAGCCGGAACTTGCGCGGGATGCGGTGCGTGGCGACCTCCACGGCAAGGGCAGCAGCCTGCTCGGTTTCCTCACAGGGGAAGAAGAAGAAATCCGGGTATCCGCGGAGGACCGGGAACCGGCCCGCGTTGACGCGGTGCGCGTTGATGACGATGCCGGATTCCTGCGCTTGGCGGAAGATCTTGGTCAGCCGGACCCGCGGGATGGACTCAGCTGCCAGCAGGTCACGCAGGACCTGCCCGGCGCCGACCGACATCCACCAGCCGGACGAGCGTCAGGTAGAGCAGGCGAAGAGACACGGCCGATCATCATCTACTACCGCGGGTCTCTGACCCATCGCCCAGCTATGGGCGAGGCCGACTACTGGCACCCCACAGGAGCAACGCGGACGGCTGGGCGGAGCCTGACTCAGGCTCCGCCCAGCCGTCGCGACGGGTGATCAGCGATCAGGAGAACTGCTCGTCCAGGACGTCGTCGTTTCCGTTGCCGATCGTGATGAACCCGGCGGCCATGCACCCGGTCGTGGTGGCGCAGGACACGCCGGTCAGGTCGTTCGTCTGTGCGCTCGGGATGTTCACGGTGTCTTGCAACGCCCAGGATGACCCGTTCCAGTGCTCTGCCACCGTGGTCGCGACGCCGTTGGCGTCGGTCTGGAATCCCACGGCGGTGCAGTTCCTGGCGGATGCGGCGGGACAGGACACGTCGGCCAGTTCGGCGATCGTCGCGCCGGAGGGGTTGGCGGCGCCCTGCACGGTCCAGTTGGTGCCATCCCAGCGCTCCGCCAGGGGCACGGTCTGGGTGCCGTTGAACACGTCACCTACCCCGGTGCAGGCGTTCGGGGCCGAGCACGATACCCCGCTAAGGAAGGCGCGGGGCATGGGGGTGCTCTCGATCGTCCAGGTTGTGCCGTCCCACACCTCGGTCAGCACGGTGAACGAGGGGTTGAGGAAGGTTCCCACGGCGACGCAGGAGCTGGCCGAGGGGCAGGACACGCTCATGAGCTGGGTGGAGGTGCTACCGGGCGGGTTCGGGGTGCTCTGGATGGTCCAGCTCGTGCCGTCCCAGCGCTCCGCGAGCGGTAGCTCGTTTCCCTGGGAGTCGTCGTAGAACCCAACGGCGGTACACGCGGTCGCGGTCGTGCACGACACGCTGGTCAGGAAGCTGCGGGTCGCCCCGTCGGGGTTGGGGGTGCTCTGGGCCGTCCAGTTCGTGCCGTCCCAGAACTCCGCGAGCGTCGTGGGAGTGCCGCCGGACAGGACGTCGCCCACGGCGGTGCATGCGGTCTTGGCCGTGCACGACACCCCGCTCAGGTTGGTGCCAGGGCCGGGGCTGCTCGTGATCGTCCAGGTGCTGCCATCCCAGATCTCGGCGACCGGCTCGGAGGTGCCGTCGCTGAACGAGACGTCCCCGATCGCTGTGCATGCGTTCGCCGCTGAGCACGACACCTTACTCAGGCCGCTGGAGATGCCGCCCGGTTCGGCGAGAATCGAGAGCTGCCACCGTAGCGCGAACACCTCCGCCAGTGCCTGGTCGGAAACGGTTGGCGTGGGGTCGTGGTAGCTCCCTACCGCGGTGCACGAGAGCGTGCCCGGGCACGACACGTCGTTGAGCAGGCTCGAATCCTGGGAGGACGTGATGGGGGTTTGCTGGACCTTCCACGTAGTGCCGTTCCAGTGCTCCGCCAGCAACGTGGTGATCGCGTCCTGGAAGAAGGTGCCCACGGCCGTGCAACTGTTCAGGGCCGGGCACGAGACGCGGTCCAGGGTAGGTTCCTCGCCGTGCCTGGGCGTGCGGATCGTCTGCGACGACCAGGTGGTGCCATCCCAGCGCTCGGCCAGGCCCAGCCCGACCGCGGTGCACGCGGTGGCGGTCGTGCAGGAGACGCCGTTGAGGTCGCTGGAGACGCCGCCCGGCCGGTTGGGGGTGGGTTGGATGGTCCAGGTGGTGCCGTCCCATGCCTCCGCGAGCGTCTGCGTGCTCGCTCCGGTGCCGGAGTTGCCGACGGCGATACACATGGCCGACTTGCAGGAGACGCCCTGGAGCTTGCTGAAGGCCTGGCCACTGACGTTGGGAGTGGGTTGGATAGTCCAGGTGGTGCCGTCCCATTTCTCCGCGAGCGTCGCCGCCGTGTCGGGGGCGGAGGATGAGTCGCCCACCGCGGTGCACGCGGTCGGCGACGTGCACGAGACCCCGGTGAGCACGCTGGTGGTCGCGCCGGGCGGGTTCTGGGGGGCCTGGGTGGTCCACTGGGTACCGTCCCAGCGTTCGGCGAAGGTACCGGTGCCGGAACCGCCTACCGCGGTGCACGTGGTGGGAGACGTACAGGAGATCGCGTCGAGTTGCGCGCCGCCAGGGTCGGGGATGCTCACGGTCGTCCACGTGGACCCGCTGCGGCTCTCGGCCAGAAGATGCGTGCCGTCGCCAGGGTTATGGAAGCTCCCCACGGCCATGCAGGTGCCCGGGGACGTGCAGGACACGCCGTTCAGCACCGAGGTCGCGTTCGGCGGGAGTGCCACCCCCTGCTGCTGCCAGCTCCCCGCCACCGCCGGCTGCGCCATCATGAGCGCCGCGGATATCACCAGCCCTGCCACGATGGCAGGCCGTCTCATTGTCATCGTTCCCCGTCCGTTTCGCTTTTGCCGATCCCAGCCAACTAGCAGGCCCAGTCTTGTTGAAGGCACTGGAATGGCGCTGAAGCGGCGCTGAAACCCCATAAGAGAACCTTAATGGGTGGTCTCCCCAGGCTTCGCCCGTACCTTCGTCGGTTGGCCAGATGATCTCGTTGTGGAGCCATAATCATGACACTCAGGGAACGATCCAGTGGGGACAGAATGACGTCGCAGTCGTGGACTCGCCTGCTGCTTTCAATGATTTGATCACACGGCTTGAAGCCCTGCCCGGCCAGGGCCGCCTGCACCACTTCCGGCGACGGCAGGCGCGCCGTAGGCTTTCCCCGCGCGAGCTCTACGAGCTGCAGGACCCCGCCTGGCACAAGTTACGCAGTCCGGTCCGGCATCGAGGGCACCGTCTGCGAGTTCGCTCACGGCCACGGCATGCGCCTCTGCCGCTACCAGGGGCCTTGACAGCGGGTCCGCCCCGGCCGCGTTACCAGCCACGGGCGGCGCTGCAGCCACCGTGACCCAGGCCCACCATGAGCCTTGCGTCATGCCTGAAGAATGGTCGGGGCGGCGGCGCCGTTCAGATATCGGCGGTGCCCAGCCCGCGCCTGGCCCAGCGGGCTCATCAACTTATGCGCCGACAAGCGGGCGGTGTTCGCCGAGGTCTTCCGGGTGTGGATGAGGGTTCCAATGCCCACGAGTTCGTCGTACAGGCTGGACAGGGCGAGGAGTTCCTCGTGCGAGCCGGTCGTCGCGGAGTTTCCGTCCAGCAGCAGGATTCGCTGGGCCTGGCGGGCCGAGCTGACGCGGTGCGCGATGACGATCAGGGTACGGCCGGTGGCGGCGAGGGCCTGCTCGGCCGCGGCCTCGGCGGAGGGGTCCGGGTGGCAGGTGGCTTCGTCCATGACGATCACTTTGGCCGCCGAGACATAGGCTCATGCCAGGGCGATGAGCTGGCGTTCCCCGGCGGATAGTACCGGCCCGCCCACTCCCAGCCGGGTGTCGAAGCCGCCGAGCCGGTCCACGAGCGGGAGCATGCCCAGCGCTTCCACGGCCTCCTCCAAGGCAGCTGCGGACGCCTGTGGCCGCAGGTAGCCGAGGTTTCCCGCAGGGTTCCTGTGAAGACGTAGGGTTCCTGTGAAGACGTAGGCTTCCCGCGGAATCAGCGCGATTGTGCTCCGGAGGGTGGGGCTCGCTGACCTGCCCGAGTGGAAGGCCGCCCAGCAGGACCCTGCCTTTCTGGGATGCGGCCAGCCGACGATGAGCGACGCCCGCGTCGACTTGCCGATCCCGCTTGGCCCGACGACCGTGAGGTCGTCTATTACCGGTTCGGCGTGGAGTCCGGAGGCGAACCTCAACCCGGTGATCCGCAGGTCGTGAGACCGTGGTTCAGCTTGCCCCGGCCGACTGGGAGCCTCGGGATCCGGGCCGGTCTCGGTGATCCGGTTGAGCAGAACGGTGAGCTGCCCTCCCCATCCCGCGAGGATCCCGGTCATCGTGCGCAAGGCCGGATCAAGCGTGCCGGTTAGGTAGCTGACAGGTAACTACCGCCTCAACCTGTGGCAGTGCGCGGTCCGTCCGCTGGCTGCCCTGCGAGCGCTCTCCGCAGTCCGCTGGGCGGCAGATCCGGCAACCCTGCCGCAAGAAAATGCCAAGTTGCCCGCCCGTGACGGTGATCCTCGCGTATGGCACACCCTCGCCCGCGCTCTACGGGGCAGCCAGAGGCCAATTGAAGATGGGTTTAAGGAAATCACCCGGATCCTGGCGGCAGATGCCCGCAGAAGCGTTCGACAGCTCGCAGGATCCCCGACCTAACACTGAAGTTATCTCAACGAAATTCATGTGATTTAGCCATGCTCGAAATGGCTGAGGACGAGTGCGGCTCGGGCGATGGCGCCGATTTTGCTGGGACTGGCGGTAATGTGCTGGAGGGTGCGCCAGAGCTGGTTGAGCTGGGCGAACCGGCGTTCCCCCAGGCAGCGCAGGGAGCGCTGGAGGGCGTTGCGGGTGGCCCGCGAGATGTCATGGTCACGGGCCAGCGCATCAGGGCTGGTGCGGTCGCGGAACCACCGCAGCCCCAGCACAGCCTGCCAAAACAGGTCAGCGCCCGGCTGCCGCGCGGGGTGCAGCACCGGTGGCGCTCGGCGAGCAGCAACTTGGCGACGGACTGCACCAGTTCCCTGGGGACATCAAGCGTGGCACGATAGGCGATCACGTGACCGGTCGCAATGCTCGCCGGGTGCCGCGAGCTTGACGACTGCGACCGTTCCAGCGCCATGCCAGGGCCGTTTCAGCGCTGGTTCCTACGTTTAGCCCGGCCGGCACACGCCACTCGCCGCCGATCAACCGCGGCACGTGTGACCGTCGATGGGACACGGTTCATGACACTGTTGCACAGATTCAGGAAACGACGCTTCATCGTGGCCGCTGCCGTAGCCACAGCGGTCCTCCCGGCGCTGGCCGCCACGCCCGCCATGGCCACCGCTGCACCAGCCGGTCCGTCTCAGGCGTCGGCAGCCAACTACAAGCACGCCTGCCCACTGGGCAAGCCAGGGACGATGGCGTGCATGGCGCTGATCCGGACCGACATCCACGGCGCGGGCATCAGGCTCGCCGGACCGTCCCCGAACGGGTATACCCCGGCCGACCTGGCCGCGGCGTATCACCTCAACACCGTCGGCGGCACCGGCCAGACGGTAGCCATCGTCGACGCCTACGACGATCCGAACGCCGCCTCTGACCTCGCCGTCTACCGGTCGCAGTTTGGCCTTCCGCCCTGCACGACAGCGAACGGCTGCTTCCAGGAGCTCAATCAGGAAGGCGCCGCGAGCCCGCTGCCCAACCTCCCCCCGCCTGTGCTCTCGGGGTGGGGGACGGAGACCTCGCTTGACCTCGATATGGTCTCGGCGGCGTGCCCGAACTGCCACATCCTGCTCGTTGAGACCAACTCCCAGTCCAATCAGGACCTGTTCGACGGGGTGGATGTCGCGACGGAGCGAGCGAAATTCGTCTCCGATAGCTGGGCGTTCCCCGAATACCGGGGCGAAACCAACGACGACGTCCACTTCAATCATCCGGGCACGGTGATCGCCTTCGCCTCCGGTGACTACGGTCACGACGGCGGGGTGTTCTATCCGGCGGCTTCCCAGTACGTGGTTGCGGTCGGCGGCACATCGCTGTTCCGTGGATCAGGCGGAACCTTCACCGAGCAGGCGTGGGGCGGCTCGGGATCCGGCTGTTCCGCCTTCGAGCCGGAGCCCGGCTGGCAGCTCGGGCCGCCGGACACCCACTGCGGCAACCGCGCGGTCGCTGATGTGTCCGCCGTCGCCGACATCAACACTGGCGTCTCGATCTACGACACGATCGACGACACCGGCTGGGACGTCAGCGGGGGCACCAGCGCGGCTACGCCGATCATCACGGCGGTGTACGCGCTCGCTGGCCCGCCGCTGGCAACCGACCCGGCCGCGTTCCTCCTGTATCGGCATTTCATCGGCCGCGGCCCGACCGTGGTACCGCCAGAGCAGGTGCTGAACGACGTCACGACCGGTAGCACCGGCGACTGCGGAGCGCCGGTCTGCGATGCCAGGGCCGGCTGGGACGGGCCTACCGGCGTCGGCACGCCGATCGGGACGGGCGCCTTCGTCCGCCCGTTCGCCTTCGGCGCGATCGTGACGGACGACCAGTCCGGCGCGGTCGGCACCGCGGTCAGCCTGACCGTGCAGGGCCGCGACGGTGTCACGCCGTACGTCTGGACGGCCGACGGCCTGCCGCCGGGACTGTCGATCGATTCACCGAGCGGCTTGATCTCGGGTACGCCGACCGCCGCCGGCACCTACCAGGTGACGGTCACCGGCCACGATTCCGCTA
>DASYYE010000272.1:0-3314 GCA_035946955.1 Streptosporangiaceae bacterium | reverse complement strand
GACCACCGTGGGTGGGCTGTGACAGCGCGCGGCAGGTGATCTCATCGACCTCTGCGGGCACCCCAGCCCGCATCTGGCGCGGACTGCGCAGGTAGCCCTCGACCTCGAGCGCTGGGGGCAGCATGGGCCAGTCGTCACCGGGCCAGCGTGCGGTGAGTGCCGCGTACAGCAACCTGCCGAGGCCCTGGGTGTCCGCTAGCGCGGGGTCGTCGGCGACCCGGCCCGCCAGTGCCGCCTCGACGCCCAGGCCGACGATCTTCACTCCGCCGCCCTGGGTCCAGCGCACCGACCCCGGGGTGAGGCACAGGTGGGCGACCCCGGAAGCGTGGGCGCTGGCGAGCGCCTCGGCGGCCTGGGCCATGATCTCGGTGCCCTCGCCGGGCTCCAGTGGGCCGTCAGCGAGCAGGTCGGCCAGGCAGTCCCCGCCCACCCACTCCATGACCACGTAAGCGTGGTCCCATTCCTCTTCGACGTCGAACACCTGTGCCAGGCGTGCGTCGGTCAGGCGGCTTGCTGCCCGCGCGGCGGTGACCACCTCAGCGATGCGCGGAAAACCGGGCGCGAAGGTGAGTACGGTGACCGCGCGTGCAAGGGTCTCGTCAATGGCCTTCCAGGTAGACCAGCCCGTGCTCGAGTTCATGCGGTCTTCGAGCCGGTACCGGCCACCGAGGCGATTGCCCGGTTCAGCGGTGAAGGTGCTCATGGCAGTCCAGTCGAGAGCCGGTGCTCTAGACCCTCCTTCCGCGCCCGGGTAGACAGCGCCCTAGCGGGCATCGGAACGCTGCCGAACACCATCGTAGGCCGCCTGCCCGTACCCGCCCACCCCGAGCAGGGGGTGATGCAAACCGTTACCTGGCAGTGACTCCTGTGACGATATCCGGATATGACGCCCACTCAGGCCACCCGTCCCTCTCCCGGCGGCCCTGTCATCATGCGCCCGGGCCTGTCCTAGCGTCCCAGCCGTGCCCGCAGGCCCGAGGTGAGGTCGTTCAGCTCGGTGACGCCCAGTGCCCTGGAGAACATCACATACAGCAGCAGTGCCCCACCTAGACCCATACCCGCGGTGATGATCCCGAACGCTGGCCCCGACGGGACCACCACCCGCACAGCGAACGACGTTGCCAGCCCGAAGACGGCGGCCGGGACGGCGGCCAGGTGCATCCGGATGAGGCTCCTGGCGATCCCCCGGCCCCCCAGACCACGCATGCGGTGGCTCAGGATCCGCCAGGAGACCACGGCACCTGTCAGGTTCGTGAGCCCGAACGCGGCTGCGACACCCTCCATGACGTGGCCGGCCGGGAGCAGGGCCAGCGACAGCAGGCTGGCGACGATGTTGGTGACCATCGCCGCGACCCCGATGAACATGGGTGTCTTCGAGTCATGCATCGCGTAGAACACCCTCAGCATGAGCTGGTACATCATGTAGGGCACGAGGCCGAGGGAGAAGATGCCGAACACCATGCCGGTGTAGGCGGCATCGGCGGTGGACATCCGGCCGTACCCGAGCAGTGCCTGGGCCACGGGTGAGCCCAGCACGAACAGGACCAGCGCTGCGGGGACGACGATCACCGATGACAGGCGCACACCGCCCGAGAAGTCACGCTTGACCTCACCGAACCTGCGCTGCGCCGCGTGTGCGCTCATCCGGGGCAGCAGCGCTGTGATGACCGAGATGCCAACGACCGCGTACGGGAGCTGGAAGAGCTGCCACGCATAGGTGTAGGTGGAAAACCCGTCGTAGGCCAGGCCATGGTGGGTGGAGGCGGCGTCCGCCACGTTCTGCACCACCAGGAAGGACACCTGAGTGGTCACGATGTAGCCGAAGAGCGGGCCGGCCATGTGGATGATCTCCGCTACTTCATCGCGCCGGAAGTCAAACCTGGGGCGCCACCGGAAGCCCACCCGGCGCAGTGACGGGATGAGGGCCACCGTCTGCGCCACGATGCCGAGCGTCGTGCCAAGACCCAGGAGCGCGAGGCCGCTGCCACTGATGGAGTTCCGCGCGACGCTCCCGCCGTCCACGACGTCGAAGAGCAGCAGGACCAGGATGACCACGATGTTGTTGATCGCGGGCGTCCACATCGGGGCCGCGAACCGGCCCCGGGCATTCAGGATGCCGCCGATCAGCGATGTCATGCCGTAGAAGAAGATCTGCGGGATGAAGAAGTAGGCGAAGATGATCGTCAGGTCGCGCTCGTTGCCGGTGAAGGAGTGCGCGTACAGGCTGACCAGGAGGCTGGCCACGAGGGTGGCGACCAGGGTGAGGGCGAAGAGTGCGCCCGCGGCCAGGGTGAACATGCGCTGGTCGTAGGCTTCGCCGCCATCGGCGTCCCGTTTGGCCGCGTTGACGAGCAATGGCACGACGACGCTGGTCAGGATGCCGCCGAGCATCAGGTCATAGACCGCGTTCGGCAGCGTGTTGGCGTTGTTGTACTCGATGCCTATCAGGGACTGGCCCAGCACGTAGGCGAACACGAGCGTCCGCAGGAACCCGGTGCCCCGCGAGGCGAGGGTACCCAGAGCCATGACACCGCTGGAGCGGACCACATCCACGTTCTCTGGGGCGTCTTTGGCCGGGCCTGAGTCAAGGTTCCCTGCCGGAGGGGGCTGCGCAGGGGTGAACTCCTCTGCCTGGGCGAACCCATTGGCCGTGTGGGAACCGTACAGTTCATCAGCGGTCCGGCTGCCCCGACGTGGTGGCGTGGTCATCGGCCTCCCTTGCTGGATGACTATCCTGCTTCCCCCTTGGCACGACGTTATCCGGTTCCGTGCCGGTCGCGGCGTGGTTACCGGCCTGTGGGTGCGTCGCTACCCGCCTGCCCTGCTTTCCTAGCCGACGGCCGGTGCTGTCGCTGCCTGTCCCGTTTCGGTGTGCCCGGTGCCCGGGGCGCCGCCGTCGGTGGGCCCGGTGCCTGGGGCACTGGCCTCACCCGGGCCGCTGCCGCGGCGGATCGCCCGTGTCGCCGCGGAGAGCACGAACAGCAGCAGGGCCAGCACAATGATGATGATCGCCACCGTGCCGAAGTGGGTCGCCTGTACCGTCACGCAGGCCATGGCGCTGCATGTGGATGAGGCCGGGGCGGTTGACAGCGCGGTCCCGGCCTTCGTCCCCGCGACCGCGACCGGTGTCTCCAGCCACAACGACAGCGTCGTGGAGCCGGCTCCGGCCGACTGCACCTGGATCTTGAGGGTCTTCTCGTGCCCAGGCGGCACCGTGACCTCGCGGGTGGAGTTGCCAATGGTCACGCTCTGGGCTTTTGGCGCGCTGACCCCCAGCCTGACCGTGATTGCCTCTTTGAGGCCGTTGCTGACGG
>DASYYE010000271.1:0-5788 GCA_035946955.1 Streptosporangiaceae bacterium | reverse complement strand
GCCGCCCTGCTCCGGGCGGCCGGCTGGACACCCCAGGACACACCGACAGACACCCAGGAAGCTGGCGCGGACCGCCAGCGCGCAGCAGGCTTCGTCCTCGCCGCCCCAGCCCCCTAAGCCCCACCCCTAAGCCGCGCCCCGCAGCCCGCTCAGCGCCAACCATGATCATGAAGACTTCTCAGTCATAGCGACTGACAATCCTTCATGATCATGAAATTCGGTCAACCGGAGGCGCGGGCCTCTTCGACGGTGAGTTCGGCGGCTGGGTCCGCTTCGAGGCGTTCATCGGGGATCGGGAGGCCGCTGCGCACCGACCGGCCGTAGCTGCCGTCCGCCACCCGCAGCAATGCGCGGTCGATGGCGGCCAGCCGGTCACGCAGGTCTTCCGCGATTGCGTCGTCCATGCCCTCGGCGGTCAGGCGCTGCCCCGCATCACCGCTGTCAACGGGCTCGTCCCCCGCAGCCTGGTCCTCGGCCTCGGCTTCTTCGGTGTCGCTCAGCAGGTCCAGCACCTCGGTGCGCTCGGCCAGCAGCCTCGCCCGTGCCTGGTCCGGGTCCATCAGGTCCTCCTCACGTCGGCAAGGTTCAGGTTAGGCCGTGTCCTGGTCCCAGTTGAGGATGAGCCGTGAGTGTGTCTTGTCGATGATCACCGCTGCCGGCCCCCGTGGGGTCACCCCCTGCGGGTAGGCCAGGATGCTCAGCTGGTCGGTGGAACGACGGCCCTGCCCATCCCAGTCGCGCGCTGCCGAGGCCAGCTGACCGGCCAAAGTCTCGCCCTCCGGGCCGAACGCGAGGACTCCGAGTTCGAAAGCCCCCTCACTGTTGCCGGGCCCAGAGTCCCAGTAGGCCAGGGCGGCCAGCGAGTCCTGCCCGGCCAGCACGATCGTGTGGGCCATCCCAGGGAAGCTGACCACCGCGGGCACCACCCCTTCGTCCACGGCGGCACCGAGGGCCGCGAGCAGGCCAGCGCCTGTTTCGTGCAGCATGAGCCACAACCCGAGGCCGCCCATGATGTCATCAGCAGACACCCTCAGCCCTGTCGGGACCAGCCGCCCCGGCTGGCCCAGCGCGGCGGACAGGGCTTTGGTGTCGAGTGGGCGGCCGCTGCCGGACTGGAGGAACACACCGGGCCGGTCATCCAGCACACGTTCGGGAGCAGGGCCAGCCAGGCAGCCACGCATTGGCATGAACCCGCAGTCGACTATCGACACGCTCGCATAGTGGTCACCCCAGCGGTCGAATGCCACGGACCGCTGCATCCCCTGCAGCGACAGCGGGAGTACCAGCCTGCCGTCGCCAGCGAGCTGCTCCCACCAGGCTGGTGCCAAATCCCAGGCACCCACCGCGAGGATGACCCGGTCGTAGGGGGCACCCTCCAGCCAGCCCAGTGCACCGTCCCCGGTCACCACCCGGACCTGCTGGCAGCCTGCCTCGTCCAGGTGGCCACGGGCGGCGCTGGCCACCTCCTCGTCGATGTCCATAGTGACGACCGTGCCCGTGGGCCCGGTCAGCTGTGCCATGAGAGCGGCGTTGTAGCCGGTCCCGGCACCGACCTCGAGCACCCGCTGCCCTGGGCCCAGGCCGAGCTGTTCCAGCATGATCGCCATGATCGCTGGCTGGGACGACGAACTCGTCGGCCTGCCATCGGCGTCCCAGTGGGTCACCACCGCCTGGTCCCGGTACACCGAGGCCAGCTCCACCCCGGGCAGGAACACGTGCCGCGGCACCGCGCGGAACGCCCGCTCCACCGCTGCCGTGCGGATGGCCCCCGTGTCGACCAGGTGCTGCACGAGTTGGTCACGCAGTTCTTCGGCTGAGGTCTCAGGCATGCTCCCAGTCTGCGCCCGGCCGGGTAAATCGTTCGACCGCTGACAGGGGCTGCCGGGAAGCTTGAGCCATGACCACTGACCGGCTGCCGCGAGAGACCCGCCTGCTGGTGGCCGCGAACACGGTGTCCTCGCTCGGCACCGGGCTGGTCCTGCCGCTGACTTTGATCTACCTGCATCAGGTCCGCGGGATCCCGCTCCCCATCGTGGGGGCACTGCTGACCATGGGGGCCGTGGTCAGTCTCATTGCCGTGCCCGCGACGGGTGTGCTCCTCGACCGGGTCGGCGCCCGGCCGGTGCTGATGGTCGTCCTCCTCGGGCAGGCACTTGCCCAAGCTGGGCTGGCCTGGGCGCACAGCGTGCCCACGGCAATCCCGGCCCTGCTGGTGCTCGGTGCGTCGCAGGGGCCGTCCTTCCCGGCGTACCAGACCATGATGGCCGGCACGAACCCTGATCCCCAGCAGCAGCAACGGGCCTTCGCGGTGAGCTTCACCGGCATCAACGCTGGGGTCGGCCTGGGCAGCGCGATCGGCGCGGCCGTGGCCGACGTGCACCACCCGGGCACGTTCCAGGTGCTGTTCCTGGCCAATGCGCTGTCGTGCGTGCTGTGCGCCGCTGTCATCGCCTGGCTGCCGAACGTGCGTGCACCGCACGGCCCGGACATGCAGCGAGCGGGTTACCGGGAGGTGCTCGCCAACCGGGGCCTACGCACCGTCATGATCGCCACGCTGGTGATCGCGTTCACCGGCTACGCCGCGCTCGACTCGGGCCTGCCCGCCTACGCCACCGTGGAGGCGCACGTGTCCGTCCACGTCGTGGCCCTGTCCCTGGCGGTGAATACCGCGGTCATCGTGGCCTCGCAACTGGTCGTGCTCCGGCTCGTGCGGACGCTGCGGCGCAGCCGGGCACTGGCCGCGATCGGCCTGACCTGGGCACTGTCGTATCTGGTCTTCGGCCTTTCCGGGTTGCCCGTGTCATCCGCGGCCCGCATCACCTGCGTGTTCCTGTTCACGGCCATGTTCGGGATAGGCGAGACGATCATGGCTCCCACAATTCCGCCGCTGGTCAACCGCCTCGCCGACGACCACATCAGGGGCCGCGCGAACGCGCTGGCCAGCCTGACGTACTCGGTCGCGTTCGTCATCTCGCCAGCGGTCTGCACCACGATGATCGCGACCGGCTTCGCCGGGGTCTGGGTCGGCCTGCTGTGTGCCGGGTGCCTGGGTACCGCCCTGCTCGGAATCCGCCTCGGCCGACGGCTCACCCCCGCCCAGGACCAGGTCAGCGCCCCGGCACCCGCCCCTGCCGAGCCAGCTCCGGTGCCCACCCAGTAGCAGCCCTCCTCCCCCGGGAATGCATGGCCGGAAAAACCAGTTGCCCTTTGAAGGCAGGACAAGTCATCGTTAAGCCACACGGTTACGACGGAAAGGCACCGGACGTGAGGGAATCGCTAGTCATCCGAGGGCAGCACGGCATGCCGTGGACACCCCGGTACTGCGCGTCCCTGGCCGAGGAGGCCGTGGTGTAAGCCACCCAGCGAGCACCGCGAGCCGCCCCCGGAACCCCCCCGGCAGGCGGCTTTTTCATCGATAGGGATCAGCCAGCGGTTAGGCGGCCCGGTTCCAACCCGGGCGGAATGCGGGTTCAACTCCTGCGGTCCCTGCGAGCACCACCCACGGGGTGAACGTGCCAGGCACCATTTGTCAACTCAACAGCGTGATGCACCTATCTAAAGGCGAGCGTCCTGAGGGTTACGGGGAACCATGACAGCCCAGGAGGCTCGCTGGCACCAGGTGCCCCTGGCCCGCCACAGGGATGGTGGCGGGCCAGGGGCACCCACGGGGCGGTAGCTCAGTTGGGAGAGCGTCGGTTCGGCAGACCGAAGGCCGGGGGTTCGACTCCCCTCTGCTCCACTTCGGGGGTGTAGCTCAGTTTCGGCAGAGCACGGCCTTCGCAAGGCCGGGGCCGCGGGTTCGAGTCCCGCCACTTCCACGGGGACGTAGTTCAGCCCGGTAGAACGCCGCCCTTGCAAGGCGGAAGCCGCGGGTCCAAATCCCGCCGTCTCCACCCCGACGCAATCAACGGGACATGGCCCAGGTTGGTGAGGGCGCTGGTCTGGGAGACCAGAGGTCGGCGGTTCAAATCCGTCTGTCCCGACCGGGTTGTAGCGCAGTTTGGTCAGCGCGCCTGGTTTGGATCCAGGAGGCCGCCAGTTCAAGTCTGGCCAACCCGACGCAGCGACTCGTCAACGACATGGCTCTCTAGCTGAGACGGATTAGCACGCCCCCGAAACGGGCGAGAGGCAGGCTCGCTACCTGCGGGAGCCACTGGTTATGCAGGCGGTAGTCGCCCAACAGGCAGGGCACCAGTCTTCCAAACTGGCACAGCCGGAGTTCGAGTCTCCGCTACCGCTCCGAGCGGCGAGTGAGTCGCTCCAGGCGCCGCTAGCTCAGAGGCAGAGCACTCGGCTCTTACCCGAGGGGTCCAGATTTCGAAATTCTGGCGGCGTACCAGGGCGCGTGTGCCAACCGGCAGAGCAGCAAGCCCCAAAAGCTCGTGGTTGTGGGTTCGACTCCCACCTCGCCCACTCAGTGCCAGATCGTTCAATCGGCAGGACGGCGGTCCCTGAAGCCGCCTATCTAGGTTCGAGTCCTAGTCTGGCAGCCATGCCTCTGTAGCTCACCCTGGCAAGAGCACCGGCCCCGTAAGCCGGAGGCAGCGTGTTCGAGGCACGCCAGAGGCTCGATGTGCTCGTAGACCAACGGCAGGAGTCACGGTCTTGAGGAGACCGGCAGTGTGCGTTCGAATCGCACCGGGCACACCACGCCGTCGCACACGGCTGTGACCCCGCTCTTGTAAAGCGGGAGGCTGGGGTCGACACCCAGTGACGGCTCTGAGGTGGGGATTCGGCTAACGGCAAGCCGCGAGGTTTTGGTCCTCGCTATCGGGGTTCGAATCCCTGGTCCCCAGCCCATGCCCTTGTAGCTCAGTAGGCAAGAGCGCGCCCTCGGTACGGGCGAGGCCACCCGTTCGATTCGGGTCAGGGGCTCTCCGCGAACGTAGTGTCAGCGGCAGCACGTCAGCTTCCCAAGCTGATAGCGCCGGTTCAAATCCGGTCGTTCGCTCGATGTGGATGTGGCGCAGCCGGCAGCGCGTCACCTTGCCAAGGTGAAGGCCACGGGTTCGAACCCCGTCATCCACTCCAAAGCGCTCTAGGCCAATTGGCAGAGCCAGCGCGTTCAGACCGCGTGTGATCCCGGTTCGAGTCCGGGGAGCGCTACGAAGCATGGTGCCCGTGGAGGGTGAACCAGCCAGGGTGCTGGGCCTCGCCGCTAACGAGTGCGCGGTCACGGCCGTGACGTTCGAGTCGTCCGCTCTCCGCACATGGAAGGTATCCGGGTGGCATGAGGGGCACGCTCGGAAAGCGTGTACGGGCCGCTGAGGCCCTCCAGGGTTCAAATCCCTGACCTTCCGCTTTGGTGCATGGAAGGTGAACCGGACAGGCGTGCCGGCGCCGCCCCGAAAGCGGCTGGGAGTCTCAGGGCTCTGAGGACCATGCCCTCCGCCTTCCGCCATGGAAGGTGTGCGCCCGGTGGCGCAACGGGCTTTGAAAGCCCGTACGCGGGGCAACTCGCGGGGGCTCGACACCTCCACCTTCCGCGCAAGGGCCAATAGCTCAGGGGTCAGAGCACCTGTCCGATGAACAGGGTGGCGGTGGTTCGATTCCACCTTGGCCTACCAGCCCCAAGGGAACGAGTGGCCAACTTGGGGTGCCGAAGTGGCGTAGCTCAGTTGGCAGAGCGCCTGGCCCATAACCAGGTGGTCGCTGGTTCGATCCCAGCCGTCACTACCCAACATCCTCGGTCGGCAAGGAGGTCGAAGTCGTCTTATAAGCGGCCGGAAGCTGCGGTCACTGATGGCCGAGAAGTGCGTCGTTGCCCAACAGGCCGATCGCGCCCGAC
>DASYYE010000270.1:0-10157 GCA_035946955.1 Streptosporangiaceae bacterium | reverse complement strand
TCATGCCTTGCGGCTGACACCGCCGCATCGCTGCAGCTCAATGGGTCAGGCAGACTTCTGACACCCCACAGCCGCGGCGGGCTCCCATGCTCCTGAGCGCAGCACCCGGCCGCGCCACGCGGCCCATTCTCCACAAACGTGGACGTCAATGTTCCACGTCGCGCCGGCGACGCCCTTCCCCTTACCTGCTAGAAATCTTATAACGCGCCAGCACCCCGACTCCCAGACAAGTCCGGCGCAAAGGAGGCACAGGCATGCGCACGCTTGGCAGGGTGATACTCGCACCCGCACTCGCTTCCGGGCTTATTGCCGCGGCGACGGTGGATGCCGGTGCCGCCACGGCCGGCTATCCAGGGTGGTTCAACCAGGATTACGCGCCGATCCTCGGGGGCCCTTTCCCCGGTGGCGCACTCTGGGGATACGGATACTATGGCCAGGAATTCTACGTCAACAGCAGTTACCGGAACCCAGACAGCGGCGTCGTGTGGGACAACGGCCAGAATCTCTCGACCGGCACGAGAGGTTGGACCTCAGCGGGAAACCTAACCTTCAGCTAGCCTCCGCCCAGCAGGATCATGCGAATGTCGGCAATCCCCGGACAGCAGGCCGCCATGAGGCTCGACGAGCCGGTCATCATTCTCGCCTGTGCCCGCACCGGCTCTACGCTGCTGCGGTTCATACTGGACTCTCATCCCGAGCTTGCCTGCCCACCGGAAACCAACCTCGCCAAGACCGTTTCACACCACTTGGCGACCTGGAAGATGCTCAACCGGTGCGAGCAGTTGCCGACGGTGGCCACATCCGCCATCCGTGCCCCGGTCGACCGCATGCTGGCGGAATATCTGTCCACCCGCGGGCGCCTGCGGTGGTGCGACAAGTCGCTCGGCACTGCGGAGGTGGCGGCAGCATTTCTGGAAGTGTACCCGCAGGCACAGTTCATATGCCTGTACCGGCACTGCATGGACATGATCGCATCAGGTATCGAAGCGTGCCCCTGGGGAATGGCCGGTTACGGCTTCGAGCCTTATGCGAGCAACAGTCCCGGCAACAACGTCGCCGCCCTCGCACACTACTGGGCTGACCATACAACGGCGATTCTCGAGTTCGAAGAGGCCCACCCTGGCCGGTGCCAGCGCGTTTACTATGAGGATCTGGCCATCTCCCCCGAGATCACCGCAAAGGAGATCTTCAAATTCCTCGGTGTGGTCGGCGACGTCCCGGCTGCCAGCCTGACCGCCCCCTACGACCTGCATGGCAGCGGCGACTACAAGATCTGGGCGACGAGCCAGATCACAGGCGCCTCAGTGGGAAGGGGGGTAGCGGTACCAACCGACGCCATTCCCGCTCCACTGCTCGGCGCCGTCAACGGCCTGCTGGGCAAGCTCGGCTACGTGCAGGTGGATGATCAGTGGAACCTGCGCGTGGGCGGCGGTGTGCTGACACGCCAACGGCAGGACTTGGACGGCGGCCAGGCTCCGGCAGAGGCCACCGACGCGGCGGGACCGGACGAGCTGGAAGCGGCGCTGACCAGGCGGATACGGGATAGCCTGGCGAGACGCTCACCCGGAGAGCCGCGCTCCAGCGACCGCACCCCAGCCTGGTGGCGCTCGGCCGCGATCGTGATCACGGCCATCGGTGACGGGGGATCACCCACCTCGTGCAGCTGGGTAGTGGACCTCAGCCTCGGCGGCCTGCCGACCAGGTGCGGCCCGGCACCTGGCCAAGGTGACTGGCTGCTGGCTGCGGAGACCGGGACATGGCACGCCGTGCTTGACGGCAGGCTCAACTTCGGCTTGGCCCTGCGACAGGGCCGGGTGCGCTCCGCGCCCGGGCCGCGCCGCGCAGGTAAGCGCACAGAGGCGCCTGTGCCCGTCATGGCCGCCCTGCTGGGCATATCACCACACGCCACGGCCGGGCCCGCTACCTGACACACCGGCCGGCGGCAGGGCGAACTGCCTTCAAGCCCGCGTCGGGCTGCGGACGCATGGCAGGCACCGTGCCACCGCATTCAGAAAATCGTCAGAACCTCTCCAGAGCACACTGCCAGTGTCGGATGCGGAGCTGCATCGATAGATGGGGGGTTCGCCCGCCATGAGCATTGGCGTGATCATCTGTGAGGAGCAGACCTTCGCGCGGGCTGGCATCCGGGCACTGATTTCCTTGGAAGCCGACATGAAGGTGCTGGGCGAACCGGACACATCCAGCATGGCCCTGACGCACATCGCACGGCAGCCCCCGCACGTCGTGCTGGTGGGCAGTTTGGGTGCTGCCGCCGAGATCGTGTCCTGGCTGCGGGAACGGGTCACACGGGGCGGTCGGCCAGTGACCGGGACCATAGCACTTGTCACACGGGACGAGGAGAAGGACGTCGTAGACGTGCTGCGGGCGGGCGTGCGCGGGGTAGTCCGCAAGGACGGCTCTCCCCCCGACCTCATTCGCGCGATACGTGCGGTAGCGGCGGGAGATGCGTTCCTGACGCCCGCGACCACCAAGCGCCTCATCGACTGGACCATGCGCGCAACCCCGCCCGCCACCGGGCCGCCCGTTGCCTGCGGTGTTCTCACCCGGGCCGAGCTGGCCGTCCTCCGCTTGCTCGCGAGCGGCATGACCAGCTTTGAGGCGGCGGAAAGGCTCAGCGTGACCGAGGCCACGATCCGCTCACACGTCCACCACATTCTCGTCAAGCTCGGCCTTCGCAGCAGATCACAGGCTGTCGCGTATGCCTACCGGCACGGCATCGCGAGCTAGGGCGGGACGCGGCGGGCGCTGTCCTGGCTTTCATAAAAGTGGAGGCCGACTTTCCACGCATCGCCGGCGACAGCGCGCCAGGCGCTGCTGGAAACTGGCGAATAATTACCCGCCAGCACCACGACTGGCCAGCAGGCATCAAAGGACGGCGAAATGCGTACACTCGGCAAGGTGGTACTCGCACCCACTCTGGCATCCGGGCTCATAGTGGGAGGCGCTGGTGTGGCCCAGGCCGCCCCGGTCGGCTATCCAGGCTGGTTCAATGTGAGCGGCGCGCCCATCAAGTCGTTTTGCAGCTGGCAGGCCAGAGTGTACGGCTTCGGATACTACGGGCAGGAATTCTATGTCTCCCAAAGCCGGTTTACCAGCCAGGAATGGGTCAAGGGGGAGAACCTGTCGACGGGAACGAGAGGCTGGACGGTGGCCTCGAAGCTTTCCTTCAGTTAGGCGCGCGATCCGTGGCCATCCCGCCGCCGGTGCCGCCCGGGGGTTCTTGCAAGGATCCGGTCATTGTGCTGACGTATGCGCACTCCGGGCACGAACTCCTGCGAACTATGCTTGAAGGGCATCCGCACCTCATGTGCGTGCCTGACGCGGGGATCGTGCCGTTGTGTCGGCACGCGATGGAAACCTGGCGGCAGGTCGAGCGGTGCCCGGGCGGGCGCCCGTCCGCCCTCGCTCTCGCCGCCGTCAGGTCCATGGTGGGCGCGCTGATCACGCCCCTGCTCGCCCGGGATGGAAAGCCGCGCTGGTGCGATATCTCACCAGGGTCGGCTCTGGCGGCGCCCGCCTTCCTGGCGCTCTTTCCCGGCACACAGTTCATCTGCTTGCACCGCAACTGTCTCGATGTGGTGTCCGCCGTCCTGAAATCTTCGCCCTGGGGAGTCATGGAGGGCGGCCTGCGGCGGTTCACGGTTGCGCATCCCGGTAACCATGCGGCCGCCATCGCCAATTACTGGGTCATTCATACGAAGGCCATGACTGATTTCCAGGAAGAATATGCGGGCCGTTGCATCACGGTACGGTACGAAGACCTGTGCGCAGACCCGGAGCAGGTCAGGAAGGAAGTGTTCGCGTTCCTTGGTGAGGACATTTGTCCCTGCCGCGACGGCGGGCCCGGCTCCGGTGATGTACCGCACCGCGCCGGCGGCAGCGCTCCACGGGCGGGCGACAGTGGCATGCCTGGCGGGATGGTCCCGGCCGCTCTCATCCCGCCCCATGTGCTAGCAGAGGTCAACGACTCGCTCGCGCGCCTCGGGTACCCGGTGATCCCCTATGGCAAGCAATAACCACGCTGCGGGGCAGCGTCGTGGCCGCCGCACCAGGCAGATGGCGGGGGTCATCGGGTCACTGCTGGCGCTGACGGGCTGTGCCGCATATCAGCCCGTGCCGAACGGCGCTCCTTCCATGGCGCCGCCTGCGGTCCCCGCCTCACCGCCACCTGCCCCTGCTACCGCCACCAAAGGCACCATCCACCTGCCGCTGGATACCTACCAGCTCAGCTCCGCCGACACGGCCACGCTGATAACCGCGATTGGTGTCCTGACCGCCACCTGCATGCGCGGGAAGGGCTTTTCCTATCAGGCGCACCCGGTCACCGCACGCCAGGAAGCGGCCACCCCGGTGGTGCTTCCTTACGGCATCGACAATCCGGTCCAGGCGGCACGGGACGGGTACTCCCACGCCCATGTGGTCATGGCGGGCGCAGCCCTGCCCAGGCCCAGGTCAAGAACCCGCCATTCTGTGGCCTACTGGCTCGCCCTCACCGGCGGCCAGCCACCGGGTGGCCCGGGCTCGGCACCCCCCGTCGGCTACCACCAGGACGTGGGCTGCGTCGGCCTCGCTGCCGAGCAGATCATGCGGTACGGCTGGACCAGGCAGGACCACGTCAACCTTTCCCTGTCGGGCGAACTCAGCGCGACCGCGGCCGGGCTCACCGCACGGAACCCGCGGATAGCGCTCGTCGAGAAGTCGTGGAGCCAGTGCATGGGCGCACGGGGGTTCAATTACCCGAACACCAGCGCCGTGGCGGCTGCACACTGGCCGGCGCGGCCCTCACGGGCCGAGAAGGCCACCGCGGCCGCGGACGTGACCTGCAAGCGGCAGGTCAATCTGCCCGGCATCTGGCTCGCTGTCCAGGCTGGTTATGAACAAGGTCTGATCGCGGAAGACCGGGCCGCCCTGGCCTCCGCCCGGCGGTTCCTCAGCGAAGGTATCGCGCGCGCACGGATGATTCTCGCGGCCCGCGCCAGGCACGGACGGACGCTTGATGTCGCCATCAGGTGGCGACCTAACAAAGTACTACTAGGGTATGAGGTCCCCCAGGCCTTCTGGCTCTCTCTTAGAGTTCTGCCAGACGGGCACGGAGTTGCGCGGCCTGGGCTTCGCCTAGGTCTTCGTGAATGGCCACGGCTTCCTGCCAGTAATGCCGCGCTTCCTCGGCCCGGCCAGTGTGCTGCATGACCTCACCAAGGACGGTCAGGGTATGGGCCGTGCCCTGCCTGTCACTGATCTCCCGCCGGATGGCCAGGGCCTGTTCAAGGTCGGCCTGGGCCGCTTCGAAGCGATGGCAGCGCCAGTTGGTCTCGCCTAGGGTGTGCAGTGCGCTGCCTTCGTCATGCCGGTGCCCTATTTCCCGGGAAAGAACAAGGGCCTGTCGGGTGTGATTGAGTGCGTCCTCGAATCTCTTGCTGTCGCAGCAGATCTCACCGAGGGTATTCTGCGCCCAGCATTCACCCCAGCGGTCTTCTATCTTGCGTGCCAGGAGGAGAGCTTGACTGGCATAATCTGATGCCTCGCTGAGCCGGGCGAGGTTCCGGCAAACCGAGCTAAGGTTGTTAAACGCTGTGACTTCCGCGTAGCTGTCACCGGTCTCACGGGACAGTTCCAGGGCCCGCTGATAGTAGGTCATGGCAACCGTGGGTTGGTGCCGGTCATTGTAGAGCACGCCCAGATTGTTTACGATTGCGCATTCGCCGTGCATGTCTCCGATTTGGTGGGCCGCTTCCAGGCCGGTCTGGAGCATGGCGAGCCAGTCGGCCCATGGCTTGCGCAGCGTGAAGTATCCCCACAGCATGATGGGCAACTTCCAGGCGGCCTGGTGGCTGCCGATTTGGTGGGCCTGGCAAGCGACGGCCACTAGGTTCGCCCGCTCCGCGTCGCACCATTCGAGTGCTTCGCTGTGGCTGGCCAGGCCGAGGGGTGTACAGCTTGGGTCTAATGGCTCAAATGCGGGATGGCGGCGTTGAGGCACAAGCGCACGCCCGGCCACGTCGGCGGTGTGCAGGTACCAGCCGATCACGCGTCGCATCGCCAGCCTGCGCTCCTGCGCTGGCTCCTCGGCGAGCGCCAGCTCGGCTGCGTACACACGCAGCAGATCATGGAAGTGGTAGCGGCCGGGCGCGTCTTGCTCGATCAGGTGAGTATTCGTGAGTGCACCGAGTTGCTGGCGCGCCAGCGTCAATGGCGTGCCGCTGAGCGCGGCGGCCCCGTGGAGGCTGATGTCCGGGCCAGGATGCAGGCTGAGTATTCGGAACATGCGCGCTGCGGCGGGCGGCAGCTGCCGGTACGACCACCAGAAGACCGCACGCATGCTCGACGCCGGGTCGTCAACGGCGAGGACGTCGAGTCGGTGCCGCTCGGTCATCAGTTCGTCAGCGAGGGCGCTCAGACTTAGCGAGGGGCAGCTCGCTGCCCGCTCGGCCGCGAGGCGCAGCGCCAGAGGCAGATGTCCGCACAACCGGGCGAGTTCGCTGGCCGAGTCCGGCTCGGCGGAAACGCGGCTATGCCCAACTACCCTGCGAAGCAGTTCCGCTGCTTCGCTGGTGCTCAGCACGCCGAGCGTTATCCTGCGGGCGCCGTCTCGTGCCACCAGCCCGGACAGGCGGTTGCGGCTGGTGACCAACGTCAAAGTCCCCCCACGTCCTGGCAGCAGTGGCCGGACCTGGTCTGTGGTGGCCGCATTGTCGAGCACGATCAATATCCGTTTTTCAGCCAGCAGGCTCCGGTACAACCCAACCTTGTCGTCGAGTTCCAGCGGAACCTGTTCCGGTGGCACACCGATGCCACGCAGGAGATAGCCGAGAGCGTCATCGGCGCGCACCGGGCCCCGCTCCGGGTCGAAGCCGCGCAGGTCGATGTGTAGCTGACCGTCGGGGAAGGCCCCACCAACCTCGTGCGCGAACTTGACCGCAAGTGCGGTCTTGCCGACTCCTGGGAGACCGTCGATAGCCGAGATCAGCGCGATGGCATTGGCTGGACCTGTGTCGGCGAACAGTGCGCGGAGCGCCTCTAGTTCTGCATGGCGGCCTGTGAAGTCTGACAGCTCATGTGGTAGCTGGGCTGGAACCTGTCCCGTGGCCCGGGGATGCTGCGGCACCGGCCCCGCCAACACGGGATCGTCGCGCAAGACCTGCTCATAACGGCACCGAAGTTGCGGTCCGGGCCCGACCCCGAGCTCATCACTTAGCCGCGTACGCATCTGATGATACTGATCAAGGGCTTCAGCCCGGTAGCCGGAACGATACGCCGCGAGTACGAGCTGGCCGACGAGTCGCTCATCCAGCGGGTGTGCCGCGGTGAGGCGCCGCAAGTCTCCGAGCAGCTCAAGGTGCTGTCCTAGGCGGAGCCGTACATCATTGTGCGACACAGTCACGGCAAGGAACTCGTCGTCAGCCGCGACCCGGAGCCCGTCCAGCCATGGGCTTGCCAGGCCTGCGAACGCCGGCCCCCGCCATAGGCCAAGCGCCTCCGCGAACAGGCCGTTCGCGGCCCGGTCGTCATCGGCCGCCCTGGCATCGGCAGCCAGGCGCCTGAACCGGTACAGGTCGACCACCTCGGGATCGGCCTCGACGATGTAGCCAGGTCCGCGGCGGGAGAGCAGAATTCCCGCGGATGCTGGAAGCGCCCGGCGCAGCCGTGCCACGTGCGCGTAGAGGGTGTTCCGCGCCGTGGTAGGGGGGTTATAACCCCAGACCCGGTCGACGAGCGACTCGATGGAGACTACACGGTTGAGTTCGGCCAGCAGGACCGCGAGCACCGCCTGCTGCCGGGGATGGCCGAGATCGGCCAACTCTCCGTTGACCACTATCTCAACCACACCGAGTAAGCGGCACTCAACCAAGGCGCCACCTCCCGCACACGCTGCGTGCCGTGTTCCGCGGGGAGTTAGCCGTAGACACTCGCGAGTCGCCCCGTACACAATCGTCACGGCACTGCTGCGTTCCCCGGGCCCAGACAAGGGCCATGTTATACCTGGCTAGGGCTGACGGCAGATGGCCCCCATCTCCACCGCAAGGTTCCCGCAGGATTACTGCCACGGCTGCCTGAGACAAAGGACGAATGCGGAGTTGTGATCCTGAGGCTGTCGTCGCATGTCTGCAAGCCAGGCCATCACGCATGCGGCCTGGGTGTTCTGGCGGGAAGGCTGCGGGGGATGACGTCTGGCTGCTGGTCCGGTTCGAGGTACTCGGCCTGCTGCGTGCGTTCCGTGCGGAGCGTCAGCTCCTCCTGGGCTGGCCACGCCAGCAGGCGGTGCTCGCGGCGCTGCTCATGAACCAGGGGCATGTGATGCCGCGGGATGAGCTGGTGGATGCCGTCTGGGGCACACATGCGCCCGCCACCGCGTCCAATGTCGTCCACAGCTACGTGGCCCGGCTGCGCAAGATCCTCGAGCCAGGGCGAGCAAGGCGGGAACCGGGCAGCGTGCTGGTCTCTGAGGGGCACGGGTATGCGCTGCAGCTCGCCCCAGAGCAGCTCGACCTGGCGCTCGCCGGGCAACGGCTGGCGGCTGCACGCCAGGCCCGCACCCGGGGGAACCTGGATGAGGCCGTCGCGCACATGGACGCCGCGCTGGCCCTATGGCACGGGACAGCCCTGGCGGGTATCCCAGGGCCGCTGGCCCAGGTGCACCGCGTGCGCCTGGCCGAGATGCGGCTGGCGACCCAGGAAGAACGCGCTGAGGTGATGCTCAGCCTGGGCCAGGCACCGGGGCTCATTGGTGAGCTGTCCACGCTAGTGGCCTGTCATCCGTTCCGTGAACGGCTGACCGAGTTGCTCATGCGGGCGCTTTGCCTGACCGGCCGCCAGGCAGAGGCGCTGGTGGTCTATCAGCGTGCCCGGCGGGCACTGGTCGATGAGCTGGGGGTGGAACCGGGTCCAGGCCTGCGGAGGGTGCACCACCAGGTTCTAGTGGCCGATCCTGCCCTCACCGAGTGCTTGCTATGGCGGTCGGCTTAGCGGCTGGCCCATCACCCGGCACGGATTGAAGGGTGGCATCCTGGTGATCAGGCTCAAGGTGCTTAGACCGCTTGAGGCCAGCGGCGCTGCCGCCGCCCGGACCGCAGGTCCGTGAACCTCTGGGTGTGGTGGGTCGGTTTCCGGGCTTCGATGTGGCCTGCGTCAGCGCGGCATCCGCGCCGCCCGCGGAACAGGGCTGGTCGGTCAGCACCGTATGACTGCGGGTGGCGGCCTCGTGCAGCTGGCCGCCGAGGTAGCTCACCTCCACCCGGCCGGTCCTGGCCTTGCTGTCCGGCGACTGCGATGCCCACTGCGTAGACCTCGTAGCGGGTGAGGGTCGTCGCAGTCCCGGTGGCGGCGGCCGCCGGGCTGCTTGTGCTGGGGGCGCTCGCCTTCATCGTGGCCCTGCTGATAGCTGCTCTTGAGAGCGGCGATCTCGATGTGCCCGGCTTGGACTTTGGCGGTGGTCGCAGAAGGGCAAGCGGCTACGTCAGCCATGATCGAAAGCCAAAACGGAGGCGACCATGCCGCTTTTTGGGCAATACCACACACCAGTGCAATGCCGCCACGGCACACTTCCTCACATCGGCTACTTGTCGGCCGATGCCGGGGTCGCCTGCTGCTTACCGACCCAGGGGCCGCTCGCAGCTGCCCGGCGGCCCAGGGCGGCTAGGGACTCGGCGATGTCGCGGCGCATCTTGGGGGCGAACAGCCGGATCAAGGGTGCGATCCCGCCCTCCACCTCAACCCGCTTGACCACCCGGACGTGTCCCTTCCCGTCCGGCTCGAGCACATGGTCGAAGACGACCTTGCCCAGTGGCAGCGGGCATTCAGTCACCCAGCGCCGCCCCACATCCACCGAAGTGATGGTGAAGGAGCCGCCCAGGTTGCCGCGCTGTTTGGCCCAGCCGGACACGCCTGGCCCGAACGGGCCATCCAGCCGCGCGATCTCCTTGCTCACATCCCACTCGGGCCAGCGGGCCACGTCGGTCCACACCTTCCAGACCTCAGCCGGCTCGGCCTCGAAAATCGCCTCGCACTCGAATAGGTACATGGCTCCCGCCTTCGGTAAGGCTCGGTGCCGTTGCAAAGCTGGCTTATGCGCTCGAAAACCTATGCTTCCATACCGTCAGGACGAATGCACCGCGACTAACTGCACCAACAGCGGATCC
>DASYYE010000269.1:0-3389 GCA_035946955.1 Streptosporangiaceae bacterium | reverse complement strand
TCCACGGTCGCGTGGATGGACGGGTCAGGCACCCTCACCTACGCGGTCGAGGGGTCCGTGTTCGTCACCGGAGCCGCCGTCCAGTGGCTGCGCGACGGGCTCGGGCTGCTGGACAATGCGGCGCAGAGCGAGGCCCTGGCCGCCAGCGTGGCCGACTCCGGCGGTGTCGTGTTCGTGCCAGCGCTCACCGGACTCGGTGCCCCGGACTGGGATCCCACAGCACGTGGCGCCGTGTTTGGCATAACCCGTGGCACCACCCGGGCACACCTCGTCCGGGCAACCTTGGAGGCCATCGCCTACGAGGTCCGCGACGTGTTCGACGTCATGGTGACCGGGCCGTGGCGCGAGCGCTGCGTGCTGCGCGCCGACGGTGGCGCCAGTGCGAACAACCTGCTCATGCAGATGCAGGCCGACCAGCTCCAGGTGCCGGTCGAACGCCCCGTGACCGGCGAGACCACCGCGCTGGGCGCGGCGTTCCTGGCCGGGCTCGCCACCGGCGTCTGGTCTTCGACCAGCGAACTGGCCGCCACCTGGCGGCTGGACCGCCGCTTCGACCCCGGCACCCGCGACGACGAGGGCTACGCCCACTGGCGCCGCGCCGTGGAGCGCGCCAAGGGCTGGGCCACGGCCTGACCCGCCAGCCGCCCGATTCGGAGGTGGCCTCCGCCTTCGTCTAGCATGGGCGGCATGGACGCACCCGCTGACAGCGATGCGTTGCCGCAGGGTGCTCTGCCCGGCGACGCACCGCCCGGAAACGCACTGCCCGGCCTGAGCCACACCCGCATCCTGCTGATCATCGGCGCGCTCATGATCGGCATGCTGCTGGCCGCGCTCGACCAGACCATCGTCTCGACGGCGCTGCCGACGATCGTGGGTGACCTGCACGGAGGATCGCACATCGCCTGGGTCATCACGGCTTACCTGCTGGCCGCGACGGTGTCGACGCCACTGTGGGGCAAACTGGGCGACCAGTACGGCCGGAAGGTCTTCTTCCAGTCGGCGATCGTGATCTTCCTGGCCGGCTCGGTGCTCGCCGGTGTCAGCCACTCGATGACCGAGCTCATCGCGTTCCGGGCGGTCCAGGGGCTGGGCAGCGGCGGGCTGATGGTCGGCGCCCAGGCCATCGTGGGAGACGTCGTCTCACCGCGCGAGCGGGGCCGCTACATGGGCCTGTTCGGCGCCGTGTTCGGGGTGTCGAGCATCGTCGGCCCGCTGCTCGGCGGGGTGTTCGTGGACAACCTGTCGTGGCGCTGGATCTTCTACATCAACGTGCCGGTCGGCGTGGTGGCCCTGGCCGTGGTCGCCAGCCAGGTGCCTGGCCGCCTGAGCCGGGTCCACCACGTGATCGACTACGCCGGGACGGTCCTGCTCGCGCTCGCCGCGTCCGCCCTTGTCCTGCTGACGAGCCTCGGCGGCACGACCTACGCCTGGGCGTCCACGCCGATCTACATCCTCGGGGCTGGCGGGGCCTTGCTCGTGGCGGTGTTCGTGCTCGTGGAGCGGCGCGCCACTGAGCCGGTGCTGCCGCTGCACCTGTTCCGTACACGTACGTTCGCCGTGAGCAGCCTGGTGGGCTTCATCGTCGGGTTCGCCATGTTCGGCGCCATCACCTACCTGCCGGCCTTCTTCCAGATCGTGAAGGGCGTCTCCCCCACGCTGTCCGGGGTCAGGCTGCTCCCGCTCATGGCCGGCCTGCTGGTCACCTCGATCGGGTCTGGGCAGGTCATCTCCAAGACCGGGAAGTACCGCATGTTCCCGATCACCGGCACGGCTGTGATGACGGTGGGCATGTTTGCGCTGTCCACCATGGGCGTGGGCACGTCCTCCTACACCGACGCCCTGTACATGCTGGTCCTGGGCATGGGGCTTGGTGGCGTGATGCAGGTGCTGGTGATCATCGTGCAGAACGCGGTGCCACACAGCGAGCTCGGCGTGGCGACCTCGGGCGCGTCGTTCTTCCGCTCGATCGGCGGGTCGTTCGGCACCGCCGTGTTCGGCGCCATCTTCTCGAATGTGCTGGCCGGCAACATCGCGCAGCACCTGCGGGGCATCCCGCTGCCATCGCGGGTCTCCAGTGCGAGCGCCACCCCGGCCCTGCTGCACCACCTGCCCCCGGCGGTGCACGCGGGTTTCGTGGCTGGCTATGCGCAGTCCATCCAGACCGTGTTCCGGGTCGCCGTGCCCATTGCCGGGCTGGCCTTCCTCGCGACGTGGCTCATCCCCCACGTCGAACTCAAGCAGTGGCCAGGTGCGCCCGCAGCCGTCCCAGACGCACCAGTAGCACCCGAGGCCATCGACCGTGCGAAGGCAGCTAGCGAATCCTGAACGCCGGCGTACGGTGAAAGAGCAACAGTGAGGCCGCCCCGCGACGGACTTGCGAATGACCGGACCTGGTTTGGCGCTCTTCGATACCGCCATTGGTCGCTGCGGGATTGCCTGGAGCGAGCGCGGTGTGGTGCGCGTCCAGCTCCCCGAGGCCGATGAGGCGCACACCTGGGCCCGGCTGGCCCGGCTGTGCCCGGGCACACCGCCAGCCGAGCCGCCCCCGGAGGTCCGTCACGCGGTGATGGCGATCACCGCACACCTGCGGGGCGAACCCAGCGACCTGTCCGTCATCACACTGGACATGGGCGCGGTGCCGCCGTTCAGCCGCCTGGTCTACGAGACGGCCCGCGCGATCCCGCCCGGCTCAACGCTTTCCTATGGCGCGGTAGCGGCTCGCCTGGGCCGGAGCAATGCGGCGCGCGCCGTTGGCCAGGCGCTGCGGCGCAACCCGTTCGCGATCGTCGTCCCATGTCACCGGGTGCTCGCCGCCACCGGGAAACCGGATGGGTTCTCCGCTCATGGCGGCGTGACGACCAAGCTCATGCTGCTGCGCATCGAAGGCCTGCCGTGTCCGTCAGGCCAGGCAGCGGACACTCGTGGCCGGAAGGCCCCGCCCCTCCGGCCACGAGGACCACTTGACACCCTGGACGCTAACCGTCCCCTGGCCGGCGTGGCCATGGGTATCTCGGAAACTGCCGCGAAACTGCCAGTCGCTGCCCGGTGGCCGGGGCACGGCGCCCCTAGGGGTCCGTAGCCAACTGGGTGTCCGTGGCCAACTGCTCACGGAGTTCGGCTGCCTCGGGGGCGCCGAGTGCTTCGAAGAGGTTCAGCGCCTGGTGCAGGCTGCGGTCCCCGGGCGCGGGCTGGCCGGCCTCGCGCAGCAACTCACCCAGGGCGCGCAGGATGATGGCCTCCTCGCGGCGGTCGCCGTGCTGGCGGTGTACTCCCACAGCCTGCTGGTAGTAGTGGGTGGCCTGGCTGAACTGGCCGAGTGCCCGGTGGGTCATGCCGAGGTTCTTCAGGGCGTGCGCTTCGATCTCGAGCTGGCCCAGGGCACGGGAGGC
>DASYYE010000268.1:0-8387 GCA_035946955.1 Streptosporangiaceae bacterium | reverse complement strand
GTGGCTACCCGGCCTCGTGGGGTGCGGGCTATCAGGCCGGCCCGGACCAGGAAGGGCTCGGCTACCACTTCTACGGTTTCGGACTCTTCACCTACGGCCACCGCGAGGGTGGACAGGCCTACGGGGCCGCCGTTGAAGCGGCGGACCAGGGCGTCCAGAACGGCTCGGTCCAGGCGGTCCAGGCCGTATTCGTCTACTTCGTAGAGGTCGAGGGCGGCGCGGGCGACATCTTGGGTGATGGTGCCGTCGGCGCGCACTTCGGCGTAGTCGCGCACCCGGCGGAGCAGGCGGTTGGCGATGCGGGGGGTGCCGCGGGAGCGGCCTGCGATCTCTTTCGCGCCGTCGTCGCTGAAGGAGACTCCCAGCAGGGTTGCTGAGCGGCGGATGATGGTCTCCAGCTCATGGGTTTCGTAGAAGTCAAGGTGGGCGGTGAAGCCGAACCTGTCGCGGAGCGGGGCGGGCAGGAGGCCGGCCCTGGTGGTGGCACCCACCAGTGTGAAGGGGCTTATGTCCAGGGGGATGGCGGTGGCGCCTGGGCCTTTGCCGACCACCACGTCCACGCGGAAGTCCTCCATGGCCAGGTAGAGCATTTCTTCGGCGGGGCGGGCCACGCGGTGGATCTCGTCGATGAACATGACCTCGCCCTCGCCCAGGGTGGACAGGACCGCGGCCAGGTCGCCTGCCCGCTCGATGGCGGGGCCGCTGGTGATCCGGAGGGGGGCACCGAGTTCGGCGGCGATGATCATGGCGATGGTGGTCTTGCCCAGGCCGGGCGGGCCTGACAACAGCACGTGGTCCGGGGGCTTGCCGCGCCGGAGGGCACCGGCCAGGACCAGGGAGAGCTGCTCGCGGACACGGGCCTGGCCGATGAAGTCGCCCAGCCGCTTGGGCCGCAGGGTGCTCTCGATCACCCGTTCGTCGGCCTCGGCCAGTGGTGAGACCAGCCGCTGGTCATCTGGGCCTGGCATCGTCACGCGCGGCTCAGTTTCCGCAGCGCGGCTCGCAGCATCACGGCGGCGTCCACGTCATCAAGGGATGGCTGCCCGTCGCCGTCCCCCGCTGCGGACTGCGCGGACAGGTCAGCTTCGACCGCGGCTATGGCCGCGTCGGCGTCCCGGGCCTGCCAGCCGAGGTTCACCAGGCCCACACGCACCTGGTCACGCCATGGGGCCATGCTGCGGGCGGCGGCTGGGCCGCCACTCCCCTCGTGGGAGCCAGTGCCCATGCCGGGCGCGCCCAGGCGGCCCGCCAGTTCCAGGACGATACGTTGTGCGCCTTTACGGCCGATGCCGGGCACCCTGGTCAGGGCAGCGACGTCTTCCTCGGCCACCGCCCTGCGCAGCGCGTCGGGGCTGAACACGGCCAGCATGGCCAGTGCCAGCCGGGGGCCGATGCCGCTGGCGGTCTGGAGCAGTTCGAACACGTCGCGTTCGTCGTCGGTGGCGAAGCCGAACAGCGTCAGGGAGTCTTCCCGCACCACCAGTGACGTGGCCACCCGGGCGCGTTCACCTGGCCGCAGTGTCGCCAGTGTGCCCGGGGTTGCCTGCACCAGCAGGCCCACTCCCCCGACCTCGACCACGGCACCCTCGGGCGCCACCGCACACACGGTGCCGGCCAGATGTGAGATCACTGCTGCCTCCCCACAGCGCTCATGGCCGCAGCGAGCCGGCTGGCGGCACTGCCGCGCCACAAGTGGCAGATAGCCAGCGCCAGGGCGTCCGCGGTGTCCGCGGGGCGGGGCGGGTCCGCCAGCCGCAGCAGCCGCATCACCATGGCTGTGACCTGGGCCTTGTCCGCCCGCCCGCTGCCTGTCACCGCCGCTTTGACCTCACTCGGGGTATACAGGCCCACCGGGGTTCCCCGCCTGGCCGCGCACACGATCGCTACCGCACCAGCCTGTGCCGTGCCCATCACGGTGGTGACATTGTGCTGGCTGAAGACCCGCTCCACCGCAACCGCGTCGGGCTGGTACTCGGCCAGCCACTGCTCGATCACCCGGTCCAGCGTGAGCAGACGCTGCGCGATGTTGTCCGTGGCGGGTGTGCGGATGACGTCGGCGGCGACGAGCACGGGCGGACGCCCCACGGTGCCTGTCACGACTCCCACCCCACACCGGGTCAGGCCGGGGTCGATGCCCAGCACTCGCACAGGTGCCCCTTTGCCTCGGCTGGCACGAACAAGTGTTCGGCTGCGACACTACCTGGCGGGGCACTGCGGCGCGGGGTCATTGCCGCGGCGTGTCGCCACCCGGGGTGGGCTTATCTCCATGATCGCGGTGAGTTCTGCTGCCTTGTGCAGTAAAGACAACCGCGGTCATCGGATCGGGGGCCGGGCGCGGCGAGGGCGGTCTCGGCGCGGCGGAGCAGCGGGGCGAAGTTGGTCTGGAGCTCCGAGAGTGCCGCCAGGTTCTGGCCGATGAGGGCCCGCTGGTAGGCAGCTTCCACGGTCAGCCAGGTATTTGGGAGGTTGGCCTGCGTCTTGCAGGTCACGTCGGCGACGGCGGTGGTGATCTCGGCCTTGGTCGGTGGGGACGGCCAGCCCCGGTCTTCGGCCTGTCCGGGGGTGGCGTACCGGTAGTAGCGGCGCGCCATGCACCTCGACCACACCTGGTCGGCCGTACGGACCCGGGGGTCGGTCCGGGTGAAGCCGAGTGCCTGCTGGGCGATCTGCGGCACCGGGTCGGGGTCGGGTGAGCCGGTGAGCGGCCCGTACACCTGCTGCGAGGCCTGCTGGTAACAGCCCGCGTGACCGCCGGGGCCGAGCCCGCCGGGGCCGAACCCGAACAGGGCCTCGGTGTAGGCCTTCCCGGCCTTCAGCGCCTCGGCGAACAGGCCCTGGCCAACGAAACCGATGATCTGCGGGCCGCTGGCCGCCGCCCCGGCACCCTTGGGCGTCGCGAACCCGAATGTCTGTGCCTGCGCCAGGCTGGTGACGCCGATCCCACTGGTCTCCACGGCTTGGAGGGTGGCCAAGCCCGCAGTGGGCCCTGCGGATGAGCCCGAGTCGGCGAACCCCCGTTCCGCCATGCAACTCTGGACCAGTTCGCTGCTTGCCTGCGCCAGGGTCTCCTGCTGCTGAGTCCACACCGCCTCGTAGGCCTCCAGCGGCATTGCGATGGTCAGGCTGGAGCTGGCCGGTGGGATAGGCGGGACCGAGATGGCGGGACGCCGCCCGCCGCCGGCCGGGCCGATGAATACGACTGGCTCACCGCCGCCCGCGAAGAAGAAGGCTGGCGGGATCCGCCTGCCAAGGCGCTGGCTTGACGGCACGGAGTGCCGCAGACCGTTCCCGCTGCATGCGGCGACCAGGCAAGCCGCCGTCAGGATGGCCGCCCAGCGGGCACCGCGCCCCTTCGGCCGGGCCAGGTCAGCGCCGCAGTCCATCGGCAGGCTCCAGGGCGCTGGCCCGCAGCGCCGGGTACAGGCCAGCGAGCACTCCTACCACCGCACCTGCGGCCGGGGCGGCCAGGACGATGCGCGGGTCAAGCAGTGCCGTCCAGTGCCGGTAGACGGTGATCCCGAGCACCGTGACCACGCCGAGGCTTGCCCCGACCAGGCCGCCGAACAGGCCCAGTGCCGTCGACTCGGCAAGGAACTGGACCCCGATGTGGCGGGGCCGGGCACCCAGCGCGCGCCGGAGCCCGATCTCCCCGGCCCGCTCCAGCACCGCGACCAGGGTGGTGTTGGCGATCCCGACCGCGCCCACGATGAGGGCGATCCCGGCCAGCGTCAGGTACAGGCTGTTCAGACTGGTGCTGACGCTGTGCTGCAGCCCGGCCACGCTGGGGGCAGCGGCACTGTGCAGCAGCTTGGGGTTGTCGGGCCGGATGGCGACCGGCGCCTGCTCGGCCACGACCTGGGCCGCGCCGAGCCTGGTGTGGATCAGCATCTGCGCTGAGAAGGACTGCGACGGTGGCCCCCACAGCCGCAACGCCGCGGACTCCGGCACCGTGACCCCGATGTCCAGCGCTGGCAGCCGCTGCGAACTGGCGATGATCCCGATCACGGTGAATGGCTGGCCGCCGATGAAGATGGCAGGCTCGTTCTGGAGGTCGGTGACCCCGAGGCTGGCGGCTGCGCTCTCCCCGAGGACGGCCACGTCCTGGGCGTGGGTTTCGTGGAACTGGTTGAACAGCGTCCCGGAGGCGAGCTTCATACCGGCCGCTGCCAGCAGGCCCGGGCTTGCGGCTGTCACCGGCAGGGAGTGCGGGGCCCCGAGCAGGCCACCCGGAAACGCGCTCACCGGTGACTGGACATGCCAGTAGACCCCGGCCGCGATGACGCCGTGGATCCGGTCAACGAGGGCATCGGCGTCCGGCGGGAAGTCCAGCGTTCCCGTGCTCGAGGTGTCCCCTGTGTCGAACACGTAGGCCTGGGTGGCCTGCAGCACATTGAACTGCTTGCCTATCTGGCCGGAAGCGGTCTGTGCCACCCCGACGATCACCACGAACCCGCCGATCCCCAGGACCACGCCAAGCAGTGTCAGCGCGGACCTGCCCGGGCGCTGGAGCAGCCCGGCAAGGGCTTCGCTGCCCAGGTCAGGCAGGCGCAGCCGGGACGGGGGGAGGTTGGCTGAGCGGCGCCGCCCGGTTATCCGCAGCCTCATGTGGGCCCGCCCGGGTCGGTCGGCGTGTCCAGGTCGATCAGCGTGTCCGGCCCGATCGGCATGTCCGGTCCGGTGTGGGTGCCCGGTCCGGTGTGGGTGCCCGGTCCGGCAGGCAGGTCCGGCCGGGTCACCGGGCCGGCCATTCTCTGTTCAGAGAGCTCACCGTCACGGATCGAGATCCGCCGTTGCGCCCGCTCGGCCACTGTCGGGTTGTGGGTGATGACCACGAGCGTCGTCCCGGCGCGGTGCAGGGATCCGAGCAACTCGGTGAGTTCGAGTGTGGTGGTGGTGTCCAGGTTGCCGGTGGGCTCATCGCACAACAGCAGCGAGGGATGGTTCACCAGTGCCCGGGCGATCGCGACCCGCTGCCGCTCGCCGCCGGACAGCCCCGTGGGCAGGGCATGGGCTCGCTTGTCCAGCCCGACCTGCGCCAGCGCCTCCATTGCCGCGCGGTGCCTGTGACGCCGGGGCTGGTCGGCGTAGACCTGTGCCAGCATCACGTTCTCGACGGCCGTCCGGTACGGCAGCAGGTGGAACGACTGGAACACGAACCCGATGCGGTGCGACCGCACGGCGGCGCGGTCGCGTTCCGGGGCGGCGCCCACGTCGATCCCGTCGATCTCGATGGTGCCGTGCGTGGGCCGGTCGAGCAGGCCGAGGAGGTTGAGGAGCGTGGACTTGCCAGAGCCTGACGGTCCGGTGACCGCGACATGCTCTCCCCTGCGGATGACCAGGTCCAGCGGCTTGAGGGCATGGACCGGGGGCGGGCCCCGGTAGGTGTAGGAGACTGACGAGAGCCTGATGACCGGGGGCTCGCCCGGGCTGCCGGTCATCCCGTGCCCGACCCTCCGGCCGAGCCCGAACCGCCTGACCCGGAGCGGCCCGGCCCTGAACTCCCCGGTCCTGAGTTCCCGCCGCCCAGGCTGCCGGTAGAGCCGACGGCGGGCCCCACCGGCAGCAACTGGGCTGGCCCGCGGCCCCTGGCCAGCGGCGTCGTGAGGTAGTTCAAGCCCGTGACGACGAGGTCGCCCACCCGCAGCGCACCCGCCGGGACAGGCGTGACCCCTACCAGCCCTTCACCCTCGGCCACGGTCACGACCTGGACCCTCACTGCCGAGTCCGGGCCAGTCACCTTGGAGACATAGGTCTTGCCATCCTGGCCAGCGAACACGGCCGCCTCGGGGACTGCCAGCATCGGCGCGCTGGCGTGGGCGGCGCCGATCGCCAGGATGACATCCTGGCCGGGGCCCATGGCCGATGGCAGTCCCCCATCCGGCTTGATCCGCATCGGCAGGTAGATGCCACCGGAGATGCTCTTGGCGGTCTGCGTCTGGGAACCCACCGAGGTGATCGTGCCCCTGGCGGTGGCAGCGCTGCCCTGGACGCTGATGGTCACGTGCATGCCCGGGTGGACCAGTGGCGCGTAGACCGGGTTGAGCTGGCCCCGGATGGCCGGGCTGCCCATGGACAGCGTGACGAGCGGATCCTTCACGACGCTGCCGACCGTCCCGCCGAGGCTGACCACCTTCGCCGGGAAGCGGGGCACGAACATGATCTCCGACAGCGGGACTTCTGGCCGGTGGGTACCTTTCGGCCCGACCGCAACCGTTGGTACCTGGTACCCGATGCTCTGGTAGAAGGCCGCTACCGCCGCACCGGTCCCCGCACCGTAGACACCGCTCGTGTCGCTGCCGATCGAGAACCCGAGCGACTCCAGGCCGCCCTGGAGTTGGGCGATGTCAGAGCCCGACTCGCCCTGAGACATGTCACGGTAAGCGGGCACCGTGCCAGGCAGGATGAAGAACGGCCGGCCGGCTACCTCGATGATCACATGCCCCGGGCTTACGAAGCTGCCCGGCGATAGGAAGACCTTGGTGACGACCTGCTGGACGTTTCCGCCGCCGCCCGCGCCCGTGTTTCCGGTGCCGCCACCGCTGAGCGAGGAGATCTGCGGCGGCTGGGTGATCGCTCCGTCCGCCTGCACCACGTTCTGGATGACGGTGCGCTGGACGGGGGCTGTCAGCCGGGTCAGCCCGGGTGACTTTGTCTCCACGGCCTGCTGGGCCGGGGACTTGATGGTCGTCGAGAGCAGGAGCCCACCGACCGACGCGACGACCGCGAGGCCGGCCACCACCAGCAGGATGTTGCGCCGCCGACGCAGGCGGTCATAGCCGGGCCTGTCGTCAACGGCTGTGTCCACCGCCCACTCACGCTCCCCGAGACGCCGCTGGCCCCTCGACATCGCCTGTTGACCATGCCGTTGTGGCTGTTCCTAGCGGTACCGGCTCCGCAATCATCCGCCCACGTCAGCAGCCGCCACCACACATACACCCGGATGCTGGCCAATTCTTGTCACAATACATAGATGACCATCAGGGCCTGATGGTTGCCTGAGCGCAGCCTGTTAGTCCGCTCACCTCCAGCCGCCGCCTACACACGGCCTCACTGTGGACAACCGTTAGTGGTTCAGTTTCTGGCCCTCAGGGGGGCCAGAAACTGAACCACTAACGAATTGATCATGGAACGGCGCAGCAGGCCCCGGTGGGTGGGCCGTGGAGGGGCGGCTGGGCCCGGCGGCGCAGCGGCCCTCCGCTCGCGGGGTGGCCAGTCCCGCTCGGTGAGGAGCCCCGGCTATCAGAACTAGCCGAGTTTCTCCATGACCTCGTCGGACACCGAGTAGTTGGCGTAGACGTCTTGGACGTCGTCGGAGTCCTCGAGCGCCTCGAGAAGGCGGAAGACGCGCCTGGCGTGCTCCTCGTCCAGGGGAACCTCGACCGTCGGCAGGAACGCGGCCTCGGCGGAGTCGTACTCCAGGCCCGCGTCGGTCACCGCGGAGCGCACCGACACCAAGTCGGTGGGCTCGCTGACCACCTCGAACGACTCGCCGAGGTCGTTGACCTCCTCGGCACCCGCGTCCAGCACCGCAGCCAGCACGTCGTCCTCGGTCACCTTGTCCGTCTTGTTGACAATGACCACGCCCTTGCGGTGGAACAGGTAGGCGACCGACCCCGGGTCGGCCATGGAGCCACCGTTACGGGTCAGGGCCGTCCGCACGTCAGCAGCGGCCCGGTTGCGGTTGTCGGTCAGGCACTCCACCAGCACGGCGACCCCGCCGGGGGCATAGCCCTCGTAGGTGATGGCCTCATAGGTGGCCCCACCGCCCTCCAGGCCGGCGCCACGGCGGATGGCCCGGTCGATGTTCTCGTTCGGCACCGAGTTCTTCTTCGCCTTCTGCACGGCGTCGTACAGGGTGGGGTTGCCCGCCGGATCCGCGCCGCCGGTCCTGGCCGCCACCTCGACGTTCTTGATCAGCTTGGCGAACAGCTTGCCGCGCCGGGCGTCAACGGCCGCCTTCTTGTGCTTGGTCGTCGCCCACTTGGAATGGCCACTCATGCTCGTTCCCTCACCATGTCCACGAAGTGCCGGTGGACGCGCAGATCGCCAGTCAACTCAGGATGGAAGGAGGTGGCAAGCAGCGGCCCCTGCCGGACCGCGACGATCCTACCGGTGCCGCGCTCGGTGCCGAGAACCTCCACCCGGTCGCTGACCGCCTCCACCCATGGCGCCCTGATGAAAACGGCGCAATACGGAGGCTCCGGGGGACTCGCGATTCCGGTCAGCACGATGTCACTCTCGAACGAGTCGACCTGGCGGCCAAACGCGTTGCGGCGCACCGTCATCCCGATGCCGCCGAGGGTTTCCTGGCCGGCCACGCCGTCCACGATCCGGTCCGCCAGCATGATCATCCCGGCGCAGGAGCCGTACGTGGGCATCCCGCCGCC
>DASYYE010000267.1:0-12014 GCA_035946955.1 Streptosporangiaceae bacterium | reverse complement strand
AACGCGGAGATCGAGACCCAGTCGTTGAGGGTCTCCAGGTTGCGCGCGTACTCGAACACCCGGCGCGGCATGCCCATGATCCCGAGCGCGAACAACGGCAGGAATGTCGAGTTGAAGAAGATGAACATGG
This sequence comes from Streptosporangiaceae bacterium, assembly GCA_035946955.1. Classification (GTDB taxonomy): domain Bacteria; phylum Actinomycetota; class Actinomycetes; order Streptosporangiales; family Streptosporangiaceae; genus DASYYE01. The sequence goes on along the minus strand of DASYYE010000267.1, from coordinate 11,884 downwards.
TCCAGAAGTGGATCTTGCCGAGCGTCTCGTTCAGCTTGATCCCCAGCATCTTGGGCAGCCAGAAGTAGATCCCGGCCATGAACGCGAAGATCAGCCCGCCCATGATCGTGTAGTGGAAGTGGGCCATCACGAAGAAGCTGCCATGCTCCGTGGTGTCGGCGGGCACGTCGGACAGGAACACACCCGACGCGCCGCCGATCAGGAAGTTGAAGTAGAAGGCCAGGGCAAACAGCATCGGGATGGTGAACCTGATCTTGGCCTTCCAGAACGTGCCCATGGCAACCAGGAAGATGAACCCAGTGGGGATCGAGATCAGCTCGGTGGTGAGCATGAACAGCGGCCGCATGTCCGGGTTGATGCCGGAGTCGAACAGGTGGTGCTGCCAGACGAAGAAGCTCAGCAGCCCGACGCCGAACATTCCGGCGGCGCCCACCTTGTACCCGAACAGCGGTTTTCGGCAGAACACGCTGATGACCTCGGACACGATCCCGAACCCGGGCAGGGCGAGGATGTAGACCTCCGGATGCCCGAAGAACCAGAACAGGTTCTGCCACAGGTAGCTGCTGCCGCCTAGTGAGTTGGCGAAGTACGCGGTCTGGAACGTCCGGTCTGCCAGTGCCATGTAGCAGGCGCCGACGAGCACCGGCACGGAGAGCACCTGCAGGAAGGACACCGTGAACATCGACCAGATGAACATCGGGAGCCTGCTCCACCGCATGCCCGGAGCCCGGTAGTTGATGATGGTCACGATCATGTTGAAGCCGGCCATGATCATCGAGAGGCCCATCAGGCCGAATGCGAAGTAGTAGGCATTCTGGCCCGCGCCTGACTGCAAGCCGAGCGGCATGTAGCCGGTCCAGCCGGTCGGGAACCCGCCCCACAGGATGCCGGAGAGCAGGATGACGTAGGCGGCCGGGGTGAGCCAGAAGCCGAGTGCCTCGATCCGGGGGAACGCCATCCGCTTGGACCCGATCAGCAGCGGCGCGAAGTACTGGCCGAACGGCCCAAGGATGACCGACGACATCATCATGATCATCATCGTGCCGTGCTCGCCCACGACCATCAGGTAGGCGCTGGCGCTCAGGTTGTGGTGCGTCGGGGACAGCAGCTCGGTCCTGATCGCCATGGCGAACAGCCCGCCGGTCAGGAAGTAGGCGATCATGCCGAACAGGTACTGGATCCCCACGACCTTGTGGTCGAGGGTGTAGCGGAAGTACTTGGCCAGGCCCCCGGCTGGCTCGTGCTGGGTGCCGGAGAGGGGCTTGCCGATCATCATGCGCCCGATGTCATTGAACACGCCCAGGCCGGCGAGCCAGCCCACGGTGGCGAACGCGTACCCGAGCACGATCGGGATGTTGTTGGTGTCGGACAGCGTGAGGTTCACATAGCCGCTGGACAGGAAGTTGCCCAGCCAGTGGCCGAACAGGTAGCCAAGCACCGCGCCAATCACGCCGGTATGGGCCGCTGGGCGCAGCCACCAGGGCCGCTCCCGCTGCTCGGTTGGGCCGGCGCCAGCCGGCGCGCTCTCGGGGCGAGTCTCGATGGCCATCAGCTCACCTCTTCATCGCTGTGTGGGCCGCGTGCCGGGGTCATGGTGTCACCGGGTCCGTGGGTGGGTAGTAGTAGCCGGCCCCTCCAGTGATGCCGTCAATCTTCACCAGGGCCTTGCCGAGCTGCGGGATCACGGTCGGGTCGTAGGTCAGCGCAAAGCGCGGCAGCGCCGTGAGCACGCCGCTGGCGGCCTGCTCGGTCGCCATCTTGGTCGCCCAGGTGTTGAACTCGGTCGCGCTCACCACGCGGCCGTAGTTGAACATGGCCCCGTGCCAGATCCCACACAGCTCGTTACACCGGACGACAAAGGTGCCGGTTTCCCTCGGCCTGGTGTAGGCGACGTTGTCCACGCCCGGGTTCGCGTCGGCCTTCACCCCGAGCTGGTAGGCCCAGAAGCTGTGGATCACGTCGAGCGAGGTCACGTGGAACACGATGGGGGTGTTGTTGGGCAGCACCAACTGGGCGGACTCCATGCCACCGAACTGCGGGAAGCGGTAGGTGAAGGCCCACTGCTGGCCGATGACCTGCACCTGCAGCATGTCGTTGGCGTTCGGGGACCACGCCGTGCTGCTGGTGGTCCCGGCCAGCCGCCAGATGGGTGAGGGCCCCTCACCCGCACCGGCACCAGCGGGCACGACGAGCTCCACGAAGCCGAACACGAACAGCCACAGCACGACCACGGCGGTCCCGATGATCCAGGCGGCCTGGATGCCGACGCCGCCGGTCAGGTGCGGGCCGTCCTCCTCGTCGCCAGGCCGCTGCCGCCACACCACGATGGCGTAGACGAAGTAGACGATGACGAAGATGAGCACCGGGGCCCCGGACACCGCCATGACCGCGATGTCGAACTGCTGGTGCACAGCCGAGGTGCTCATGGTGCCCGGCGGCAGGTGCGGCCGCCACACGAACCAGATGACCAGGTCCGCTGCCAGCCCGAGGATGAGCGAGATCACCGCGATCCGCAGGCCGTGCCGGGGTTCGCGGGAGGCATGGCGTGGGGCCGCCGCAGCGACCGGTTCCGCGGCCATCAGGAGACCACCGTCATCGTGCCGGTCATGAAGCCGAGCGTCTGCATGGGACCACCGTTCCCGTCGATGAAACCGCCGCCGCACGGGATGTAGCACTGCCACCGGTAGTTCCCGCCGTGGGACGGGGTCCGGAAGCTGAAGGTCTCCACCGCGTAGGCGCCCGAGGTCGGCTGGCAGGGTGAGACGCCGCACAGGTTGTTGAGGGAGTTCTGCGCGTTAGGCGAAGCGACCGGCACGAACAGGCCCAGGCTCGGGATCGCGAACGTGTGTGCCACGTTGCAGTCCGACCAGGAGTTGATGAGGGAGGTCGTGTGTTTCGGCCCCAGCGGTTTGGTCTTCAGGAACTGCTGCACGGTCACGTGGCCACCCATCGTCCCCTGGACCTTGCTCCAGAAGTTGTTCCGGAGCGGGGTGCAGCCGTCATAGCCGTAGAGGGTCACGTTCACCTGGGTGTTGGCAGGCACCGAGAAGAGCGTGGTGTGGACCCACTGTTTGCTCTGCGGGTCCTGGACGAAGTAACTCACCCAGTCGGGCGCGCCCGGCGAGCCGTTCTGCGGGTCCTCCTGGAGCACCAGGTTGACCTGGCCGCCGGAGGCCGCGGAGGTGTAGTCAACGGTTGGCAGGGTGCCGCCGACACCGCCGATGTAGTGGAAGACCACGAAGACCGCGCCGCCGACCACCGCCACGAAGGCGACGAGCAACGCCGCGGCGCGGGCTGTCACAGACACGAGTCACCACCTCGCTTCTACCGGGCACGGGTGGCCAGAACGCGGCCGGCCGACCGTGCAACCCAGGACCGCAACCGGACGTCTACGAAACCGATCTTGCGAGTGGCTGCCCCCGGCAGCAACATCGTGGGCTCTGCATGACCAAATTGTCATGATCATGACTATCAGCACGGCAACATCCGATGCACCCCCGGATGACAGCCTTTGGTGGAGCTTTACCCACCCCGGACCAGCCCTTACCCAGCCCTCCCACGAGTTCGTGTGCCGTCCGAGCTGTGGCGACGACGAGTTTCTGCACACGAATTCACCCACACCCCCGCCCATCCCCTGGGCGGGACACACAGGCGGGGCTTTCCCGCCCGCTCCCCGTCCCCTAGCCGACCCGGCCAGCAAGTGGGAAACTTGCAGGTAGCGAGGTGAGACATTAAGGACTCTTTACTTTCGACAGGGGCGTCTGTAACAGTCCTGCAATGGTTTGCGGGGACTCGTTGACCCCCCGCGCTGTGCGATGGATCCTCTCGGAAGGAGACAGCGCATGACGACACCCCCGCAGACCCATGACCTGTCAGCCACCCGGATCCTGGTCGTGGACGATGAGGACGGCATCCGGGACTGTGTCACCCGTACGCTCGCCGCGGCTGGATACCTAACCGAGAACACGGGCAATGGCGGTGACGGGCTGCGCCTTGCACTGACCGGAGGCTATGACCTGGTCATCCTGGACCTGGTCATGCCCGACATGGACGGGCGTGACTTCCTCACCCGGCTGTTGCGGGTCCACCCGGACCAGCCGGTCCTCGTGTTGTCGTGCATCGCCGAGGTGACCACCAAGGTCAACTGCCTGGAACTCGGCGCCCAGGACTACCTGACCAAGCCATTCTCGCTGGCCGAGTTGCTGGCACGGGTGCGCGTCCGGCTGCGGGGTGAGCCGCACGCGCTGAGCGAGCTGATCAAGGCGGGCAGCCTGATACTGGACGTCGGGCGGCTGGCCGCCGACACCGGGCACGGCCCGGTCCCGCTGACCAGGCTGGAGTTCCTGGTGCTGCGCGAACTCATGGAGCACCCGGGCCGGTCCGTCCCCAAGGACGAACTGCTGGCCTCCGTGTGGGGCTACGACTTCAACCCGGGCTCCAATGTCGTGGACGTGTGCGTCCGGCGACTGCGCTCCAAGCTCGGTTTCGAGCTGATCAAGACCGTCCGGGGCGAGGGGTACCAACTTGCCTCGTGAACTCCTGGCACCCCAGCGAGCACTGCACTGGCCCCACCACGGGCAGGTGCGGCGTCCCTGGCCAGCCCTGCGCCGGTCCACGTGGGTACGCCCCCGGGGCCACCGCTGGGCCTGGGTCGACGCCGCGTGGGTCGTGTTCGCTGCGGCCAACCTGGTGGCGGTCGTGGTCTTCCCATACTGGGAGACCATCCCGTTCCACTTCATCTGGGTCAGCCTCACCTTCCTGTACGGGTTCCGGGTCTGGTCCCGCAGGCCGACCGCCTGGATCCTCGCGGCAGTGGTCCTGACCACGGGCGCCGCCATCGGCTGGGACGTGTGGCGTGGCGCCCAGACAGCCGACGAGCTGAACGAGGTCCCGCTGATGGCGGTCATGTTCTGGCTGATGGTCTGGCACGCGCAGCGCAAGCGCGCCGCCGACATTCAGCGTGACCTGGTCAGCCAGGAGAACGCCCGCCTGCTGGCCGCGCAGCGCCGGTTCCTCCAGGACACCTCGCACCAGGTGCGCACCCCGATCACCCTGGCCCTCGGCCACGCGGAACTGCTTGCCAGCCAGCTCGCTGGCCGACCCGAGCAGCGCGACATCCAGGTGGTCGTGGGGGAGCTTGAGCGGCTGCGCCGCCTCGGTGAACGCCTGCTCATGATCGCCACCTCCGAGGATCCCGACTTCCTGCGCCCCGAGCCGCTGGCCCTGGATGACCTGTTGCTGGACCTGCTGGCAGCGTGGCTGCCCACCGCGCCACGGTGCTGGCGGGTGGGGAAGCTGGACGCCGCGGTGGTCAGCGCCGACCGCGAACGCCTCACCCTGGCCGTCGAGGCGCTCCTGGAGAACGCCGTCCGCCACACCGACGAAGGCGCACTGATCGAACTCTCCGTCATGTCCCCCGGACCTGGCCGGGCCGTACTCATCGGTGTCCGGGACAGCGGAGAGGGGATCGCCCCCGCCGAGCTGGAGTACATCTTCGAGCGGTTCCGCACGGGATCCCAGCTCGGCGGGGTACGGGGGACCGGCCTCGGGCTGGCGCTCGTACGCGCGGTCGCGCGGGCCCATGGTGGTGACGTCCTGGTGAGCAGCAGTCCGGGTAAGGGCAGTGACTTCCAGATCGTCCTCCCGGCGGTCGTGGCCGACGGCGGCCAGGTCACCCCGGGCAGTCCCGGCACGGGCCAGGTGCCCGCCGGGAGCCCTGGGTCCGGACCGTCCTAGGCTGTCATGGCATGCATGTCATGACGGGCGGCAGGCGATGACCCCCGCCACACCCCCCGGAGCCGGGACACGCCACCGGGGGCGGACCGGTCTCCTGGTCGGAGTGGCGGGCGTGGTCGCGGTGGTCGTCGCGATCTCGGTGATCGGCGCCACGAGTGGCGGCGGCCAGACCCCCCGGACGCTGGGGCAGGCCAAGAGCTTCACCCTGAGCGTGCTCGGCCACCCCGGGCAGCAGGTCTCCCTGGCCGCCATGCACGGCCGTCCAGTCATCCTGAACTTCTTCGCCTCGTGGTGCGATCCCTGCCAGCGGGAGACGCCCCTGATCGCACGCTTCTACCGCGCCAGGCACGGCGACCCCGCGGTCATCGGCATCGACTCCAACGACCCGGGCCACGGCGCCCTGGCGTTTGTCACAAAGAACAAGGTCACCTACCCGGTGGTCACGGACCCCCTGCCCGGCAAGACCGCCCTCGCCTACGGCCTGCCGGGGCTGCCCGCCACGTTCTTCCTGAATGCGCAGCACCAGATCGTGAAGCGGGTCTTCGGGGCGGTGACCGAGGCCGAGCTGTCCGATGGTGCCGCGCTGATGACCAGAACGGGCAGGTGAGCCACTGCCATGCAGTCACCGCCGCGCGCCGGCCCACCGCCCTATGTCCCGCTCCGCCACTCCCGGTGGCCCACTGTCAGGACACCTCGCTGGCTGTTCCTTGCCGGGCTGGCGGTGGTGGTCTGCGCGGTGCTGATCGGGATCGCCGTGCACCCGACCCGGGGGCAGCGCGCCACCGACATGGACGGCTTCCTGCACGACATGACCACCGGTATCGAGTCGTGTGCTGGCGGCGTTGGGGAGTCCCTCACCGTCCTGCACGCCATCGAGGCCGGCACCAGCCATGACGTGGCGACAGCCGTGAGCGTGGCGGCCTACGGTGCGGCCAACTGCTCGGTGGCCAACAACCAGCCCCTCGCCGACATGACCCAGTACCAGGTACAGGAGTCACTGGCCCGGTTCCACCTGGACCGGGTTGTCACGGGGCTCCAGACGTGGGCAGCACCCGATGCCCAGCGGGTCCAGAGCGACGTGGCGGCCGTGCTCCGCGCACAGGGCGCCGCCCGCGCCGCCGACACCGCGCGGCTGAACCGCGACCTGCGGGCAATGGACGGGGAGCGCGCCTATGTGGACAAGATCATGAACGCGGCGGTGGCCGCGACCGGCGCGACCGCCAAGCTCCCCAACCTGCCCGGCTGACCCTGCCCGGCCTGCCCCCACCGGCCCCCTGTGGTCTCATGATCCTGTAGGAATTTCAGTCACAGTGACTGAAATTCCTACAGGATCATGAAATGGCTGCCCGGGTGGCCAGCGAGTGAACTCCTCTGGACGGGTCGGAAAATACGCAATCCGGGACAGAGACCACACTGCGCAGGCGGCAAACTGTAGCCATGACTGCACCCGCCATATACGAGGAACCCGCCGCGCCGGCCTTCCTCTTCGACCTCGACGGCACGCTCATCGACAGCGTTTACCAGCACGTGATCGCATGGCGGGAGGCGCTGTCCCGGCTGGGCATCGACCTGCCGGTGTGGCGCATCCACCGCAGGATGGGGATGAGCGGTGGCCTCTTCGTATCGGCGCTGCAGCGTGAGACCGGCCGCACGCTCTCGGAGGAGGACATCAACCTCCTGCAACGCGCTCACGCAGAGACCTACCTCGCCCAGGCGGACTCGGTCCGCCCACTGCCCGGGGCCGCGGAACTGCTGGCGGCCCTGACCGACCGCAAGGTCGCGTGGGCGATCGCGACCAGCGGCCGCCGCGCCACCGCCGGGCATGCCCTGGCCATGCTGGGCCTGCCCGCGGACGCGCCGATGGTGACCAGGGACATGGTCGCCCGCGCCAAGCCCGACCCCGACCTGTTCCTCGCCGCGGCAGCCCTGCTGGACGTCGACCCACGCCAGGCCTTCGTGGTGGGCGACAGCGTCTGGGACCTGCTCGCGGCCAGGCGCGCGGGCTCGATGGGGATCGGCGTGCTGTCCGGCGGCTACGGCCGCGAGGAACTGGAACGCGTCGGCGCCTACCGCGTCTACTCCGACCCCGCCGACCTCCTGGCGCGCGCCGACGAAGTAGGCATCCGTGCCCTCCAAGTCCCCAGCAACCACGACATGTGAGCCGGCCAGCGCGGGAGCGGCCGGCGCGCTAACCGCTGGGTGCCCTGAGCCACCGGCGGATCTCGTCGCCATGGGAGTCCAGGGTGGGGGGCGGCAGTGGGTAGCTGGGAGGCGTCTCGGAGTACCGCACTGGGTGGCGGATGACCGGGATCCCGGCATCACCTTCGCCGGAGGTGACGACGGGCTGCAGGCCCACGTCGTGGGCGAACGCGACACCGGCGTCGACGGTGTTGATGGGGCCACAGGGGATCCCGGCCGCGGCCAGGTCGTCGAACCACTGCTGTGAGGTGCGGGCCGCCAGACGCTCCTCCAGCAAGGGCCGGAGGTCGTCCCGGTTGGCCGTGCGCAGGCCGGTCGTGGCGAACCGCGGGTCGTCCGCCAGGCCCGGCACACCGAGCACCTCACACAGCTTGCGGAACTGGGCGTCGTTGCCCGCGGCCACCACGAGGTCGCCGTCGCTGGTGGCCAGCGGGTCATAGGGGAAAATGCTCGGGTGGGCATTGCCCATCCGCAGCGGCACCACTCCCCCGGCCACATAGGCGCTGGCCTGGTTCACCATCGCGGACAAGGCCGAGACCATCAGGCTGGCCTCGAGGTGCTGGCCCTGTCCGGTCACGCTGCGGTGGTGCAGGGCCGCCAGGATCGCGGTGGCCGTGTGCAGGCCGGCGAACACGTCGACCAGGGAGATACCGGACCGCCGTGGTGGCCCGTCCCGGTCGCCGGTCAGGCTCATCAATCCCGACATGGCCTGCACGATGATGTCGTAGCCGGGCAGTGAGGCCCCTTCGGCAGACCCGAACCCGGTGACCGACGCATAGAGCACAGCCGGGTTCGCCCTGCTGACCGTCGCATAGTCCAGCCCGTACCGGGCCAGCGTGCCCGGCCGGAAGTTCTCCACCATGATGTCTGCCCGCCGGGCCAGTTCCGCCGCAGCGGCCAGGTCCGCCTCGTCGCGGAAGTCGAGCACGACGGAGCGTTTGTTGCGGTTTACCGCCAGGAAATAGGTGGACACCCCATCCCGCACCGGGGGCACCCAGTGACGGGTGTCGTCGCCCGCCGGGCTCTCCACCTTGACCACATCCGCGCCGAGATCCCCCAGCAGCATCGTGCAATAGGGACCGGCCAGCACCCGGGAGAAATCCGCCACCAGTAGCCCCGAAAGCGGCCCAGGACGTGACGGCTGTTCGGGCATCGTGGCGGTCCCTTCCTCGTTGGGGGCGGTCGGCGCCAGCCTAGGGTCTGTGCGCAGTGACCGCCCTGCCCCACTTATGTCACCGGCCGCTGACCATAGGACTCCATAATGCGCTCCCTTGCATGCCATGTTACGGAGGAGTAACTTAGTCGCCGTTAGCCATGATGGCGACACATTGTGTGATCAAAGTTACACAACGTCGTCATGGATGTTAGTAACACGACCGAGGGGAACTGATGGCCAATCTCAAACGCCTTGGCGGCATATTCCTGGTGGGCGCCGCGGCCGCTGCAGTAGTAGGCCTGAGCGTCGCGCCCGCGTTCGCCGGAGTCGCGAAAGCCACCTGGACGATCAAGCCGGGCGGGACCACCGGCGCGAACGCGGGGAAGACGGTCCTGAAGGACACCAACACGGGCAACTCGCTGTCCTGCTCATCCTCGATGGCCACAGCCGTGCTGAAGTCGGGCAGTGGGCTCTCCGGCAGCGCCGCGGGCAAGATAACCGCGATCTCGTTCACCAACTGCATAGGGCCAGCGGGCATCACCTTCACGGTGACGCCAGGCCACCTGCCGTGGCACCTGAACCTGGTTTCCTTCAATTCCACGACTGGCGTCACGACTGGGAGCATCACCGGCATCCACGCCACACTGTCCGGCGCGTCCTGTAGCGCCGTCGTGGACGGCGCGACCTCAGCCACCTCCAACAACGGCAAGGTGAAGGCCACCTACACCAACAGCACACACCAGCTGAAAGTGAGCGGCGGCAACCTGCACCTCTACAACGTGTCGGGCTGCTTTGGCCTGATCAACTCCGGTGACGCGACGACGTTCACTGGCACCTACACACTGACGGTCCCGCAGACCATCACCAGCCCGTAACTCGCAGGGCCACAGGGGGCCGCACCAGCAGCCGGAACCTTCCGGCCCGGGCGCGGGCCCCTGTGGCTAACCCTGTTCTGCCTTGTCCGTGCGGCTGGCTGCCTCTGAGGCGCTCCCCCCCCCCGTTCCGCCGCAGACGCCGCCAACTTCCACTCAATCGACTCTCCGTTGAGCCGCTCAATTCCCCTGTCGCCAGACCAAGGAGACGTCACGTGAGAAGCCCCGTGTGGCTTCACCAGGCACGTCGGCCGACGGCCGCAGGACTCGCCGCCCTCGCCCTAACCGCCGCCGTCGTGTTCGTGGTCACCCCCGCCACATCATCGGCCAGCTCGACGCTCACCCTCAGGTACCCCGTCAACGGCAACACCCTCATCAACGCCGCAAACGCTACGCTCACCCTCGGCCCCGGCACACTGACCTCGAAGATCAACCTGAGCAACGGCCAGATCGCCTCGAAGCTCGCTCTGCCCCCAGCCACCGGGTCGTTCAACGAACTCGGCCTGATCCCCGTCACGGCGACCACCCAGTTCATCCAGGACGGGCCCACGACTGGGACAGTCAACATCAACACCGGTGCTGTGACGGCGACCTCATACACCACGCTGCGGATCACGAGCCTGTCGGTGGCGGGTGTCCCCGTCTCCGTCGGGACCACGTGCCAAAGCTCGACGCCAGCCACGATCCTGGTGGTCAGCCAGCCAGGCTTCAGCGTCGTCAACGGCGGCAACCTCAGCGGGATCTACACCATCCCACCGTTCGCCAACTGCGGCCTGGTCACCACCGTGCTCAACCTCACGATCGCCGGCCCCAACAACGCCATCACCCTCACCCTCGGTAAGGGCCATAGCGTCGGCTGACGTTCCGAACTTATCGGCGCAAGGGTCCGCAGCACCATGCGCCGGTATCAGCCCGCCCGGCCACAAGAACCCCGTGGCCGGGCGGGCTTCAGCATTCCACGCCACTGCATTTGGTGAATAGCCCTCACGGCCAGGCCGACTGAGACTCCGAGGTAGCGGTTCGCGCTCTCACCAGGCGCAACCGACTATTCACGGAACATCCGAACTGACCACTGGACCCGCTGGGAAACAGGAGGGCGCAGTGCAGCGGTACCGATTGCTCTTGACACATTCCGCCCAGCAAGACTCAGTGCTGCCTTGGTCATGGCGCTGGGCCTCTCGGTCTCTGCGGCTATCACCGCGGTAGCGGCCATGCCCCGCCCGTCAACACCATCGAGTGGGCTCGCCCCTCGTCCTGTGCAACTCCCAGGTCTCCCGGCTGTCCTCACGATGGCCCGGCGGACTCCGGGACATCCACTCACCTCCGGGCAAGTGGGAGAATTGGGGATGGTGTCGTCTGGGAGCGGAGGAGGGCCATGGCACGACGGACCACAACGTCAAGTCCCAAGACGAGCCGTCCGGCACTCCTGGGACCAGCGTTCGTGGGACGGGAGGCCGAGTCAGCCAGGCTTGTAGCGGCCATCTCCACGCCACCAGCAGTAGTCCTCCTCGAAGGAGAGGCGGGGATCGGGAAGAGCCGACTCGTCCACGAGTTCCTCGCCACCGAGCTCGGCAACCCGGAGCAGACACTGGTGATGGGCTGCCTTCCCTTCCGCCAGCCACCGACGCTCGGCCCGGTCATAGAAGCACTGCGCCAACGCCCGCGGGGGGTCACCGGGCTGGGCCTGTCCAACCTGGCCGGAGCCCTGCGCCCGTTCTTCCCCGAGTGGTCCGACGACCTGCCGCCACTGCCCGAACCAGCCGAAGACGCCACCGCCTCACGGCACCGGCTCTTCCGCGCCCTGACCGAACTCCTCGACCGTCAGGAAGTGACTCTCCTGGTCCTCGAGGACGGCCACTGGGCTGACGAGGCGACACTCGAATGGCTCCTGTACCTGACTTCCCGGGAATCACCCCAGGTC
>DASYYE010000266.1:0-10179 GCA_035946955.1 Streptosporangiaceae bacterium | reverse complement strand
TATCGTGCCGCCCGGCCCGCCACCCCCGAAGCCACACCGGCCATCACGCGGCAGCGGCCCCAGCCCGCCAACACCCGCACAGCCAGATTTCACGCTCGGCGACCGCCGGCCAAGCGAGTTGGCTTAGCACGGGTTTTGGCTGATGTTTTGGCTGGTTTGCGGGTGAATGGCGCAGTCAAAACCCGTGCTAAGACGCCTCAATCCCGAGGGGAACGCCGCGCGGGGCGGGCTTACCAGGCTGCCGCCGCGCCGGGCGTGGCTGCCCGCCGGGTTGCCCGCCAGGTCGCCTCGGCCTCGCCGATCGGGGTGGAGGCGGGTGCCTGGACGAACGGCCAGATCTCCTCGGCGACGGCCCGCCAGTTCGCGGTCGCGTTCATTTCGCCGAGCAGCGCGAACAGGCCCAGGTTGATGCGCTGCAAGATCACGTACGACCGGGGGATGGCCACGTAGGCGGCGACCGGGCTGCGCAGGTCGAAGAAGCGGCGCACCACGGCCGAGGCATAGTCCGGGGTGACGGTCAGCGGCGCCGGCTCGCGGACCAGCTGGTAGAAGACCGCCATGTGGTCCACGATCACCTCGGTGCTCAGCGGAGCGCCCCGCACCAGGAAACCCGCCTCCTCCATGGCCCGCCGGAACGCCTCGGGGTCGTTGTCCACGCACAGGTTGCGGACCATATGGATGAGCGGCCCGAGCTCCACCTCGGTGAAGTGCTTGACCAGCCCGAAGTCGAGAAAGGTGACGCGGCCGCCGCTATGGAACAAGTAGTTGCCCGGGTGCGGGTCGCCGTTGAACGCGTGCGCCTCGTACAGGCTGCGGAACACGAACCGGTAGATCGTCTCCGCCGCGAGGTTGCGTTCCTCCTGCGACCAGCCGGCCAGCTCGGCGAACCGGGCACCACTGGACAGCTCGCTGGTCACCACCCGCCGCGCCGACAGTTCGCCGACGATCGCCGGCACCCGGATCGTCGGATGCCCGTCGTAGTACGCCGCGAACAGCCGCTGGTTCTCCGCCTCCCTGCGGTAGTCGAGTTCCTCGAGAACCCGGTCCCGCAGCTCGGTGACCAGGGCGTCGACGTCCTGGCTCGGCGCGGTCACCTTGAGCATCCGGCGCAGCAGGGAGACGTTGTCGAGGTCCGCCGCCATGCTCTCGGCGATCCCGGGGTACTGCACCTTGACCGCCACGGCGCGCCCGTCGTGGGTGATCGCGCGGTGCACCTGCCCGATCGAGGCCGCGGCGATCGGCACCGGATCCCAGCGAGCGAAGGCCAACTCCGGCAGCAGGCCGAGTTCCTCGGTCACCACGCGGGCGGCCAGTTCCGCGCTCATCGGCGGGACGCTGTCCTGCAGGCGGCTCAGCGTGCGGCGGACCGCGGGCGACAGGCCGTCGTCAACGTAGCTGGCCATCTGGCCGAGCTTCATCAGCACGCCCTTCATCGCACCGAGGGTGGTCGCGACGTCCTCGGCGGTCTGCAAGGCAAGGTCGTTGCGCAACTGCTGGCGGTTCTCGCCCGCGGCCGCGAACAGCCGCGGCGCGTTGCTCGCGTAACGCGCCCCGCCACGCGCGGCGAGCCGGAGCGCCGCCGCCCCCCGCCGCAGCCGCATCGCGGTCCGGCCGCCTGGAGGAGGAGGAGGAGGAGGAGGAGGAGGAACGGTCGCGTCACCGGGGAGGAGGGGAGCCGCCCCACCCGCCGTGGCACGGGCCGCGGTGGGAGCAGAGCGTAGCGCCCTCCGCCGGCCACGGATCAGGGCCACGAGCGCGGCGGCGACCAAGGCCGCGATCGTGACGCTGGTGAAGAGTCTTTTCATGCGCGCTGCGCGGCGCGCATCCGCAGGGTGATCCTCTGTCGCGCCTCGAGCACCCCGGGCTCGCCGAGGAACACGGCATCGAGTACGCCGAGCGCCTGGCGGACCTCGGTCTGCCGGGCGGGCGTCAGCGGGGACACGGAGTAGCCGTACATCTCCCGCGCCCATTCCGGCAGGGCGGTGACCGCGGCGTCACGGATGTCGGCCCAGACCTCGGCGATGTCGTCCGCCATGCCGGGCGGGTCGAGCAGGTACGCCATGGATTCGGCGGCCGCCGGGGTGCAGCGCAACTCGGGCCGGGTGGCGGTGAGGTACGCGTCGAGCTCGGCCAGGCTGGCCGGGACACGGTCAGCGGGCACGCCGACGAGTTCGGCGGCGACCACCATCTCGGCCACGTACCGGTCGGCGTCGCCGGCCGACAGCGGCGTGCCGAACAGGCGGCAGGTCACAACGCTGGACTCGACCAGGGCCGCGTGCACCCACAACAGCAGCGCAGGGTCGCCCGCGTCGTAGTGGCGGTGGGTCACCGGGTCGACCCCGTTGACGAACTCGTGGATCCGGCGCACCCGGGCTCCGGCCAGTTCTGCGGCGGCGCGGTCGCCGAAGCTGATCGTGGCCAGGTATGCCGACGTGGCGGCGAGCCTGCCGACCGGGTCCTGGCGCCAGTCGCTGTGCTGGTCCACGCCGGCCATGGCCAGCGGGTGCAGCGCCTGGATCAGCAGGGCCCGCAGGCCCGCGACCGGCCTGGACAGGTCCGTGCTCACGCGCCAAGTGACGCTGGCCGGTCCAAACAGCCCGTCGTCGGCCGGACACTCGGGTACCCCCGACACGTAGGCCGCCGCCGACCGCTCAACGAGCCCGGCCGCAGCCGCGTACGAATCCGCCATCACCGTGGTGCTCCCGGCGCGGCACGGTACCCCCACGGCCAAGCACTCAACCGCCTGCAAGCGCAGTACCTCATATCACCCAAAGTACCCAGTGCCCGCGACCCGGCTATAGGCCGCTGCCCTTCTCAGGGGTGGGCTGACACCCCAGCGTAGAAGACACGGTAAACCTCGCACTGTTTGTGGGAATGGAGCAGACAGGCCCACGGTAGGCAGGGTGGCCGCTGGTGCTGGGCACAGGACCAGCGGCGAGGGCAAGGGTCATGCGGCGAGTCCTTCTCTGGCTGACCGGGCTGGTTCCGGTGCTCGCAGCGACGGCGTGCGGGCAGCGGTGGGTGCGGTGGGTCCGAAGTCACCCCGCTGCCGCCTGGGCTGGGCACTATGGCTCAGGGATGCGTCGGCACCTCGTGATCGATGTACCGATACGGAGAAACTTTTGTACGCGGCGGTACATCGATCTTGGTGAAGATCACTGCAGGTCTTGTTACGGAACCTTCGAGATGGCCGACCGCATGCGCGCGGCTTACGAGGCCGGTCTGGCGTAGCCCTCCACCGCGCATTCCAATTTCCCGGTGGGTTACAGGGGCCGCTGCGCGCGCTGCGCCATTTCCGTCCAGAACCGCCTGAGGTCCGCGGCGTGGTCCCCCGGCCCGCTGACCAGCTCCTGCTGCCTGCGGCAGAACGCCTCGGTCAGCTCAGTGAAGTTGCGCTCGCCTTGCGGCGGGTAGGGGCAGAGGCTGAACCTGCAGCCGTCCACGCACATTGATCCAGGGGGTGCCGCTGGCCTGCCGATGGTGCCGAGTGGGTTGAGCGACGCCCGGTTCGATTGGTCCCAGTCCAGGCATGGTGGCAATTTCGTTCCGTACATCCGTTGCAGGCGTCGGCTGCTATCACCGGGGCTTGCTCCACGCTCAGCCAGGTTGAGCAGCACCAGCACGTCGCCGAGGAGTTTCAGCGCCCGGGGGTGGAGCGCGGCCCACCCCGCCGACGGCGGAACCCACAACTGTGGCCAGCCCGGGGCATGCGGGCCCACCGGAGGGGAACCAACCGTGGCCGCGGTGGTGCTCTCATCAATCCACAGGAAGCGTTCCGGCTGCCCAGTTTCGAGTGCCTGGACGGCAAGTGTTCGAGCCTCGGCTACGAACGGATGTTCCTCCATGTCAGCAGGCAGGCCCGCCCAGTAGGTGACAAGCGCGGCGTAGTTGGGACCGCGGCTGCCAGCGAGGCGCTGCGCCGGGCCGCTGTCCAGCGACAGCAGGCACATCGCCTGCATCAGGGTCAGTCGCGCGAACCAGAACGTGGTGCCGCTCAGCAGCTCACGTGCCTGTTCCAGCAGGAACGTACGCGCTTGCAGGTGAGCTTGCGGGTCCGGGCTCCGCTGGTTGGCCGCGTACTTGAATCCCTGAGCCAGCGCGGTCTCCAGCCACGGCCGAAGTCGAGCACTTGGCCCGTGCGGGGGGGCGCCAGGCTGGGGCGGATGCCGCGGCCCCATTGTGTGGTCACCGGTGCTGACAAACCGCAGCCAGCGGGCGAGGTTCTGCTGCGCCGCCAGGGTATGGCGGGGCGCCGACCCGGTGAGCAGCGGAACAAGCCATGCCCGGACGACTGTCTCCCGCCACGCCCTCCCATAGAGATCCTCGTCCTCCCGCTGGCGAGCCCGGGTCAGCGTGGCCTGTCCCAGTTCCTGGGGCGGGCTTGGCAGTGTCCGCGGTGTCCCATCCGGCGACCAGAGGTCAGTGGGCGGCCCTAGAAAATCCTGCAACGCGGTGAACGCGGCATCGCCACATGCGGCGATCTGCTGGGCAATTTCCATGCGGATCAGGTGCGTGGGCTCTGCCGCTGCGATGGAATAAAGCTCCCAGCAGGCGGGCTTACCCGGGCCAGCCCGCTGCGTGGTGGCCACCGTCCGTGCTGCTTCGCCGAGGCGGCGCACCAGATGGAGCTTTGCCAGGTCGAGGTTCTGCTGGTCGTTCCCTGTCAGGTCGGCCCAGCGATCCGCGGTCTCCGCGGCGATCTCGCAGTGTGCTGGTGACCGGTCAGCGCAGTCGATCTGCAGCGCTGCGGCGTACAGGTCAAGGGCCATCGCGCCGACGGCCGTCGCGGCCCTCTCACGCAGCGGTCCCGCGAGCACGGATGTGCCGCCGTGGACGGCTGGCCGACGGGGACGGTTTTTCCCCAGCGTTGGCCGCTGGGTGCTCCGCCGGGAACTCATCACCAGCGCGGTGAGAAGATCCCGCCCAGGCACGGCGAGGGCCGAGTTGCGGTACGGCTTGTCCGCCATGGCCGTCTCGATCAGCCGGGATGCGAGATAAGCATGGATGGTGCTGTCCGGGAACCGCAACCCGCCGGGCTGTGCCGCCACCAAGCCAAGTTCTGTACCCCACAGTGCCGCCTCCCCGACGTCGAACCGCCGCCCAGCGCGATCCAGGCTCTTGTCCGCTCCGGTGAGAAACACTGGCGCAGATTTGCGACCGC
Source organism: Streptosporangiaceae bacterium (assembly GCA_035946955.1). Taxonomy (GTDB): domain Bacteria; phylum Actinomycetota; class Actinomycetes; order Streptosporangiales; family Streptosporangiaceae; genus DASYYE01. The sequence continues at coordinate 5,018 of DASYYE010000266.1, read as the reverse complement.
GGATGGCTTCGAAGTCATCGAACGTGACCTCGCGTGTGCCGCGTTCAAGTGCGGTGCAGGCCAGCACCGACAACTGGTCCACGACCGCCGCGCGGTCCACCCGGCTCAGCGGGACCCCGGGGGCCACATGCCCGGCCAGCAGCGCCCCCAGCCACGTGTCCAGCAGGAGAACCCGGAGCCCCATCCGGTCGGCATCGCGTTCGACGGATCTGCCACCGCCGTGATCTGCTTGTACTTCCGCTATCAGCCCGGCCGCCTGCAACTGGCGGGCAACCTCCAGGTAGAGCGGGGACTCTGCGACATCAGCGGTCGTCACCAGCCAAGGCAGGCGGCGGTCAACCTCGGATGCGTGCCCGTTGCGCAGCCACCGCAGCGCTGTTTCCTCGCCCAGCGGCTCCAGTCGCATGACGGTGGCTTTCGCTCCCACGAGTGAACTGTCCGGGCGGGACGTAACGACCAGTGGCAGCCGCTGCTCTCCTGCCTGGCGCAAGGCCAGCCGGATGTTGGCGGCCCGTTCCCCTGTCGTGGGTTTCCGCGCCGGTACGGGTTCGCCGGCGAGTACCCCCTCAAGCCCATCGGCCAGCACGACGATCCTGTCGCTCCTGGATAGCTGCTGCCAGGCCGTTTCCCCGTCCACCTCCGACAGCGGCTCCACGTGCTCGTCCAGGATGAACTGCTGGTGTGCCAGCTCGCGGAAGTCCAGGCGGTGCTGAGCATCACGCAGCCGCACCCACACCCCGACCGCGCCTTGCCCCGCCAGCAGTTGGCCGAGGTGCGCCAGCAGGGCGGTCTTGCCAGCGCCGGCATCGGCGACGATCACATGCGGACGCCGGGTGTCTCGGTTGCGCAGGTCGTCGATGATCACCTGGCACAGCTCGTCCCGGCCGGCCACCCCGCTGGCGACACCACCGACGGTGCGGTAAACCCTGTCCCGCGCTCTGTTGCCATGCAGCCGCACGCGCGATCGCTGCCACTGGAACACCGTGTACCCGACGGTGAGGGACAGCACCAACGCCAGTGTCGCCGCCAAGACATCACTGACCGCGATTCTGAGGCCCCACGGGATGCCGTAGAAGCTGACGGACAACACCCAGATGGCGGCCACCAGTATGAGGACCGATGCCACGCCGATGGCAACCGGGGCAACGTGAAGCTGCCGTCTGCCACGCCACGCCTGCCCGCTGCCAGGCCCTCTGCGGCGGCGCAGCCGCAGGTAGCCGCGGGCGAGCGGGCCGCGCAACCGCCATCCCAGGCGCCGGAACCTGTTGCGGGAGCTCACGGCATGCTCCAGCTTTTCCACCAGCGACGCGGCGATCTGTGGGATGGCGGCCGGCGGAAGGCCGAGCGCCGCACCCAGATCCCGGGATATGCGTGTGGGGTCGGTTGCTGCACCGGAACGTCCTTGGGCATCGGGCTCATGGAACCTCTCCACCTGGGCCTGCCGTCCGGCTGGTTCAAGGGCCTGCTGGCCGGCTGGTTCCAGGGCCTGCTGGCCGGATGGTTCAGGGGCCGCACGGCGAGCAGGCGCCCCTCCCAGAGCCCACGGCCGGGAAACCTGCGTGAGCAGCGCCGCCTCGGTGTCATCGAGCTCAGGGTCGTCGGCCGCCTTGCGCCGGCTCTGGAAACTCAGCAGCGCCGTGTCTGAGGCCCGCGCGACCAGGCCGGGCACATCAGCGAGTGGGCGTGGCGGCGAGGTGCTGCCCAGCCCATCCGCGAGCCAGAGCAGCCACGGCCCGGCGCTCCACAGGCGAGTGGAGACCAGCTCGCTCAGCGAGCCGGGCGGCACCAGGCCGGGCTGGCGCGCGGACGCCGCCAGGATCAGTGGCCAGCTGCTGGCCAGCATTGGCGGGGAGCCGAAGACGTAGCCCTCGGCAGCCAGGCCGAGCTCGTGAGCGAGCGCTTCGACATCGGGGTGTCTGCCCAGCAGATGCCGCAGGGCGCCGACGACCTCGCCGAGATCGCCCGAGTCGAATCCGCCGGCCTTCAGCCATGCGTGCGCGGTGTAGATGCCCAGCATCGGATCCGCGCCCTCCGCAGACAGCATTGTCAGCAGCTCGGGAAGCGGAATAATGGCACGGCCGTTCGTCAGGCCGATGCGGGCCAGATCGGCGAGCCGTGCGCCAGGGGACTGGGCACCAAGACCGGAGCCGATTCTCGCCTGCAGCACCGAGGTATGCCCTGGGGCCAATCCACCAGGCCGGCCGCTCCCCGCGGGGTCATTGGGAGAGTGGGTGAGGAAGACCTGCGTCTGCCATCCCGGTGAGGCCACGATCACCTGTTCAAGATGGTGCTGGTGAGGTACGGCAACGGGAGGCCTGAGGCGCAGCCGGTAATCGCCGGGACGCACGGCCACTGTGCAGCCCGCCCACTGGTCCCGCCCGTCCACGCGTCTCGCCAGCCTGCCCAGGTTGAGCAGGTGTGTCCCTTCCCTGTCGTGCAAGCTCAGCCCGGCAGCCGGGTTTCCGCCGGTGATACGGGAAAGGCCACCCGTTCGTCGCGGAGCCCGGGCGAACACGAACACCTGGCTGCCATCCCCGAGGGTGGCGTGGACTCTGCGGCTCAGCTCGGTGGCCGCTGTGCGATGGCGCTCACCATTCCCGGTGCCAGGCAGCGGTGCCGCTGACGAGTAGGGCACCTGCGGCCCGCTGACCAGCACCACATCTTTGCCTGGCTCGATTACCTGGTACTCCTCCAGGACTGTGAACCCGGCCTGGTACCTGAGCTTGTACACGCCGGGCACGACCTCGGTGACCAGCGCGCCGACGCCCTGGCCGCAGACCTGGAAGGAGTGGTCTATCACGGCGATCTCGGTTCCCGGGTCCGCGGTGACGGCAAGCGGGACCGGTACAGGCTGCCCACCGCTAGAGACCGACATCGACCACCCGCCCTTTCCCCTTGAGTTCCAGGAAACGGAGTTGGTCGCCACTGCCGCGGTACCGCCACTTGTACATCCCCGGGCCCAGTTCCCATTCCCAGGTCCCATTGGAGCGCCCGGACGGCGGGAGTACGTTCAGCGCGCCGTCGCACATCTCCACTTCCTGGCTCTGAGCTGCTGGATCGGCGTGGATCAGGACCTGGTAACGCGTGGGAGCGCAATGGGCAAAGACGATGTCATCGCTGGGCTCGTAGTCGATGACCGGACGTTGACTTGGCTGGCCGCTCAGGCGCGGCGGCATGTGCGTGCGGACAAAATCCGTGAGCCAGTCCCCCGTCACGTCGCCGCCCCCTACTGGGCCCTGCCACAGGCCATCAAGGACCGTGGCGGTGAAGACTCCCCGTATCTCCCCGCTGGTGTCGTCGCGCACCTCACGGGCAGCCCGGCCGAACTGGGACGCCAGGCCGTAGTAGTAACGCACAGGCTGCTTTGCGCCCCCGCTGTCCGTGACAGGATCCAGGTGGCATGGCTGCAACGGGCTGAACTTGTAGTTCTCGAGGCAGCAGTCCATCAAAAGGACCACCTCGTTGAAATAAGCTGACTCACGGAACCAGTCCGCATAAGGGGGCCCCGGAAAGTGGTGCCCTGTCCTGGTGGCCGCTGCGTTTGCCATAAGGAGCCTGGCGTCCCTGAAGCCAGCGGCAAAACCATGTCCGGCCATGAACAAGTACAGGCGCCTGCCCACACGCGCTTCGCCGCTTTCGCCGATGAAGTGCAATTTATCGATTGCCTCTTTCACCGCCTCGGTCGTCGGCTTTGCACTGACGACGTTTTGGCATGGCGGAAAATCGGATGAGAGAATCCGGTCGACGTGGTCTTCCTGCAGCCCGCCGCCGGACGGCGAGCGGAGCCATGCTTCGAAGGCCCTGGCATCGTTCTCGGGGCCATCAAGATTGCCAAGCTCCGGGTAACGGCTGATGCCGACCACGATCGCGCGGTCGTCTGGCGCCACAGCCGCCTCTTTCTGCTAGGGATACACCTGCCGGATGAACCGTGTGTCTGCCGGGGAGAGCTGATGGTTCAGTCCCACCTGGAACCCGTTGAGGGTCAGGCTCGGCGGGATCGGGTACATCATGATCGACAACGGGTCGACCTGGCTGTACACCGTGAGATCGGAGTCGTAGGCCTGGAAGACGTTGCGGTCGACCTGTGCCGGCGACCAGTTGTTGGGCGGGCCGCCGTAGTACTCATAGACCGCGGCCTTGTCCCAGGGAATGCCGCTGGCCGGGTTCTGGTGTTCGTGGATGCAGCCGAGCGCATGCCCGAACTCGTGCAGTACCACGCGGCTGACCACGTCGTCCGGGGAGTCCGGGGTGAGCCAGCCATAGTTCATCGTGGGCTCATCAGCGGGAGCCGAGAGGCAGTCGGTGCCGATGTAGGACCAGGAGCCGGGCTCTGAGAAGGAGATCCGGATGTCCGCCCGCTCGACGTCGGTCACGAAGTAAAGAAACAATTTGGCGTGTTCGAGCCAGGTACGCGCCACCTGTTCTACGCGCTCGTGCAGGGCTGGGTCGCCATCGAGGAATGCCGCACGGATAAGCGCACGCGGCGGCCACCGTGAGGCACGCACCAGCGCCAACCGCTCATTGCCAGCCTTAGGCGCGACTTTACGGTCGATGCACGCCTGGATTTGCATTCGCTGATAATCGTCCACGTGTCGCCGGTCCCCCTCCTGAGACGCGCAGCGTCAACGGCGGCTCGTGCCGAAAGCCACCCTGGAAAGCGGATTCTCTGCCGCCACGGCGTCTGTGCGATCGCGAACGGCCTGAGCGTACTCTCCGCATTTCCTCATAGCAAGATGTCAGCCATGCCCGGACGCTCTTTGTCCCCTGGCTACATTCATCGGGCCCTGGTGCCGGTGCGCGACGGGGGCGCTCGCGGGAACCTCCGCGGCCACGCGCCATAGGCTTGGGGACGTGCCCAGGTTGAGGATCGCGCTTGCCCAGGTGGACTGCACTGTCGGTGACCTGGCGGGCAACGCTGAAACGGTTGTCGAGTGGACCGGTCGTGCCGCACACCAGGGGGCTGACCTGGTGGTGTTCCCGGAGATGATGATCTCCGGGTACCCCGTCGAGGACCTGGC
>DASYYE010000265.1:0-5570 GCA_035946955.1 Streptosporangiaceae bacterium | reverse complement strand
GAGTTGGGCGAACCCACGGCGCCGCAACAGGCACGAGTCGCACGTGCCGCAGGCACGGCCGTCCGTACCGGGCTGGTAGCAGCTGTGGGTGAGCGAGTAGTCCACGCCCAGGCGCAGGCCAGCTTCGATGATCTGCGACTTGGTCATGTGGATGAGCGGGGTGTGGATGCGCAGCCGCTGCCGGCCCTCCACCGCTGCCTTGGTGGCGAGGTTCGCCATGTTCTCGAACGCCTCGATGTACTCGGGCCGGCAGTCCGGGTAGCCGCTGTAGTCGAGGGCATTGACCCCGATGAACAGGTCGGCGCTCGCCAGGGTCTCGGCCCAGGCCAGCGCGAACGAGAGGAACACCGTATTGCGTGCCGGGACGTAGGTGACGGGGATCCCGGCTCCCAGGTCCTCGGCGCTGTCGTGGTGTGGCACATCGATGTCGTCGGTCAGTGCCGAGCCCCCCACCAGCCCCAGGTCGATGCTGGCGACCAGGTGCCGGGCTACGCCCAGTGCCTGCGCGACCCGGTGGGCCGCGTCCAGTTCCACGCTGTGCCGCTGCCCGTAACGGAAGCTGAGCGCATAAGGCACGTAGCCTTCGGCACGCGCCATGGCCAGCACGGTGGCCGAGTCGAGGCCCCCGCTGAGCAGCACGACCGCGGGCTTGCCTGTCATCACACCACCAGAACCAACTCTTAGCCTCGGTTGAACCCTTGCCAGGATAGCCGTGGCCCCGGTACCGCCCTGCGAGCCGAAGAGCGCGGCGGCGCCTTCGGGCGCCCGGAGGCGAGCAGGGGCTAACAGAGCGCACAATGACGGGGTGAGTGCTGCTTTGCCCGTGGCCGAGCCGGGTCCGCCGCTGCTGAGTGCGTCGGGCGTGAGCGTCTACTACGGCACCGTCCGCGCCCTGGCTGGCGTGGACCTCGATGTCCGGGCCGGTGAGCTGGTCGCGCTGGCGGGAGACAATGGCGCGGGCAAGACCACGCTGGTGCGCTGCATCGCCGGGGACATCCCCCTGGCCACCGGTGAGGTCAGGCTGGCAGGCCGGCGGGTGCTCCCCGACCCGGCGGGGGCGGCGCGGCAGGGGATCGCCGTGGTCTGGCAGGACCTGGCACTCTGCGACAACCTGAGCGTGGCCGCGAACGTCCTGCTGGGCAAGGAGTCGCGCCGCCTGATGATGTCGGACAGCCGCTTCCACGCGGCAGCGGCGTCGCTGCTCGGCGGCCTGGGCATCCCGCTGCCCGACACCACCCGCAGCGTGTCCGAGCTCTCCGGCGGCCAGCGCCAGCTGGTGGCGGTGGCGCGGGCGATGAGCCGCGACCCGCGGCTGCTGGTGCTGGACGAGCCGACGGCTTCGCTCGGGGTGACGGAATCCGCGCAGGTCGAAGAGCTGGTCATGGGCCTGCGGGAAAAGGGCACCACCATCCTGCTGGCGGGGCACGACATCGACAGGATGTTCCGGCTGGCGGACCGCATCGTGGTGCTGCGGCAGGGCCGCATCGTGGCCGACCTCGACCCCCGCAGCACGCACCCTGATGACGTCGTGGCCCTGCTGTCCGGCCAGGAGGTGGACTCCTCGGCCCGCCGCCAGCTCACCCGGCTGCACGGGCTCGCCGACCGGCTGGTGTCGGCCGACCCATCGTCGAGCCTGTCGCTGATCTTGTCGGCGCTCGGGGCGGCACTGGGCACACAGCGACTGTGCATCCACCTGGTGAGCGGCCAGTCCCTGGTGTGTGCGGCATCGCTCGGATTCCCCGGCGGGCTGCTGGCACCGTGGTCCAGCCTGCCGTTCGGGCCTGCGGGTGGCCCGGTCGGCCTGGCCGCGGCATCCGGGCAGCCGGTGGTGGCCACCGACGTCAGGGTCAGCCCAGCCTGGAAGGGTTTTGCGGGCCTCGCCCACGCGGCGGGGTCGCTGAGTTCATGGTCGGTGCCTGTCATGGGCCCGGGCGGGCTGAGCGGGGTCATCACAGTGTTCCGCCCCGACATCGGCCTGCCCCAGCGCGACGAGCTCGACCTGGTCACCCTGTACGCCGGGTATGCCGCGAGCTCGGTGGAGCGCGACCGGCTGCTGGAGGCGGTGACCGCCCGCAACCGTGTGCTCGAGACGATCCGGGAGATGCTCGAGACGCTCGCCGGGCCGATCCCGGTCGCTGAGGGCCTGGTCGTCGCGGTCCAGTCGCTGCGCCGCGGTCTGCAGGCGGACGAGATCGCGCTGCTCACCCAGGCGGAGGGTGCCGCGCTTGGCTGGCGGGCCTATGCGGGCCCGGCTGGGACCGACCCGGCTCGTGCGTCAGCATCACTGCGCGCCATGGCGGCCCAGGCGCTCGCCAGCACCCAGCGTGATGGCTCGGCGAGGTGGCTTGGGGTCAGTCGCGGCAGGGGGTTCCTCGCGTCCACTTTCGTGGCACCAGGCGGCCCGACCGTGCTGGTCGCCAGCAGGCGGGAGCTGGCGGCCGCGGAGGGCGGGAACGGGCGCGACGGCGCGGCGAGAGACGGGACCGCGTTGCTGGAAGACGCCGCCCACTCGCTGCGGCTGGCACTGGAACGGGAAGAAGCCGGCCTGGCGCACCAGGAGGCCACCGCGCTGCGCCGCTCCCGGGAGCTCCAGCGTGAGTTCCTGTCCCGGCTCAGCCACGAACTACGCACGCCGCTGACCGCCATCAGGGGGTACGCGTCCAGCCTGCTGCAAACCGATGTGACCTGGGACGGGGACTCACAGCAGCGGTTCCTCGACCGGATCGCGGCGGAATCGGCCAGGCTGGGCCGCCTGGTGGACGACCTGCTGGACTTCTCTGCGATCGAGTCGGGCACCATGCGCCTCCAGCACGACTGGTGTGACATCCCGCTGGTCCTCGAAGCCGCTGTCGCCTGCCTGCCACCTCAGCGGGCGGCGGCGGTGACGGTCGCCTGCGACCCGGCACTGCCTGTGGTGTGGGCCGACCACGACCGGCTGGAGCAGGTCTTCGTGAACCTGCTCAACAACGCGGTCTCCCATAACCCGCCTGGCACTCAGGTCCACATCACTGCCCGGGTAGGGACTGGTCCATCTGACCAGGCGAACTCTTCCGCTGGTGTGGTTGTCGTGAGCGTGGCGGACAACGGGGCGGGCATGCCAGCCGAACTCGTGGCCGCGCCGTTCGAGCCGGCCCGCCGTCGGCGTTCCCGCGGGGCAGGCGCTGGCCTGGGCCTGTCTATCGCCAAGGGCATCGTGGAAGCCCATGGCGGCGCGATCGAACTGGCCCCGCAATGGCCTGGCACCTGTTTCCGTATCCATCTCCCGGTGGAGGCGGCTGACCGGGCCGGGATCGAGGGCAGTTCCGCTCAGAGTGAGGACTCGGTGGTCGTGCCGATCGAAGCGACCCGCGAATCCACCGCAGGGGTGGCGCGTCATGTCTGAGGCCGCGGTGAACACCCGGGCACTGCTGGTCGAGGACGACCCGAACATCGTCGACCTGATCCGGTCCAACCTGGCGGTGCGCGGCTTCGACACCGTCGTGTCGCATGACGGCGCCCGGGCACTCCAGTTGCTGGAGACCGAAGCACCCGACATCGTGCTGCTCGACCTGATGCTGCCCGAGGCCGACGGTTTCGAGCTGTGCCGCCAGATCCGGGAGCGTTCCGGGGTCGCCATCATCGTGGTGTCGGCACGTGGTGGCGAGCGTGACAAGGTCACCGCCCTGCACATGGGTGCCGACGATTACATGACCAAACCTTTCAGCATCGAGGAGTTGCTGGCCCGCATCACCGCCACGCTCCGCCGGACCCGTCCGGCCGCCGCACCGGAACCAGGCCCGCCCGTCATCACCGCGGGTGACATCGTGATCGACCTGGCCAGCCAGCAGGTGACCAGGCATGGTCAGCCCGTGCACCTGACCCCGACCGAGTTCGCGCTCCTGCGCGAACTCGCCATCAACCGTGGCAAGCTGCTGACCCACGCGCACCTGCTCAGGCGTGTCTGGGGCCACGGCTACGAGACAGAGACCGAGTACGTGCGCGTCTATGTGCGGCGCCTGCGGGCCAAGCTGGAACCCGACGCAAGCCAGCCGGTGATCCTCACCCAGCCTCGCGCTGGCTACCGCTTCGCCCCCTAACGCGGTATATGCCCGATGGACACATCCGGCCTGCGTACGGGTCCGGACGGTTGGCGTTCACAGTATTTTCACGGCCCGGCAACGATGTTAAGACCGTGTTTATCGCTGGTGATCTACGGTTTCGGCAGAACCGGTGGCTCGGCGACCGCACACACGGGTAGGGGGGCTGTCCTGTGCATTGCGGCCCGCCTACGACGAGGTGGTGTGTGTTGAATTTCAGTGCAACAAAAATGATAACGACGTCGCTCGCAGTGACAGCGTGCCTCGTCGTCGCGGCATGCGGCAGCAGTAACTCTTCGAGCGGCGGCCACGCATCCGGTCACGTGCCGATGGTCTCCGCGGCGTCCTTCGACCGGACCTTCTCAGCGATGACGACACTCAAGCCGCTGGCTGCCATGGGCAAGGGCAACGTCGCGGTCATCCTGCCGGACACCGTGTCCTCGGCCAGGTACACGGAATTCGACGCCCCGTACCTGACCAAGGCACTGTCGATGGCGGGCTTGAAGTCCTCTCAGTTCACGGTCCAGAACGCACAGGGCAGTGACGCGACCGAGTTGAGCTATGCGCAGACCGCTATCACCAAGGGTGCCAGCGTCCTGATCATGGACCCGCTCGACGCCGGTGTCGGTGCGTCGATCGAGAAGTACGCCGCCTCACACGGCGCCGCGGTCGTCGACTATGACCGGCTCACCCTGGGCGGCGCCCGCAAGTTCTACGTCAGCTTCAACAACGTGCACGTGGGCAACCTGCTGGGCCAGGGCCTGGCGACCTGCATCACCAACTGGAAAGTGGCCAAGCCCAACGTGCTGGAGATGTACGGCGCCCCGACCGACAACAACGCGACGCTGTTCGCGCAGGGCTACAACCAGATCATGAGCCCGTTCTTCAGCTCGGGCAAGTGGGCGAAGGTGGGCAACGCCCCAGGCACCTGGGACCCGCCGACCGCGCTGACCGAGTTCGAGCAGCAGTTCACCGCCCACCCGAACATCAACGCCGTGCTCACGCCCAATGACGAGAACGCGGCCCCGATCATCAGCTACCTCCAGCGCAAGGGCGTCAAGGCCAACACATTCCCGGTCACTGGCCAGGACGCGACCCTGATCGGGCTGCAGAACATCCTGTCCGGCTACCAGTGCGGCACCGTATACAAGCCGATCTACCTGGAGGCCCAGGCCGCCGCCGCGCTGGCCATGTACATCCGGGCCGGCAAGACCCCGCCGAGCGCGCTGGCCAACGGCAGCGTGATGGATACGGTGGGCCACAAGTCCGTGCCCTCGGTGCTGCTGACGCCTGAATGGGTCACGCCGTCCAACATGAACTCGACCGTGGTCGCGGACAACTTCGTCCCCGCCAGCCAGTTGTGTGCCGGCAAGTTCGCGTCTGCCTGCAGTTCCGCCGGGATCTCGGGATGATGCCGGGTCCGACAGCCCGGGGAGGTCTCGCACAGTGGTAACACCCAATCCGGGTGCTGCTGGGGAAGGTGCCCAGCCGGCC
>DASYYE010000264.1:0-20051 GCA_035946955.1 Streptosporangiaceae bacterium | reverse complement strand
GTGGCGGCGGCACAGCCGCCGCCACGGTCCGCTCGACCCTGCGGCCAGAGGACGGCCAGACCCGGGTCGACGTAGCCACGTCGCTGAGTGTGACGGGCCGCCCGGCCCAGTTCGGCCGGGGTGTGATGGCCGAGGTCGGCGCCAAGATCATCGAAAAGTTCGCCGCCAACCTCGCGGCCGAGCTGGCGTCCGCCGGGCAGCCGTCCGCTGGGCAGGCAGCCACCGAGGCCGTGCCACACGACGGTGTCCAGGCCAGGAGCAACGGCACGGGCCCAGCGGCCTCGGTGCCACGCCTGGCCGCTCCCGCGCAGGGAAGTATGGCCCTGCCCATCGAAGGGCTCAACCTGCCGGTCCGTGCCTTCAACACGCTGCGGCGCGAGGGTATCCACACGGTGGGAGACCTCACGGCCCGCACCGAACCGGAACTGCTCGCATTCACCAACCTCGGCCCACAGTCCGTGCGCGAGATCTGCGAGAAGCTGTCCGGTCTCGGGCTCAGCCTCGCCGCCACCGCCGAGCCGGGACAGGCAGACACGGCCACCGGGGTGGCACAGAAGCTCATGGCGGAAGCGGCGGGAGACACCAGGGGTCGCATACCCGTCACGGACACAGCCGTCACGGACATGGCCCAGCCGCCACCGCCCCGTCCGTTCCGGACTGCCGATGAGGAAGCGATCGACCTCCTCCGTGTGGCGGGCTTCCCCGTCGCCAAGCGGCTGGCGCCGGCCGTGGGCGCGTCCGTGGCGCTCCTGCTCGTGTACCTGGGCGCCCGCAGACGCCGACGTCGCCACCGCGCCACGCGCGTAGGCGACGGCCTGCACTGATGTCCGCCCCCCTGGCTGCCGGGGGGACGACGGGCTCCCCGGCCGGGCGGGCGTCCGCGCAGGAACATGACGAGGCCGACCCACTCGCCGGGTTCCGCGAGCGGTTCGCTCACTACGACCCGTCAGTCGTCTACCTCGACGGCAACTCGCTCGGCATGCTGCCGCTGACCACGCTGGAACGCGTCACCCAGGTCGTCCGGGACGAGTGGGGGCGTGGTCTCGTGCGTTCCTGGGACTCCTGGGTCACCATCCCGCAGCAAGTGGGTGACCTCCTCGGATGCCACCTGCTCGGAGCCGCCCCCGGCCAGGTGGCCGTGTGCGACAACACCACGGTGAACATCTACAAGCTGGCCAGGGCCGCGCTGGCGGCCCGGCCCGGCCGCAACGTGGTCGTGACCGACGACGACAACTTCCCCACGGACCGTTACGTGCTCGCCGGGGTCGCCGCCGAGCGGGATGCCAGGCTCCGCATGATCCATACCGACATGGACCAAGGCGTGACCGTCGGCACGGTCGCTGACGCGGTCGATGACGGCACCGCCCTGGTGTGCCTGTCGCTCGTCAGCTACCGAAGCGGTGCCCTGGCCGACATGGAGCGCGTCACTCGCCTGGTCCACGACCGTGGCGCCCTGGTCCTGTGGGACCTGTGCCACGCGGTAGGCGCGGTGCCCGCCGAACTCGACGCGTGCGGCGCCGACTTCGCCGTCGGGTGCACCTACAAGTACGTCAATGCGGGGCCAGGCGCACCAGCGTTCCTCTACGTCCGCGGGGACCTGCAGGATGACCTGCGGCAGCCGGTGCAGGGCTGGTTCAGCCAGCAGGACCAGTTCACGATGGGCCCGCAGTACCAGCCGCAACCGGGCATCAGCCGGTTCCTGACCGGGACACCGGACATCACCGGTATCGCCGCGGTCGAGGCAGGTGTGCGGCTGCTCGCCGAGGCAGGCATCGGCCGCCTCCGGACCAAGGGCATGGCACTGACCAGCTATCTCACCGACCTCGCTGAGGCCTGGCTGGTGCCACTGGGTTTCGCGCTCGCCTCACCCCGCGACGCCGCCCACCGCGGCTCGCACGTCTGCCTGCGTCACCCCGAGGCAGCCAGGATGTGCCAGGCCATCATCGACGCTGGCGTGGTCGTCGACCACCGGGTTCCCGACCGGATCCGCCTCTGCCCCGCCCCGGCCTACACCCGCTTCACCGACGTCTGGGACGCCATGGACACGATCCGCAGAGTCGCCACAGCCTGGCAGCCCGCTACCTGAGAGCACCGCCATCTCAGTCCATGGGGAGCCCAGCGAGCAGCCTGAACGGGACCACCTCGACGGCGAAGGGGCGGACCGCGGTGAAGATCTGGTCTCCCACGGCGTGTGCCACCTCTTCGTAGCGCCCGTCGAAGGCCTCGAAGACGAGCAGTCCCGGCTTCCACCGGTCGGGCACCACCACCCAGTACGACGGCACGCCAAACTGCTCATAGGCAGTCTTCTTGTGGTTCAGGTCGATGAGCGCCGTACTCGGTGAACGTACTTCCACCACCAGCCCGGGTGGCTTGGTGAACTTGGCTCCGCCGACCTCATCCATCCGGACCACCACGAGGTCAGGGTCGAACTCGGTGAGCTCAGACAACATCACGGCTGGCTCAGCCACTACACACAGTTCACCTGGGCAGGCGCTGACCAAAAGGGCCGCCAGCCGCGTCGCCACCAACTGGTGGACAGTCGTCGGGCGGGGGCTCACGACCAGCACCCCGTCCAGCAACTCATACCGGCGGCCGTCATCAGGCATCCGGTCGAGTTCGGCCACGGTGAACGGACGTCCTGCCGCTGGCCACTCCTCGATGGTGCTCACGGCTACCATGCTGCCTCCATAAGGTCATGTACGCCACTCAAGCAGTAGGCACCGTCAGCCGGTCCGGACAGCCATGTTGGTCAGGCAGTCACCGGGCATTCACCACCTGCTGGACGCTGGCCCGATAATGTCCGTTCATGGTCCGCAGCACCCATGACTTAACATTCACCGACGACCGGGTTGTGAAGCGGTATCGGTCGTGGCACAGAGGAGAGCCTGACCGGGAGTGGTCCGGCTTAGGACTGCTCCACTGGCGCGTTCCGGGACTGGCGCCGCAACCCCTGCAGCGGCGCGCCGACAGTGGTGTGCCGGTGATCGTCATGACGCGGGTCGTGGGCGAACCGCTCGGCACCGCGAAGCTCTCGCCCGCCCAGGTGGGTGCCTTGGCCGAGACGCTGACGCGGATGCACGCGGCTGTCCCTGACAAGGTGCTGAAGTCCCTGCCGGAACGTCAGTGGGTAGGGCGCCAGCGGCCTGGGGAGCTGCCCTCGATGTTGCGGTCGTGGGCGCACGCCACGCCGCGGCTTCAGTGCCCGGTGGCGGCGCAGGCCCTTGCGGTTGCGGCGGCCTGGCTTGACACCACCGACCTCAGCCTTCTCAGCGAGCCGCCGGGTGAGCAGGTGTTCACCCATGGAGACGGCAACCTCGGCAACTTCTTGTGGGATGGTGTGCGCTGCCGTGTCGTCGACTTCGAGGACTGCGGTGTCTGCGACCCCGTCTACGAGGTCGCAGACCTGCTCGAGCACGTGTCGGTCCGGCTGCACGGGCTGGTGGAGCCGGACGACCTCATCGAGGCGGTGGGGCTCTCCCAGGCCCAGCAGGCGCGACTGCTCACGTACCGCCGCCTGATGGCGGTCTACTGGCTGCTGATGCTCCTGCCCGGCAACCCCGGCCACCACCGCAACCCGGTCGGCAGCCTCGAGCAGCAAGCCGCCCACGTCACCCAGTTGCTCTGATCCCGGGGATGCAGGGCAGCGCCGCTGCGCACCACCCCACACCGCACCTACGGGACTGACCTAGCTCCCAGGAGGTCCACCGTTCCAGTCTGGCCGACCGGATACGCGGGCGGAAGGCAGTGGGTTACTCCCACTCGATCGTGGCGGGGGGCTTGCTCGTGATGTCGAGGATGACCCGGTTGATGTCGCTGACCTCGTTGGTCAGCCGGGTGGAGATCCGGGCGAGCAGGGCCGCGGGCAGCCGCGCCCAGTCGGCGGTCATGGCGTCCTCGCTGGTCACCGGGCGGATCACCACCGGGTGGCCATAGCTGCGGCCGTCGCCCTGGACGCCGACCGAGCGCACGTCGGCAAGCAGCACGACCGGGCACTGCCAGATGTCACGGTCCAGGCCTGCCGCGGAGAGTTCCTCACGCACGATCGCGTCCGCGTCACGCAGGATGCGCAGGCGGCCGGGGGTGACTTCACCGATGATGCGGATAGCGAGCCCTGGGCCGGGGAATGGCTGGCGCCAGACGATCGTGGGAGGCAGGCCAAGCTGCTCCCCGACCTTGCGGACCTCGTCCTTGAACAGGTCACGCAGTGGTTCGACCAACTGGAAGCCCATGTCTGCCGGGAGCCCGCCGACGTTGTGGTGGGACTTGATGTTCGCGGTTCCGCTGCCACCACCCGACTCGACCACGTCGGGGTACAGGGTGCCCTGGACGAGGAAGTCCACGGACTCCCCGGCCGATCCCGCACGCGCGGTGACCTCCGCGGTCGCCCGCTCGAACGCCCGGATGAACTCCCGGCCAATGATCTTGCGCTTCTCCTCCGGGTCGGCGACCCCCGCCAGGGCGGCGAAGAACTCCTTCGCCGCGTCCACCGTGTGCAGGTTGACCCCGGTGGCGGCCACGAAGTCCTGTTCGACCTGGCGGGCCTCGCCCTTGCGCAGCAGGCCGTGGTCCACGAACACACAGGTCAGCCGGGAGCCGATCGCCCGCTGCACGAGCGCGGCCGCGACCGCGGAGTCCACTCCCCCGGACAGCCCGCAGATGGCCCGCCCTCCGCCGACCTGCGCGGCGACCTGGCCGACGCGTTCGTCGATGATGTTCTGCATGGTCCACTGAGGCCGGCAACCGGCCGCGGCCAGGAACCGGCGCAGCACCTCCATACCGTGGGGGGTGTGGAGCACCTCGGGGTGGAACTGCACGCCGTACAGCTCCCGCTCAGGGTCCTCCATCGCGGCCACCGGCGACGCGGCCGTCCGCGCGGTGACCGCGAACCCGGGCGGCTCGGTGGTGCATGCGTCCCCGTGGGACATCCAGACCTGCTGTGAGCCGGGCAGGCCGGACAGCAGCGCGCCGCCGGGGGCGGCTGGGTCTCCAGTCACGTCCAGGGCGGTCGCGCCATACTCCGCCACGCCGGTGCGCGACACCGAGCCGCCGAGCTCGGACACCATGAGCTGGAAGCCGTAGCAGATGCCCAGCAGCGGCACCCCGGCGCTGAGCAGGCCAGCCGGGGCGGGCGGAGCGCCAGCGGCATAGACCGAGGCTGGGCCGCCGGAGAGGATGACCGCCTTGGGCTTGCGGGCCAGGATCGCCTCGGTGGCGGTGCCTGACGGGACGATCTCGGAGTACACCTGGCATTCGCGGACCCGGCGGGCGATGAGCTGGGCGTACTGGGCGCCGAAGTCCACCACGATGACGGTGTCGTAGTCATGGTCGGGCACGGTGCCCCCTCCCCTGGGCTAGCCGCCAGGCGCCGAGGCGGGGCGGGCCTGCACAGTCTAATGACCGGCCCCACCCGCGGTTACTTGCGGCTGAGCAAGCGGGCGGCACCAGCGGCGATGGTGGTCGCGAGCACGCCGCCCGCGGCCATGAGCAGGTAGGAGAACCACTGCAGCGCGCCTGCTGGGTTGAAGTTGTACTTCTGGCCGAGGTTCACGACGGGCAGCAGCAGGTCGAGGGTGTAGACCACCGCGTTGAAATGGGGGGCGGCACCGTGCGCCAGCGGCTGCGGCTGGTGCGCGTGGAACACCAGGCTCCCGGTCGCGAGCAGCACCGCGAGCCAGAGCACGGCCCGCCATGGCTGGTACCCGTAGCCGACGGTGATGTCCTGCACCAGGTTCCACACCCAGCCGAGCGGGGGCTTGCCCGCACGCTGACGCCGCTCCCCGACGTAGAGCACATGCCGCGCCTGGGTGTGCTGGCCGAGCGAGTCATAGTGCGCGGCGAGCTGCTCATAGGGCTGCGGTTCATGACCCAGTGGCTGCCGGGCGAGCCACCGCAGCCGGCCATGGGCGGATAGTTTCGGCTCGAGCGCCTGGTAGGTCAGCCCCCGGAGGTCGATCGCCACCGGCCAGTGGGCGGGGTCGTCGGTCAGCAGGCCGACCCGCGCATGGCTGAGGTCGACCGCCCCCTGCACCGGGGCGCCTGTGGTGAGCGTGAGCTGGTCCGCCTGCAGGGCAGCGGCATCCAGCGCCTTGCCGGTGGGGTTGACCAGCTGGGCCTGCCGGAGGTTGACGTCGCCGCCGACCTTGGCGCCGAACAGCCGGGTACCCCCGGTTACCTCCATGTTCTGACAGAACAGGTCAGCCCCGATCTCGGCCCGGGAGAAGCGGAGCGCGACGGCGCCGGGGGTGGACAGACGGGCGGCCTGGAGCAGGACACGCTGACCGACGTGGCTCGTGCGGAAGCTGACCTCTCCCTGGGCACGCAGCCGGGTCAGCCTCACCGTGCCCCCGACCGTCAGTCCGTCGGCGGCCAGTGCCGGCTGGTCACTCCCGCTGGCCAGTCGCGCGTCCGCCAGGGACAGCCCACTGGCGATGCGTGTGCCAGCGCATTTGATCTGGCCCTCGCACTCGATCCCGGTGAGGACACACTCGCCGATCTCGGCGCGGTCGAGGTTCAGTGCGACCTTCCCCGGGTTCCGCAGTACGGCCCCGCCCATGGCCAGGTTCGCGGCGAGGCGGGCACCCACCATGGTGACCTCGCCGTCGACGGTGAAGTCTCCGCCGCAGAACACGCCACCCTGCACAGCCAGCCCGCCAGCGCTCAGGGCCGCGGCGCCGGGCGGCGCTGACAGGGTGGCGCCGGTCAGCACGAAACTGGACCCGATGCGGGTGTTGTGCAGCCGGACCTGGCCTACCGCAGTCATGCCGTCGCACACGAGCCTGCCGCCGACCACGGAGTTGCTGAGGGTGATAGCACGCTCCTGGGTGCTCGTGACCTGCGTCCCCGAGAGGTCCACCGTCCCGCTGACCTGCATGCCCTCCAACCAGAGGGGGCCGCGGGCGGACAGGCGAGCGAGGTCGGCGTTGCCGTCCACCACCAGGCTCTCGGCCGCCACCGCAGCCTCCCCTGGACGGGCAGCGACCCGGGCCCCGCGCAGGGTCAGCTGCCCGGTCACCTTCGCCTGGTCGAGCCGGATGACCGAGCCGAACGAGGACGACGCGAGGTTCAGGATGCCGTCCAGGCGCATCCTGGTGCCGTTGAAGCCCGGCAGGTGCGAGTCCACGATCCGCACCGTCCTGGTGACCGACTCCACCAGCCTGGGAGCGCTCTCGAAAGAGCAGTGCTCGCAGACCAGCGGGCAGCTCAGGGTGACACCCATGAGGTCGAGCCGGCCGCTCACCCGCGCACCGCGCAGCCGCACTGCCGGGCCGTAGCCGCGCTCGGCGTCGCACACTCCGAGCAACAGGGCCGCGACCACCTCGGCGCGGATGGTCCGCGACGGTCCCCACGACCGGCCGCCTGCGGGGTCGTCTTCCGCTACGACGCCGGTGCGCAGGTCGGCCCATGTCCCGTGCGGGAACGCCGCCCACAGCACCCGTTCCGCCGCGGTGAGCTCATCAACATCCACGCGCTCATCCTGGGCCGCTCATTCCATGATCATGTAGGACATTCGGTCAAAGTGACTGAGAAGTCTTGATGATCATGGAATCTGGGCCGGGGCTGGGCACCGTAGAGTCGAACAACGTCGCACAGAGTAGCTCGCGGATTCATGCAATTTTCAAGCACTCGTTATCAAAATGCAACAGGTATCCTCATAACATGGACATAGCAGGCCCTCACGCTGGGGATGTAGCGTGGGGGCCAGCCCCGAGGAAGGCACTAGATCCCTCAATGGAATCGCCTGGTCAGGCCAGGTGTTGGGACAAGCCGTCCGGTTCTGTTGAGGAAAGATGCGCGATGTGCTGACCTAGTACATGCAACGGTTTGCCTAGGTTGGGTGACGAACATGCTCGCAGCACAGCGCCAGAACCTGATCATGCAGGAGATCGAGCGTACGGGTGGAGTCCACGTCGCTCACCTGACGCAACTGCTCGGCGTCTCGGACATGACCGTCCGCCGTGACATCGACGCCCTGGCCGGCCGGGGCATGCTCAAGAAGGTCTACGGCGGCGCGATCGCCCGTCAGCAGGGGACCAGCGACGAGCCGGGCTTCGAGGCGAAAGCCGGCCGGGAGCGCGCGGCCAAGAACGCGATCGCCGCGGCAGCGGCGCGCCTGGTCAAGCCAGGCACGGCCATCGCGGTCAGCGCGGGGACCACCACCCACACCCTGGCCGCCCACCTCGCGCACATCCCGGACCTCACCGTGGTCACCAACTCGCTACGGGTCGCTGACGTCCTCTACAGCCGGGGCAGGTCGGCGCAGACGGTCGTGCTGACCGGCGGCGTGCGGACACCCTCGGATGCCCTGGTCGGGCCCGTCGCGGTCCAGGCGATCCGCCACCTCTACGTGGACTGCCTGTTCATGGGGGTGCACGGCATGGAGCCCACCGCGGGTTTCACCACCCCGAACCTAATGGAGGCGGAGATGAACCGGGCGATGGTCGCCTCAGCCGGGCGCCTCGTCGTGCTGGCCGACCACACCAAGTGGGGCGTGGTGGGGCTGTGTGCCATGGCCTCGCTGGCCGACGCCGCCGTCCTGGTGAGCGACCACAGCCTGAGCGCCGAGGCCCGCGAGGCGCTGGCCGCGGCGGTCGGCGACCTGATCATCGCGGACGAGGACCGCCCGCCGGACTCCCCGGCGCCCGGTCCGGGGCTCGCTCCGCAGACCGCCTCCGCGCTCGCCGCCCCGGTCACGGGCCAGGGGGCCATGCGCCAGGCACGAGCAGGCACCCCGGAGCCTGTATGACACCCACCGTCCAGCAGGCGGCGGTCACGCTCGCCGACGGCCGTGAACTCATCTACTTCGGTACCAAGGCGGACTCGGAGGCCTCCCAGCCGGACACGCGCACGATCGCCCCGGTGCGGGTCACGTCCGAGGCGCGGTACGACCCGCTCGTGGACGAGTGGGTGCTCATCACCGGTCACCGCATGGGGCGCACGCACCTCCCACCGGACAGCGAGTGCCCGCTGTGCCCGTCCTCGCCTGGCCGCCCGACGGAGATACCCGCCAGCTCCTACGAGGTGGTGGTGTTCCAGAACCGGTTCCCCGCGCTCACCTCCCCCGATGCTGGCACCGCGCCGCTGGCGGGCGTGGGCGGCGCTGTCCCGCTGCCCGCTGAGGGCGCAGGCGCCACGGCCGGGCTGGGCACCGACCCTGCTGCCCTGCTGCGCCGCCGTCCCGGACTCGGACGGTGTGAGGTGGTGTGCTTCAGCCCGGACCACGAAGCGTCGTTCGCCGACCTCACCCCCGGGCAGGCGGCCATCGTGCTCGCCGCCTGGACGGACCGCACCGCCAAGCTCTCCCGGCTGCCGAGCGTGCGCCAGGTGTACTGCTTCGAGAACCGCGGCACCGAGATCGGCGTGACCCTGTCCCACCCCCACGGCCAGATCTACGCCTACCCGTTCGTCACCCCGCGGACCTCACGCATGGTGGCTGCCGCCCGCCGCTACCAGGAGCTGACCGGCGGGAACATCTTCGACGACACCCTCGCGGCCGAACGTGCCGACGGCTCCCGCGTGGTGGCCACCAGCCAGCACTGGACGGCGTTCGTCCCGCATGCGGCGCGCTGGCCCTACCAGGTCCACCTGTACCCGCACCGGCGGGTGCCCGACCTCACCGAGCTCACCGGGCCCGAGCAGGCCGAGTTCTGCGAGATATACCTGGACATCCTGCGGCGGTTCGACCGGCTCTTCGACACCCCGGCGCCCTACATCTCCGCCTGGCACCAGGCCCCGGTACAGCAGGGGCGTGACGAGCTCGCGCTCCACCTGGAACTGTTCACGACCAGGCGCGCACCGGGCAAGCTCAAGTACCTCGCGGGCACCGAGTCAGGCATGGACGCGTTCACCAACGACATCGCCCCCGAAGACGCCGCCCGCCGCCTCCGGCAGCTCGCCTGACCAGGAACCACGGACTCACGCCGAAGCGACCCAGTCGTTAACAGCGCAGACGTGGTAGTTTGTTCGCTTCTGTAACACCCTGTTCCCACGTGTTGCCATGCCAGGGTGGTCTCGACACCACTCTCCTGCCGATCTGGTCGGTTCATAACGATTCAAAGCCCAACCTGCGCACATACCTTGACACAGGCATGTGCTTAGTTGGTAGTTTCTGAGCAACTTTGTTCGGCTGCTTCCCGGGGTGACCAGGTTCTCCCTGACCGCAAGGAGTCGCAATGACCCAACACTCCCCTAACTCACTTAGCTCTGCGTCATTCAGCAGGCGCTCTGCGCTGAAGGGCCTGGCCGTGACCGCTGGGCTGGCCGCCGTTCCGGGCGCCCTGGCGGCTTGCGGCAGCTCTGGTTCCGGTTCCGGCTCTGGTGGCGGCAACGCCATCACCTTCGGCTCGAACTACTCAGACCCAGCACCCAAGCAGGCGTTCGGGGCGCTGGTCTCTGCCGCGCAGAAAAAGACTGGCATCAAGATCACGGTCAACACCGTGGACCACAACACCTTCCAGCAGGACATCACCGCCTACCTGCAGGGCACGCCCAATGACCTGGCGACCTGGTTCGCCGGCTACCGCATGCAGTTCTTCGCCCGGCAGGGCCTGCTGGAGCCGATCGACGACGTGTGGGAGAAGATCGGGGGCAACTTCAACGAAGCCACCAAGTCCCTCTGCAAGGGCCTCGATGGGCACTACTACTTCGTCCCGATCTACAACTACCCATGGGTGATCTTCTACAACAAGAGCACTTTCGCGTCCAAGGGCTACCAGGTCCCAGCGACCTGGGACGAGCTCATCACCCTGAGCAAGCAGATGCAGAAGGACAAGCTGGTCCCGTTCGCCTTTGCTGACAAGGACCTCTGGCCAGCGCTGGGCATGTTCGACATCCTGGACCTGCGCATCAACGGTTACGACTACCACATCAACCTGATGCACAACCAAGCGCACTACACCGACCCTCAGGTCACCGCGGTGTTCAACCAGTGGCGGGAGCTCATGCCCTACCTGCAGTCGGGCGCCAACGGGCGCATCTGGGAGGACGCGGCCAAGGCGCTGGAGACCAAGCAGGCCGGGATGATGTTCCAGGGCACGAACCAGGTCGCCGCGCAGTACGTCAGCGACAACGCGGACCTCAGCGACCTCAGCTTCTTCCAGTTCCCGGCGATCAACCCCGCATACGGCCAGGACTACATGGACGCACCCATGGACGGGTTCGTCCTGCCGGCCAAGGCCAAGAACAAGGACGCCGCCAAGAAGGTGCTCGAGTACATCGGCACCGGCCCGGCTGAGGCGTCGTACCTGAAGTACGACGAGTGGGACGTGGCACTCGTGCCGGGCGTGCAGGTGCCGAGCTACAACGCCATCCAGAAGCTGTCTGTCCAGGACATCTCCACGCAGAAGGCCGTGTCGCAGTTCGGTGACCGCGACACCGACCCGGCGATGGCCGCCGCAGCCGAGCAGGCGATCCAGCAGTTCATCAACAACCCCACCCCGTCAACCATCTCCTCGATCCAGAACAGCCTCGCCAACCAGGCGAAGACCATCTTCGGGTCGTGACCGCAAACGCGAACGCCGGGCTGGCGGCGAAGCTTCGCCGCCAGCCCGGCACGCACCGGCTGCACCGGCTGTCCCGGCGCGACGTCATGGTCATCATGGCGATGCTTGCCGTGCCCGTGGTCCTGGACCTGGTGTTCATCTGGGGGCCGGCGATCGCCTCTGTGGTCCTGTCGTTCTTCCAGTGGAGCGGTGTCGGTGTACCGCACCTGCGGGCCTGCCATCCGAGCACCTTCATCCCGGACGACGCCTGCTTCTTCGGCGTGC
Organism: Streptosporangiaceae bacterium; assembly: GCA_035946955.1. GTDB lineage: Bacteria > Actinomycetota > Actinomycetes > Streptosporangiales > Streptosporangiaceae > DASYYE01. Next base: position 8,289 of record DASYYE010000264.1, on the reverse strand, counting down.
AGAACTACCACCAGGCGGCCACGGTGTACCCGCCGTTCTGGCCGGCGGTGCAGCACAACTTCGAGTGGCTCGGCGTCTTCCTCGTCTTCGCCACGCCGCTGGGGATGCTGTTCGCCGTGGTCATCGACCGCGGCATCCGCGGCAGCCGCTTCTACCAGAGCGTGCTCTTCCTCCCGGTCATGCTGTCGCTGGCACTCATCGGCATCATCTGGGAGTTCATGTACTCGCCGAACTACGGCCTGGTCAACACGGTCATCGGGCACACCAGCAACACGAACCTGATCGACTGGCTCGGCAACCCGAGCTTGAACCTGTGGGCCGTGCTCGTCGCGGCCTCGTGGCGGCAGGCGGGGTACGTGATGGTGCTGTACCTCGCCGGCCTGAAAGCGGTCGACCCGTCCCTGCGGGAAGCCGCGCTCATCGACGGCGCGAACGGATGGCAGACGTTCTGGCGGGTGACCTTCCCCGCGATGAGGCCCATCAACATCGTCGTACTCGTCATCACGGTCATCGAGTCACTGCGCGCCTTCGACATCGTCTACATCATCAACAAGGGCACCAACGGCCTGGAACTGCTTTCCGCGCTGGTCACCAACAACATCGTGGGCGAGGTCTCCCGCATCGGCTTCGGCTCCGCCCTGGGCGTGGTCCTCATGGTGATCTCGCTGGTGCCGATCTCGTTTTTCCTGTACCAGACCTTTGGCCGGAAGGGCGCCTGATGTCCGAACGTCCTGCCACCCAGGAGAGCGGGCCCCTGGCCACCGACATGCCTGGCACCGTGCCGCAGTCCTCCAGCGGCGGACTGCGCTGGCCCCTTCCGGCCCGCCGCGCCAGCACCGGCGGCGTGGCCGCGGGGTTCCGCAGGCCTGCGCCGCGGCCAGGCAGGGTAGCCGCCTACGTGCTGATGGTCGGTGCCTCGGTGCTCTGGCTGGTCCCGGTCCTCTTCGCGCTGTACGTCTCGTTCCGCCCGTACGGCGAGACGTCGAGGTATGGGTATGTGTCGCTGCCGCACCACCTGACGCTCAGCAACTACCTGAACGCCTGGACGCAGTCGGACATGCTGCGCTACTTCGGGAACTCGGTGGCGATCACCATTCCCGCGGTGGTGGTCACGCTGGCGCTGGCATCGCTGGTGGCGTTCGTCGTCTGCCGGGTCCACATCAAGATCAATATCTTCCTGCTCCTGATGTTCACGGCTGGCAACCTGCTGCCGCAGCAGGTCATCATCACCCCGCTGTACCGCCTCTACCTGCTGATACCCCTGCCCAACTGGATAAGCTCCAGCGGTCTGCTCTACGACTCGGTCTTCGGCCTCGTCGTGATCAACGTCGCGTTCCAGACCGGGTTCTGCGTGTTCGTCCTCAGCAACTACATGCGGACCATTCCCGCCGAGATGTACGAGGCCGCCGAGGTCGACGGCGCCGCCATGTGGGTGCGCTACTGGCGGCTGACCATCCCGCTGTGCCGCCCCGCCCTCGCTGCCCTCGCCACGCTGCTGACCACCTGGATCTACAACGACTTCTTCTGGGCGATCACTCTCATGGTGACCGGCAGCAAGCGCCCGATCACCTCCGCACTGGCCAACCTGCAGGGCCAGTTCGTCTCCAACCAGAACCTGATCGCGGCAGCCGCGATGATGGCCGCGATCCCGACCCTGGTCGTGTACATCCTGCTGCAGCGGCAGTTCATCGCCGGGTTGACCCTGGGCGCGACGAAGGGCTAGGGCGTGTCCCCCGGGACACGCCCTGGGACCAAGGGCAAGGGGGGTGTCAGCGGAGCCTGCCTGGGCGACCGCCTGCACTGTCTGCTGGGGGTGACGTCATGCTTGCGGAGCAGCGGCAGAACCTGATCATGGCGGAGATCGAACGGGGCGGCGGCGTCCGGGTCGGTGAGCTGGCGCAGTTGCTTGGTGTCTCAGACATGACGGTGCGCCGTGACATCGACGCGCTGGCGCGGCGTGGGCTGGTGAGGAAGGTCTACGGCGGTGCGACTGCAGGCAGGCGGGGCACCAGCGACGAACCCGGGTTCGAGGTCAAGTCAGGCCAGGAGAAGACGGCGAAGGAGATGATCGCGGCGACCGCGGCGGGACTGGTCCCTCCCGGGGGGACGATAGCGGTCAGCGCGGGGACGACCACATACGCGCTAGCTGCCCACCTGGCACAGGTGCAGGACCTGACGGTGGTGACCAATTCGGTGCGGGTGGCTGACCACCTGTTCGCCCACGGTGTCCCGTCCCAGACGGTCCTGCTCACAGGAGGGCAGCGGACACCGTCTGACGCACTGGTGGGGCCGCTCGCGGTGACGGCCATGCGCGGATTGCACGTGGACTGCCTGCTGATGGGGGTGCACGGAATGGACCCGCTGGCGGGGTTCACCACTCCCAACCTGATGGAGGCCGACGTGAACCGGGCCATGGCGGCGTCCGCGGCCAGCCTGGTGGTGCTGGCCGACCACACCAAGTGGGGAGTCACCGGGCTCTGCGCGATAGCGGCACTGGCCGACGCCGACGTGCTGGTGAGCGATGCGGGACTCGGAACGGCAGCGCGCGAGGTGATCGGCGCGACCGTTGGCAAACTCATCATCGCTGGGGGGGAGGGTCCGCCAGCGGCGCCCGGCCCGGGCTCACCCGCACCCGCGCAATCCGGCGGCCATCCATCTCGGTCACGGTGAGCCGGTGCCCGTCCCCCTCTACCGAGTCCCCCACCACCGGCAGCTGCCCCAGCGTGGCCAGTACGTACCCCGCCACCGTCTCGTACGGCCCCTCCGGCAGGGCCACCCCGGTCTGCTCCTGGAAGTCATCCAGGTTCAGCAGGCCGTCCACCTCGAGCTGCCCGCCGTGGAGCTGGCGCGAGGTGGCCTCACCGATGTCGTACTCGTCCTTGATGTCCCCGATCAGCTCCTCGACCAGGTCCTCCAGGGTCACGATGCCCGCGGTCCCGCCGTACTCGTCCACCACGATCGCCAGGTGGGCGCGGTCGCGGCGCATCTCCGACATGGCCGGCAGCACCCGCTTGCTGATCGGCAGCATCTTCACCGGCCGGGTTACCTCGCGCACGGTCAGCGCATTGACCGGCCGGCCAGGGTCCAGCAGGTCACGTACGTGGACGAAACCGACCACGTCGTCCTTGGACTCCTGGTACACGGGGAACCGCGAGTGGGGGGCACCCCAGGTCAGTTCGGCGGCCTGGGCCAGTGGCATGTCCGCGTGGAGGAACTCCACCTCCGTGCGCGGGATGAGCACCTCGCGGAGCTGGCGCTTGCCCGCGTCGAACACCTCGCTGACGATGTAGCGCTCGTCGGGGGTCAGCGCCTGGTGGCCAGCGACCAGGTCGTGCAGTTCCTCCTCGGTCATGACCTCGCGGTTCTTCGCCGGGTCACCGCCGAGCAGGCGCACCACCAGGTTGACCGACATGGACAGCAGCCACACCACGGGCCTGGCCAGCGACGAGATCCGGTCGAGCACGGGCGCGGCGAACAACGCGACCGTCTCCGGGCGCTGCAATGCCAGCCGCTTGGGAGCCAGCTCACCGAAGATCAGCGTGACGAAGGAGATCGCCACGGTCACTGTGATCAGCGACAGCGCGGATGCCAGACCGGAGGAGAGATGGTCGGAGATGAGCGCGGACCTCATCGCGCTGGCCAGCGTCGCAGCCCCGTACGCACCGGACAGCAGGGTGGCCAGTGTCACCCCTATCTGGACGGCCGACAGGAACCGGTTGGGGTCCTGGGCGAGCCTGGCGGCGCGCTTGCCCCGCTTGCCCCGCTGCGCGAGCGAACGCACCTGGCCCTCGCGCAACGAGACCAGCGCCATCTCCGCTGCGGCGAAGAACCCGCCGACTGTCACGATGACCAGGACGACCGCCACGTCCCAGCCGATATTGTTCACGGCCTGACCCCTGACCTCCGATTGGCGGGCATCGCCGGGTGCGGCACTGCCCCCCTTACCCCGCCCCCAGAGCGGCCCGGCCAGCGGTCGGCAGCCGTGGCCTGGGCAGGTCCAGATAGTGTATGTGTCCCGGTCGGTCCCGTGGTGGGCGATGGCCTGTGCCACCACATGATCCGGCGACGGGTCTTGGTCGTCAATGTGCCGCCGGCGGATGCCGGGCGGGTGCTCCTGGAGGCTTGATGCGGCTGCTGGTCACTGGTGGGGCGGGTTACATCGGCAGTGTCGTGGCCGCGATGGCGGCCGGTGAGGGCCATGAGGTGGTGGTCCTCGACGACCTGTCCACGGGCCACGCGGACGCCGTGCCCGCGCGGTGCGAGTTCGTCCGCGGGACCATCCGGGATGAGGCCGGGAAGCTGCTCGCCGATGGCGTGGACGCCGTGCTGCACTTCGCCGCCAAGTCTCTGGTGGGCGAGTCCGTGGCCTACCCGGCCCGCTACTGGGAGCACAACCTCGGCGGTTCGCTGGCCCTGCTGGAAGCCATGCGTGAGCAGGGCACCAAGAAGATCATCTTCTCCTCGACCGCCGCGGTCTACGGCGACCCCGAGCGGACGCCGATCGAGGAGACCGACCCGGCCCGGCCCACCAGCCCCTATGGCGAATCCAAGCTCGCCGTAGATACGGCTCTCACGGAGCACGCCCGCATGCACGGCACGGGCGCGGTCAGCCTGCGCTACTTCAACGTCGCCGGGGCCCATGCGGACCCGGACGGCCGCTGGCTCGGTGAACGCCACCAGCCCGAGACGCACCTCATCCCCAACATCCTCGCGGCCATGCTGGCACCCGAGGACGCCCGCGCCAGCTTCCAGCTCTTCGGCGAGGACTACCCCACCCCCGATGGGACATGCGTCCGCGACTACATCCACGTGACCGACCTGGCCCAGGCCCACCTCATCGCCTTGGGTGCCTGCGAGCCGGGCAAACACCAGACCTACAACCTGGGGACCGGCACCGGCTACTCCAACCGGGAGGTGCTCACGGTCTGCCAGGAAGTCACCGGCCAGAAGGTCCAGGTGGTCTCGGCTCCACGCCGGCCCGGGGACCCCGCGGTCCTCGTGGCTTCGGCCGAGAAGATTTCCGCAGAACATGGCTGGCATGCCGAGCGCGGCCTAGCGGAGATGGCGGCGGATGCGTGGGCCTTTGCCCAGCAGCGTGACGGCGCTGGGCAAGCCGCCAGGTGACCGCCGCAGCCGCAGACGCCTCCCTGGGGCCACTGGTAGACCCCGAGCGGGCCGCGCAGTGGTTCGGTGAGTGTTTCCAGGCGGAGCCCGCGGGCGTCTGGCGCGCGCCGGGCAGGGTGAACCTCATCGGCGAGCACACGGACTACAACCAGGGCTGGGTGCTGCCGTTCGCGCTGGACCGTGGCGTGGTGGTGGCTGCGGCCCGCCGCGACGACGGGGTGCTGGCGATCCACTCACGCCAGGCGCCGGGCGAGCCGGTGGCCGTGGCGGTCGCCGCACTGGCGCCCGGCAGCGTGGGCGGCTGGGCCGCCTACCCGGCCGGGGTCGCGTGGGCCCTGTGCGAGGCTGGCCATGAGGTGGGTGGGGCGGACCTCGCCATCGACTCCGACCTGCCCGAGGGCGGCGGGCTGTCCTCGTCGGCCGCACTGGAGTGCGCGGTGGCGCTGGCACTGGCCGGGCTATACGGCCTGGACATCGCCCGGCCGGAACTTGTCGCGCTGACCTCGCGCGCCGAGAACGAGATGCTCGGCATTCCCAGCGGGATCCTGGACCAGTCAGCGTCGCTGCTGTGTGAGGCGGGCCATGCCCTGTTGCTGGACTGCCAGAGCAGGGACACGACGCTTGTCCCCCTCGACCCAGCCGCACATGGCCTTGCCATGACGGTCATCGACACCCGGGTCCGCCATGTCATGGCCGACGGCAGGTACGCGCTGCGCAGGCAGGAGTGTGAGCGGGCAGCGTCCGGGCTCGGTGTGCGCAGCCTCCGCGACCTCGGCGACCATCCGCAGGTGCCAGCCGGGTTCGACGAGGTACTGGCCCGGCGGACCCGTCACGTGGTCACCGAGAACCAGCGGGTGCACGCGGCCGTGGCGCTGCTGCGCCGCGGCGACCTGGCCGGGACCGGGGAGTTGCTGCTGGCCTCGCACGACTCACTCGCCGGTGACTATGAGGTCTCCTGGCCGGAGGCGGACGCCGCGGTAACCGCGGCCTGCCGGGGCGGGGCATTGGGGGCACGGATGGTCGGCGGCGGGTTCGGCGGGTCGGTGGTGGCGCTCGCACCGGCAGACGATGGTCACGTCCGCGCGGCTGTCGAGGCGGAGTTCGCCAGCCGTGGCTGGCGGACTCCGAGCTTCCTGACAGCGGTGCCATCTGCTGGCGCCAGCCGGATACGGTGACAACCGCCGGGTAAGCACCGGTTGCGGCCCACAGACAGCGGGCCACCTTCACCACCCACGATGCGTGGCACCCCACGGAGGTGGAAATTGTCCGTCACCGACGACGCGTCAGAGATCGCCCACGACCTGACCGAGCTGCGGCGTGCGATCCACCGCGAGCCCGAGATAGGGCTGTACCTGCCCGGCACCCAGCGCAAAGTGCTGGACGCCCTGGACAGCCTGCCGCTGGAGGTGACGCGCGGGACCGCGCTCAGCTCGGTGACCGCGGTGCTGCGTGGCAACGGCGGGCCGGGCGGGCCGACCGTGCTCCTGCGCGGCGACATGGACGCGCTGCCCGTGGCCGAGCGGACCGGGCTGGACTACGCGTCGAGCAACGACGGGGTTATGCATGCCTGCGGCCATGACCTGCACACCGCGATGCTCGTGGGCGCGGCCCGGCTGCTGTCGGCCCGGCGGGCGGAGCTGCCTGGGACGGTGGTGTTCATGTTCCAGCCCGGCGAGGAGGGTTACGCCGGGGCCAAGCACATGATCGACGAAGGGGTGCTCGAGGCCGCTGGCCAGCGCCCGGCCGCCGCGTACGCGCTGCACGTGGCGTCGGCCCTGCTGCCCGCCGGGGTATGCAGCACCCGGCCCGGCACCATGATGGCCGCCGCGGAAGTCCTGGAGGTGACCGTGCGAGGGCACGGCGGCCACGCCTCGCAGCCGCACCACGCCGCGGACCCGATCCCCGCGGCCTGCGAGATCGTGACCTCGCTGCAGACCATGGTCACCCGCAAGTTCGACATATTCGACCCCGTAGTGATCACCGTGAGCAGCATCCACGCGGGCACCACGGACAACGTGATCCCTGACGAAGCTCGCCTGTTGGCGACCGTGCGCTCGTTCTCACCGGCCAGCCGCGAGCGGGTCCGGGAAGCCGCGCTCCACCTGGTCCACGAGGTCGCCGCCGCGCATGGCCTGACCGCGCGGGCGCAGTTCACCAACTCCTACCCGGTCACGGTCAACGACGCGGCAGAGGCGCAGTTCGCGACCCACGTCGTGGACGAAGTGCTCGGACAGGGGAGGTGCCTGACCCAGCCCAACCCCCTGACCGGAGCCGAGGACTTCTCATTCGTCCTCGAGCAGGTACCGGGCGCGTTCATCATGCTCGGCGCCTGCCCGCCGGGCAACGACCCGCAGAGCGTCCCGTTCAACCACGCCGCGGACGCGGTCTTCGACGACTCCGTGCTGGCTGACGGTGCGGCACTGTACGCGGAACTGGCTCTGCGCCGCCTCGCGCAGGCGGCTGACGCCGCTCCGGCCACCTGAGAACCCCAGGCAGAGAGCGAGTCATGAAGACGGGCGAGGCGTCGGTGACTGCGCAGCGGGTAGCTGCGCACCGCCTGGCGTTTGAGCGGGTACAGGCCGGCTATGGCGACCCGGCCGCCGATGAGGCGCTGGCCCGGGACGTGGCGGCAGAGGCCGGCGTCGAAGCCAGCCGGATGCGTGAGTACCTGCGGGCGCGGACCCGTTTCTTCGACCGTGTGGTCACCGGCGCCATGTCGGACGGGTGCACGCAGGTGGTCGTGGGAGCGGCGGGCTACGACGGCCGGGCCCTGCGCTATGCCAAGCCAGGGGTGACGTGGTTCGAGCTCGACCACCCCGACACCCAGCGGGACAAGCGGTCCAGGCTGGACCGGCTCGGCATCGGCGCCAGCCACATCCGGTTCGTGGCCGCTGACTTCGCCACCGACCCGGTCGCGGACCTGCTCACCTCCGCTGGCCTGGACGCGGACATGGCATCACTGTTCCTGCTGGAGGGCGTCGCGGTCTACCTGGACACCCAGGTGCTGCGCACCCTGCTCGAACAGTTGCGCCAGGTGGCAGGCGACGGCAGCACGCTGGCGGTCAGCGTGTCGCTCACGAATACCTCCCCCGCCCGGCGCGCGGCCTTCCAGGCCACGGTCGCCGCTGTCGGTGAGCCAGCCCGCTCGTCCCTGGAACCAGGCGA
>DASYYE010000263.1:0-33633 GCA_035946955.1 Streptosporangiaceae bacterium | reverse complement strand
CGCCAGGCGTCCAGCTGCGACCACCAGGCCGTCAGGTCGGCCCGGTGGCCGGCCTCGTGCTCCGCCTGGACCGCGGCCAGCAGCTCGGTGATCACCTCGCGGCAGTCGCCGACGATGGGGACGTCCGCCCGCCGGTTCTTGGAGATCTCGGCCGGGTCGATGTCGGCGTGGATCACGGCCGCGCCGGGCGCGAAACTGTCCAGGCGGCCCGTGACCCGGTCATCGAACCTCGCACCCAGTGCCACGAGCAGGTCGGACTTTTGCAGCGCACCGACCGCGGCCACGGAGCCATGCATGCCGGGCATGCCGACGTTCAGCGGGTGGCTGCTGGGGAACGCGCCACGTGCCATCAGCGTGGTGACCACCGGCATCCCGGTGAGTTCGGCAAGGGCCAGGAGTTCCTTGCTGGCTTCCGCCTTGATCACCCCGCCGCCGACATAGAGCACCGGGCGCTTGGCCGCCATCATCATCCGGCAGGCTTCGCGCACCTGCCGTGAGTGGGGGCGGGTCACGGGCCGGTAGCCAGGCAGGTCGAACGGGACCGGCCAGCGGAACGTGGTCTTGGCCTGCAGCGCGTCTTTGGCGATGTCCACGAGCACCGGCCCCGGCCGCCCAGTGGCGGCGACGTGGAAGGCCTCGGCCACGGTCCGCGCGATGTCGTCGGCGCTGGTCACGAGGAAGTTGTGCTTGGTGATGGGGAGCGTGATGCCAGCGATGTCCGCTTCCTGGAACCCGTCCGTGCCGATGAGCCCGGTCGGGACCTGGCCGGTGATGGCCACGATGGGCACGGAGTCCATGTAGGCGTCGGCCAGCGGGGTCACCAGGTTCGTGGCGCCTGGGCCCGAGGTGGCCATGCACACGCCGGTGCGTCCAGTGGCCTGCGCGTACCCGGCGGCGGCGTGGCCAGCGCCCTGCTCGTGCCTGACCAGGATGTGATGCACGCGGACGGAGTCGTACAGCGGGTCGTAGGCGGGCAGGATCGCGCCGCCTGGGATGCCGAACACGACGTCGACCCCCAGGTGCTCCAGGGAGGCCACGAGGGCCTGCGCGCCTGTCATGCTGACCGGCGCCGCGGTCGCTGCCGACAGGGGGGTAGGCGTGGGCCGCACCCGGGCGGCGTCGGGGTCAGGCCGGATGTGCCCGCTGGCCGCCGGTGCCTCGCGCGAGCCGAACCGGGCCGCGACGTCCCGCGGTGAAGGCCCATGCCCCAGCCGGCTGGGCGTGTCCTGCACGGCCGCTGGGCCGGCCCCAGAGCCTGCCGTGGTGGTGTGGTCCGTCATCGGAAGGTTCCTCAATCTGCTACGTCCTGCATTGGGGCAGTGCTGGCAACAAAAAACCCCTCCTGCCCGGTAGGGCAGCCGAGGGGAGCGCGCGGGTGCGGGGGGTCTAGTGGCCCGCGCGCCTGGCAAGTACGAGGATGCGGCTGGTAAGCACCTAACCACTGTCGTGCATGGCAGGCTATCCGTCAACCTGAGGACAGTCTGGTCTCACACTGTGAGACACCAGTCCCTGGTGGACCGGCCGCATCACCGGCCGCCGCGCCGAACACCACGACCCGACCGCCCCCGGCCTCCTTGGCCGTTGTCATGGCGGACTCGGCGTGACGCCATACCTGCCCGGCTGGGCCGCCGTCGGCAACCGCGACCCCGACGCTGGCGGTCAGGGAGAGCTCCGCGTCACCCACCTGGAACGGTGCGGCGTCCACGACCCGTGCCAGGCGTTTCGCGGCCTCGGTGACCTCCTCGACATTGGTTGCCGTCTCGACCAGGACAGCGAACTCGTCGCCGCCCCAGCGCGCCACCGTGTCCTGTGGCGAGACCGCGAGGCGGAGCCTGCGCGCCACCTGGGACAGCAGCAGGTCGCCGGCGACCCGCCCGACCGCCTCGTTGCAGGCCGTGAAGCCGTCCATGTCCAGGACCATCACTGCTGCCGGGGCACGGCTCCCGCCCACCCGCCCATCCCCGGTCATTGCGGCGGCGGGGCCCTGGCGGAGTATGTCGCGTGCCCGCTGCTCGACATAGGCGCGGTTGGGCAGGCCGGTCAGCCCGTCATGGAAGGTCAGGTGGGCGACCTGGCGGCGCAGGGCGACCTGGGCGCTCAGGTCCCGTGCCGTCACCAGGAGCTGGCGTGGCCCGCCCGGGTTGCGGTAGTTCGAGACGCGCGCCTCCACATAACGCCATGTGCCGTCCGCGCCACGTACCCGGTAGGTGTGCGGCCCGGCCCGCTGCAACGGGTCGGCGGCCTTGGCCACGGCACGCAGGCCAGCGGCCCGGTCCTCCGGGTGCACGAAGTCCATCAACTGCCTGCCGCGCAGGCTGTCCGGGGTGTACCCGTAGTCCCCCACGGCGCGGCTGGCGTACCTGACCACCCCGGCTGGGTCGCAGAGCAGCACCACGTCGCTGGTCCGCTCCGCGAGCTGACGGAACTCCCGGCCCGATTCCTGCCACACCCGGGCCCAGGAGTCAGGCCGCCTGGCCAGGCCCACGACACGCAGCGCGAGCAGGGCGATTGTCGCCCCGAGGGCAAGCAGTACCACCGGCTGACGCTGGTCCGCCCTGCCGCTCACCACGGCCGCCAGGGTGACGGCGAGCCCCGCTCCGCCTGCCAGTCCCGCTGCCACGGTCACGACCCCTGATCCGGGGCCCCGCCGTTTCCCCGTGGGCCACCAGCCAGCCGCCCATGGCGTGAGGCCGAGCAGTCCGAGCGCCACCAACTGGGCAGCGAGCGCGCCACCCCCCGGGTGCGTGGCGGCCAGCCGGGCGCCCACCGACAGTGCGTCGGCCGTGGACATGGCCAGCAGGGCCAGGTAGGGCAGGAGACCGCGCCGCCCGGCCGCCCCTGCGGCCCCCAGCAGCGCACCCACGAACACCAGGTCGGCCAATGGCCGCAGCAGGGCCTGGGCAAACCCGCCCGGCCCTACCCCGGAACGGGCGAACACCGGCCCGAACAGGCTCACCCATTGGATGAGGAAGAGCCCGGCCGCGAGCAGGTACCCGTCCACCAGGTCTGTGCCCAAAGTGAGGAGGCTCCGGCGGAAATGGCCCGGCACCAGCGGCGGATCGGCCCCCATAGTGCCCACTGAGGCCAGACTGACCAGCCCAGCCGCCATGACCGGCAACTGGATCAGCGCAGGCAGGTCGGTGAGGGAGAGGACCGGTGGCGCCGCATCCGCGGACACCGGGACCAGCGCGGCGGTGACCACCGTGACGCACGCCAGCCCGGCCGCGATACTGAACCACCAGTACGCGTGGCGCAGGCGCCCAGCCTCGTGCCTGGCCGCCTGCCACAGGCTGCCTGCGGCCACGGCTGCGGCCACGACCCCGGCGGCTGCTGTCATCAGCGCGCCCAGGCTCATGGCGGACCACCGGATGACTTACGCCGCACCGGTCTCCTTCCACCCGGGTTTCGCACATGGGGGGCGGGCGTGGGCAGTGAAAGCCTGCCCGCTAGAAGCCACCGGCGGCTTGGGTCACCGGGCTCCTCGCCCGTCACGGCTGCGATGGATCCCACGAACGTCCGGGCCGGCGCCATTACCTGCGTCCGGACGCTACACACCACAAGGACCGTGCCTAAAGACTGTAGATACTGAAAGTCACGCTTCGGTTGAGGAAGTGCGTCCACCCGGAGACGACTGGTCAGTATCCCTCCTCGACCACGTTCACCAGGGGTTCTCCGCGGCAGTACCGCTCGGCCTGGGCACGGACGAACGTCAGGGCCCGGGCCACTGACACCGGGGTGGCCGCGGCCACGTGCGGGGTGATGACCGCATTGGGCAGGCCCCACAAGGGGTGGCCCGCGGGCAGCGGCTCCGGGTCGGTCACGTCCGCGGCAGCCCTGATCCTGCCCTGTTGCAGCTCTTTGACCAGGGCCCCCGTGACCACGACCGAGCCCCGCGCGGCATTCACCAGGAGCGCCCCGTCCTTCATGCGGGCGAGGAACGCCGCGTCGACCATGCCCACCGTCTCTGGCGTGACCGGGACGAGCATCACGACCACGTCGGCCCCGGGGAGTATGTCCGGCAGGTCGGCCACCGGGGCCACCCCGTCACGGGCGGACCTGGCAACGCGGCGGACCTGCACCTCGAACCCGGCAAGGCGGGCCTCCACAGCCCGGCCGATCGACCCGTAGCCCACGATGAGCACGGTCTTGCCGGCCAGGCAGTCGGTGAAGCGGAACCCCCACCGCTGGCCTGCCTGTTCAGCGGCGAAATGTGGCAGGTCGCGAAGGGAGGCGAGGATGACCGCGACCACCCACTCGGCGGTGCTCGCGTCATGGATGCCACGGGCGTTGCAGAGCATGACTCCCGGTGGGACGTGTGGCGGGAAGCGCTCGATCCCCGCGGTCAGCGTCTGCACCACCCGCAGTCGTGGCATGTGCGCCATTGCCGTAATGGCCGGCAGGGCTGGGAAGAACGGCGGCACATAGAACTCGACCTCGTCCGCGCCCGGCGGCAGCGGGCCGTCCCCAGGCGCGGCCACCTGGACCGTCGCCCCAGGCAGCCCTTCGAGTACCGCCGCGACCTCCGCCATCGGCACCCAGAACCTCACTGAAGACACGGCCCCATGTGTACCACCCAGCGCGGCTACTCCTGGCCAGCTGACCCGTTGGGGTGTGCCTCGGCGTACTCCTTGAGCGCCGCCATGATTCGCAGGTTCTCCTTGTCGAAGCGGGCGACGGCCACCCGACGGAGGGGACGGAGGAAGAAGGGCATCTTGAAGTCCAGTACCAGCCAGCGGCTCACCAAGGTGGTGTCACCGTCCCGCTCGAATGTGCAGTGGACGTGGACGTCGATGGTGGACCAGATCTGCCGTGCGTCAATGGTCTGGTGGAAATCCAGTGACCCGGGCGGCTGGAACCCGGTGACCGTGCCCCACCAGGCCTGGCCCGTCCCGTCAGGTTTCCCGTCGTGATAGCGGCTGCCGAGCCCGACCGGGTAGGGCTCGACGTCGGTGGTCCCCGAGTACTGATCCGAGCCGGGCAGCCAGCAGCCGTATTTGGGCATGTCGGCGACCAGTTCGAACAGCACGCTGGCTGGTGCTGCGACCTGGGAGCGGTAGATCTTGTGCCAGTGTGAGGCCGACATGGATCCTCCGTGGGGTAGGTACGGCCGGGTGCCATTACCTCATTGGACTGGCCGCAGGCACCGAGTATCACCCCCAGTGCGGGGGCGCTCTGGTGAAGCGTAGGGGTTTCCCCGATGCGACGGGGGGCCCGGGCGGCCTAACTTCCTGGCACGGCCGTGGGCGGCCGTACATCGGAGCCCACGGATCATGGAGTGCCCAGGGAGCGGAGAAATGGACATGAAACAAAGGCGCGCGAGACCTGTGTGCCGTGCCTTGAGTGTGATCGCGGGGACCATTACGGTCGTGCTGCTGGCCACGGTGGCCCCTGCGGACGCGTCGGTGACGATCGACGAGTTCGGCACGCCCTTCTTCAACGGCATGCCCACTGGCATCACGGTGGGCCCGGACGGCAATGTCTGGTTCACCGAGGTCCAGGGCGGCGGGGACGGCCTTGGAAGCATCACCGCGAACCGGACCGGCGTGCCGACGTTCGGCAACGGCTACACCGCCGTGGTCGGCCTGCCGGTGGCCAACGTCACGACCGGCCCGGACGGCAACCTGTGGTTCACTGTCACGGGCACCCGCTCCCCCATAGGGGAGGACGAGGTCGGTGCGATGACCCCCACCGGGACGGTGGTCGGGCTGTGGCCGCTCGATGACCCGAGCAACGGCGTCCCGCCGGACATCGTGGCCGGCCCCGACGGGAACCTGTGGGTCACCGAGAACTCGACGAGCCTGATCGCGCAGGTCACCACCTCGGGCGTGATCACGCAGTTCAACGCCGGCTTCTGTGGCCCCATCACCAGGCAGGTCCCCGCCCAGCCCGTGGACATCGCCGCTGGCCCGGACGGGAACCTGTGGTACACGGTGCTCGGCAACTGCAACGAGATCGGGCGTATCACCACCTCCGGGGCGAACACCATGTTCCCCGACCCGGTCCAGCAGGTCCAGTTCAACGGCGACATCGCCGCAGGCCCGGACGGGAATATGTGGTTCACCGGCCCCGGCATCGGCAACATCAACCCCACCACGGGGAATGTCACCATCATCGGCTACCAGCACCCGGCGACCTCGATCGCGCCCAGTCCCTGCGCCAACGACCTGTGGTTCACCTCGGGGACCGGCAGCGTCGGCAAGGTCACCACCTCGGGAACGGAGTCGCTGTACTCGCTGCCAACCCCCAACAGCGCCCCCGACGACGTCACCGCCGCGCCCAATGGCACCGTGTTCGCCACCGAGACCACCGGCGGCGGCGGCCAGATCGCCCGGGTCGTGGACACCGCCTCCCTGATCCCCTGCGTCATCCTGCTGGCGAACGATCTCTTCACCTTCCCGCTGGTGCACTTCAATCACCAAGGCCAAAAGATGCACTGGATGTCGCAGGCCCCCGGCACCCATGGCATCGCAGACGCGTCGGGCATGCAACTGTTCGGTTTCAGCCCCGCCAGCGGCCAGCCCACCCCGGTGCCGATCGGCTCCACGGTCAGCTTCCAGTTCAACTGGTCCGGAACCTTCCCCTACGACGACCCGTTCGCCCCGGCCGCACCAGGAGGCCAGGTGAGCGTCCCGATCAAGGTCGCCACCGTGGTGGGCGCCCCCGGCGCCAACGTCACGTGGGCATCAGGTGACGCCCCGGCCGGGTTCGGCTTCGACGTCCAGCTCAAGGCGCCCGGCTCCACCAACTGGGTCACCTGGCAGTCCGGGGTGACCAGCCTGTCCGCCCAGTTCGGGCCCAACGACCCGCTGTGGGCCGGCCCGGGCAAGTACAGTTTCCGGTCCCGGCTGCGCCAGCTGACCAGCAACGCCGCGTCCGGCTACTCGGCAGCCAAGTCGATCACCATCTCCTGACCCGTACGGTTACCCGCGTGAGACGGGTGAGGTGCCGTGGCGGTGCCCCACCCGTCTCACCACGCTGCTAGCGCGCCCGTCAGGTAGCGATTTCCATGATCCTGAAGACTTTTCAGTTACCGCCGCTGAAAAGTCTTCAGGATCATGGAACCAACCCCGTTTTAGGACTGGCCGAGGCGGGTGAGGATCAGCTCGCAGGTGCGGGTGGCGTCGGCCTGGCCGCCGGTTGCCTTCATGACCGCGCCGACCAGGGCATCGCGGCGGCGACCTTGCCGCCGCGGACCTCTAGAACCTCACCGCAGCCGCAACCCCCTGTGTGCCATCCCGGCTGGGTTGCTCTCCCCCCGTCCCGCGAGTGGTAGGCTGCGGGTCCGGCGGTGGTCCAGCGCCGAACCCCTTCTGGTTCACCCCAGCGGAGCCGACCAGGGGCAAAGGGAGACAGACTCCCGGACTGGCGTTTGGCCTGTGCGGTCTTCTTCTGACGTCCGCTGGTCCGGCTGCTGGGGAGTTGGCCTGGCGGTCGTTGAGTGAGGACCGAACGTGCCACGCCAGAAGGACTTCACAAGACTCGTGCGCAGCCGCATGGCCACGACCGGCGAGTCATGCACCACCGCCCACCCCGGATCCGGGCACATGGCCCCGCCGCCGCCGGCAACGCCCGCACCGCAACAGCGCCACACCACCAGGCGGTTGACACGGGCTTGGGCCGGCTGGCTCGCCCTTGCCGTGATCCAAAACGGCATCTGGCTCGCGTGCCGACTGTCCGGTCAAGGCGACCAGAGCTACTGGCCGATCTGGGTCATGCTGCCATGGGGGGCGGTGCTGCTCGCCCACACGGTCTGGACGGTCGCCATAGGCAAGCGTCTGGAGGGCTGAGACGTGCCACACCAGAAGAACTTCAAGCGACTCGTACGCGGCCGCATGGCCAAGACCGGCGAGTCATACACCACCGCCCGTTCCCAATTCACGCCAGCCACCGCGGCGACGGTGCCGCCCATCGCTGACCCGGACTCGGCCGCGCTGGCTCGCGCGTTGGCTGCTGCGGGGTATGTCAACCCGGCCGATGGGGGCGTGTTCAGCGAGGGACTGCTGTTCGGGGTGGCCGGCGGCATCGGCTTCGCCTACCTGGTGTTCGTGTATCCCGGATGGACCAGCGTCAACCTGGATGGCCGCTTCAACGCCCTGTACTTCGAGAAGAAGGGGTTCATCGAGACAGCATGCGCGCGGCTGGGAGCGCGGCTGCGGGTCCGGCCGACGTCTGACGCGCAGGTGACCGAGCGGTACTTGCGCCGGGCACTGGAAGCCGTGCCGGAGGTCGCCCTCACCGTGGATCTGGCCTGCCTGCCTGGCCGCGCCTCGTCGCGGGGGCCATCGTCCCCGTGGCCGGTGACCGTATCCGCGCAGGACGCGGACCTGACCGTTGCCGGCCTGCCGCGTGGCCGGGTCACGATGGGGTGGCCAGAGCTGGTCGGGGCCCGCTGGGCGAACGCCAAGAAGTACGGCGGGCTCTACCAGCTCAGCCCCCCGGGTGAACCACTCGATGTCCGGGCCGCGGTGCTTGGTGCCATCGGCCGGACGGCACAGTGCATGCTCGAACCGGGCCGCAGCAACTTCGACGGCAGCTTCGGTGTCCCTGGCATCCGCAAGTGGGCACGGCTGCTGACCGACCCGCGCGACGCGAAGGGGTGGCCAAAGCTGTTCGCGGAGCCAGATGGGCTGCGCGATGCGCTGGCGTCGGTGGTTGACGGCTTGGGCGGTGCGGGCGGCCGCAGTGGCGCCACGCGGCGCCGGTACGCGGCCTTCCTGGACGAGGCGGCCTCCTTGCTCGGCGAGCCCGCTCTGAGCACCGCAGCGCGCACCTACAGCGACCTCGGCGAGCGCTGGACCATGCTCGTTGCTCTCGCCAGCGAGCCTGGGTGTGATCCCGCCGACCTCGCCGCGGTCCTGCCCGACCTGGCCGATGCCGAAGAGGCTGCCGCGCTGTCACTTCGCGCGGCCGTGACCAGCTATGCCAAAGGGGACTGACCATGACCAGCGACACCACACCAACCCCGCAAATGCTGCTCGACGAGTTGCCAGCCCGGTTCCGCCCTGAGGTCGCTGGCACTACGAAGGCCCTCATCCAGCTTGACCTGTCCGGCGACGACGGCGGCCTTTGGTGGGTCAGGATCGCCCATGGCCGATGCACGGTCGGAGCTGGCCCGGTGGACAAGCCGGACGTCCAGCTCATCATGTCCGCGAGCGACTACGTCCGTATCCGGCTCGGCCAACTGGACCCGATCGCCGCCGCCATGCCGGGCGGGCCCATGAGAGTCGTCGGCAAGTACGGCACCGCCATCAAGTTCGCCAAGTTGTTCCGCACAGCTTGACCAACCACTGGACCAGCCACGCTGTCGGCCGGCCACGGGACCGGCCGACGGCGTCAGCTGGACTGGCCGAGGCGGGTGAGGATCAGCTCGCGGACACGGGCGGCGTCGGCCTGGCCGCCGGTCGCCTTCATGACCGCGCCGACCAGGGCACCCGCTGCGGTGACCTTGCCGCCGCGTACCTTGTCCGCGATGCCGGGGTTGGCGGCGATCGCCTCATCCACGGCGGTGGTGAGCACTGCTTCGTCGTTCACCACGGCGAGGCCGCGGGCGGCCACCACCTCATCGGGTGTCCCCTCACCGGCGAGCACTCCGTCAATGACCTGCCGGGCGAGCCGGTCGTTGAGCGTCCCGGAGGAGACCAGGGCAGCCACCGCAGCCACCTGGGCGGGGGTGATCGGCAGGCTCGTCAGTTCGGCGCCTGCGTCGTTCGCCCGCCGGGCGAGCTCGTTCAGCCACCACTTGCGGGCGTCAGCCGGAGAAGCCCCGGCGGCGATGGTCTGTTCGATCACTTCGAGCGCGCCGGCGTTGTGGATGTCGGTCATTTCGGCCGCGGTCATGCCCCAGGCCTCCTGCAGCTGGGCACGGCGGACCGAGGGCAGCACCGGCATGCCGGCACGCAGTTCCTCGACCCATTCGGGCGAGGGGGCCAGCGGGACCAGGTCGGGCTCGGGGAAGTAGCGGTAGTCCTGTGCCTCTTCCTTGCTCCGGCCGGAGGTGGTGATGCCGGACTCCTCGTGGAAGTGCCGGGTCTCCTGCACCACCCGCTCCCCAGCGTCGAGTACGGCTGCCTGCCGCTCGACCTCGGACCGCACGGCGCGCTCGACAGAGCGCAGCGAGTTGACGTTCTTCGTCTCGGTGCGGGTGCCCCACTGCCCGGAGCCCTTGGGGGACAGCGAGGTGTTCACGTCGCAGCGCAGCGAGCCCTCTTCCATCCGCACGTCGGACACACCCAGGGTGCGCAGCAGGTCACGCAATTCGGTGACATAGGCGCGGGCCACCACGGGCGCCAGCTCGCCGGTGCCTTCCACCGGCTTGGTCACGATCTCCACCAGCGGAATGCCCGCCCGGTTGTAGTCCACGAGCGAGTAGTCCGCACCATGGATCCGGCCGGTCGCGCCGCCCACGTGCATCGACTTACCGGTGTCCTCCTCCAGGTGGACCCGCTCGATCCCGACGCGGACCGTGCGGGCGGGCTGCCCGGCCTCGCCGCCGACCGTCACGTCCAGCCAGCCATTGGTGCACAGCGGTTCGTCGTACTGCGAGATCTGGAAGTCCTTGGGCATGTCCGGATAGAAGTAGTTCTTACGCGCGAAGCGGCACCACTGCGCGATGGTGCAGTTCAGCGCGAGGCCGATCCGGATCGTGTACTCGATGGCAGCCCGGCTCGGCACCGGCAGGGAGCCGGGCAGGCCTAGGCAGACCGGGCACACATGGCTGTTCGGGGCACCGCCGAACTCGGCGGGGCAGCCGCAGAAGAGTTTCGTCACGGTGCCGAGCTCGACATGGGTCTCCAGCCCGATCAGCGGCTCGTAACGTGCGACCGCGTCGCCGAAGCCGACCAGTCCCGCGGCCGTCGTCCCAGGCATCAGGCAAGTCCCTTCGCATCATTGAGCAACGGATATCCCCGGCGGGCGTCCAGCGCCGCCTCCACGGCCGCGGCCACCCGGTACATCCGGTCATCAGCCAGTACCGGCGCCATGACATGCAACCCCACCGGCAGGCCGTCCTCGGGCGCGAGCCCGCAGGGCACGGACAGCGCCGCATTTCCGGCCAGGTCGGAGGGGATGGTGCACAGGTCACACAGGTACATGGCCATCGGGTCGTCGGCTCGTTCCCCGATGGGGAACGCCGTGGTGGGAGTGGCCGGTGACAAGAGCACGTCCACCCGCTCGAAAGCAGCCTCGAACTCGCTGATGATCAGTGTGCGGACCTGCTGGGCCTTGCCGTAGTAGGCGTCGTAGTACCCGCTTGACAGCGCGTAGGTGCCCAGCATGATGCGCCGCTTGCATTCCGCGCCGAACCCCTGCCCGCGGGTGAGTGACATGACCTCCTCGGCACTGCGGGTGCCGTCGTCCCCAACGCGCAGGCCATAGCGCATCCCGTCGAAGCGGGCCAGGTTGGAGGAGCACTCACTGGGCGCGATCAGGTAGTAGGCGGGCAGGGCGTAGCTGAAGTGCGGGCAGGAGACCTCGGTGACCTTCGCACCCAGCGACTCCAGCAACTCCACTGCCTCACCGAACCTGGTCAGGACCCCTGGCTGGAACCCTTCGCCGCCACACAGTTCCGGTACGACGCCGATGGTCATCCCACTCACATCGGCCTGGCGCGCCGCAGCCACGACCGGCGGGACGGGCGCGTCCACGGAAGTCGCATCGCACGGGTCGTGACCGGACATCACCTCGTGCAGGAGCGCCGCATCGAGCACCGTGCGGGCCAGCGGCCCTGGGGTGTCCAGGGAGGAGGCGAACGCCACTACGCCGTACCGCGACGAACCGCCGTAGGTGGGCTTGACCCCCACGACACCGCACACCGCCCCCGGCTGGCGGATGGACCCGCCCGTGTCCGTGCCGAGCCCCAGTGGCGCCTCGAAGGCCGCCACTGCCGCGGACGAACCGCCGGAGGAGCCGCCGGGTATGCGGTCCAGGTCCCAGGGGTTGTGCGACGGGCCGAACGCGGAGTTCTCGGTGGAGGAGCCCATGGCGAACTCGTCCATGTTGGTCTTGCCCAGGACCACCACGCCTGCGTCGCGGAGGCGCCGGGTGATGGTGGCGTCATAGGGCGGACACCAGCCGTCGAGTATGGCCGACCCACAGGTCGTCGGCATGTCGGCCGTGGCGAACACGTCTTTGAGCGCCAGCGGGACACCAGCGAGCGGCCCGAGGCTCTCGCCGGCCGCTCGCCGCTGGTCCACCGCCCTGGCGGCCTCGCGTGCGCGGTCCGCAGCGACGTGCAGGAACGCGTGTACCCGGCCATCGACCTCCTCGATCCTGGCCAGGTGCGCGTCGGTGACCTCGGCGGCAGAGACCTCACCAGCCGAGATCACGGCCGCGAGCGCTGCCGCGCTCATCCGGGTGAGTTCAGCGTCCATGGCTCATTCCTCCGCCAGGATCCGCGGAACCCGGAACCGCTGCTGCTCGACGGCTGGTGCCTGGCTGAGGACGACATCCGGGGGCAGGCACTCCACGACGACGTCGTCGCGGAAGACGTTGACCAGGGGCACCGCATGTGACGTCGGGCGGATCCCCTCCGCTGCGACCTCCTGGACCCTGGCCACCGCGTCGATGATCTGATCGAGTTGCGCGGCCAGGTGGTCTAGTTCATCGTCGGCAAGGGCGAGCCGCGAGAGCTTGGCCAGGTGCGCGACCTCGTCTCGAGAGATGGGCATGGTGCCATCCTGCCACCTCAGCCGGAGTGCCCTGGGCTCCCCGCAGCCGCGCCCGCCGGCGGCACCGGCGCCTTCCCGGGCTGGCTGGCAGGCTGACGTGCCTTGCGCGGCATGTCCAGCGGCAGCAATGTGGCAGGTTGCGGCACCGAGGAATGCGCCGCGAGCCACACGGTTGCGGCGGCTGGCTCCAGCGGCGCGCTGAAATGCCAGCCCTGGGCACTGTCACAGCCCATCGTGCGCAGGGCGGATGCCACCGCGGTAGTCTCCACCCCCTCGGCCACCGAGCGGATGCCCAGGGCCCGCACCAGGTCGACGAGCGAGGCGACGATCCGCCGGTCGTCCGGGCAGTCCCGCAGTTTGCTGACGAGCGAGGCGTCGATCTTGACCTCGCTGATGGGCAGCCGCTTCAGCTTGACAAGTGAGGAGTGTCCGGTGCCGAAGTCATCCAGGCTGATCGGCACCCCGAGCGCCGCCAGCGAGTCCACTGTGAGGCCGGCATGGGCCGGCCCGCCCGCGAGCACACGCTCGCTGACCTCCAGCATGAGGTCGGCCGGGGCCAGGCCATGACGGCGCAGTGCTGCCTGGATCATGTCCGCCAAGCCGACATCCAGCAAGTCGCGGGCGGTCAGGTTGACACAGACCTGGACGCTGAGCCCGGCTCGCCGCCACTGCGCGGCCCAGCCCAGCGAGCTGTCCACCACCCACGCGGTGAGGCCACGCATGAGGTAGGACTGTTCCGCCGCGGGGATGAACTCGGCGGGCAGGACGACGCCACGCTCAGGGTGACGCCAGCGCAGCAGCGCCTCCATTCCCGTGGTGTGCCCGTCGAGCAACGACACCTTGGGCTGGAAGTGGAGTTCAAGCTCCCCCTCGTCCAAGGCGCAGCGCAGGTCAGCCAGGAGCGACAGCCGGGCAGCGGAGTTCCGGTCGGCTTCGCTGACATAGGCCTCGACGCCCGTACCCCGTTCTTTGGCCAGGTACATCGCCACATCGGCGCGCTGCATGAGGCGCTCGACGTCACAGGCGTCGTCGGGGTAGAGCGCGATCCCCACACTCGCCTCGACCTCGAACGACATGCCTTCCAGCTCGATGGGCTGGACCAGGCAGGCACGGAGCCGGGCAGCGACTTCCATCGCCACGCTCCGGTCCGGGACGCAGGGCAGCAGGACCGCGAACTCGTCACCGCCGAGCCGTGCCACCATGTCGCCTGGCCGCACGCTGTGGGCGAGGCGCGTCGCAACCACCTTGAGCAGGTTGTCACCGACGCAGTGACCGAGTGTGTCGTTCACTTCCTTGAACCTGTCGAGGTCCAGCAGGAGGAACCCGGCCCGCTCCGCGGTCCTCGCGGCGTCCGCCAGGGCCTGGGTGCTCTTGCGGAGCAGGAAGGTCCGGTTCGGGAGCCCAGTGAGCTCGTCGTGGTGGGCCTGGTACTCCCGCTGCAAAGACACCGCGGCATTGGCGTGGATCGCCACCAGGGGAAGCACGAAGAGCAGCACGAGCAGGGCCGAACGGTCCATGACCACGACGACGAGCGGCGCCGCTGACAGCAAGACGATGTTGACGAAGCCCTGGTAGGGGAGCTCCCTGACGAGCATGGCAACGACGCTGGTGCGTGAGTGCAGCGCCACAGCCACTCCCACCAGCACGAAGTTCACGCTGAAGTAGGCGAGGGCGGCCAGCGCGGCCGCCAGCCACTGCCCGCCTTGCGGTACCCACGGGTGGGCGGGGCCCGGGAAGATGCCAGCCATTGCCAGCACCAGCCCAGCCGCGCCCAGGCTCAGTGTGTACTGCGCGGTGTTGAATGCCGCGCGGAACGGCGCGGGACGCCGAAAGACGGCCTCAACCAAGGCGATTCCCACGCGCATGAGCACTGCGAGCGGAAGCCCCCAGTACAGAAGTGCCGCGAAACAGAATATGTGCGCGGCGTGACCGCTGTCCCGGTCCGTCTTGCCGGGAGTGACAAATGGCCACACTTCGCCAAGGAAGGCCAGCGCAGCAATGATCCACAGCAATGGACTGGCCAGCAGGTGGAGGAACGGCGGCGAACCTATGTGGGAGCCCGCCGCGGCAAGCACGGCCGCACCTGTGACGATCACTGCTGCCATATGGACCCATAGGGGGGAGCCCACCCGCGGGCGGACATCCCGCGGGTCGTTCCGAGTCCTCATGGCGCCCTCGTGCCTGGGTGGTAGCCGACCGCCTACGCGTAACCCCACCGCAAGAGTAAGGGAAAGAGGCCACTTCGCGGAACCGTCTGCGTACAATCCGTTACACGTCTTTGATCATTAACGAGATTTTCGCAGGTCAGCACCATTTCCCAGAGACGGCTTCACGGAGCTCTACAGACGGCCCGTTACCGTGGCTTTGCAAGCCGCTGGCACCACAGTCACACACAGCCCTCGCGGCGCTCACGTCTCAGGCTGACCACCGGTCTCGGCGGTGGCGCGGGCGGCCTCCACACCCTCGTCCAGGAGCACCCGCAGACCGGCCTCGCCGAGCACTGGTATGCCTAGTTCCAGGGCCTTGTCGTACTTGGACCCCGCGCTCTCGCCCGCGACGACAAAGTGGGTCTTTTTTGACACCGAGGACGTGACCTTGCCACCGAGCGCCGTCACAGCATCACTGGCCTGGTCCCTGGTGTAGTCCTTGAGGGTTCCCGTAATCACCACGGTGATCCCAGCCAGTGGCCTGGGCATGCCAGCGCCCGCACCAGCGGCATCCGTGCCAGCCAGGCCCATTCCGGCAACACCCTCGTCGGCGAGGCTGACCCCCGCCGCCCGCCATTTGGCCACAATCGCGGCATGCCATTCCACGGCGAACCAGTCGCGAATGGACGCGGCGATGGTGGGCCCTACTCCGTCGACT
Organism: Streptosporangiaceae bacterium; assembly: GCA_035946955.1. Taxonomy (GTDB): domain Bacteria; phylum Actinomycetota; class Actinomycetes; order Streptosporangiales; family Streptosporangiaceae; genus DASYYE01. The sequence goes on along the minus strand of DASYYE010000263.1, from coordinate 18,103 downwards.
GCGGCGAGCCGCTCGGCGGGTGCCGCCGCGATCACGTCCAGTGAGCCGAACTCGGCGGCCAGCGCGCGCGCCGCGGTCGGGCCAACGTGCCGGATCGACAGCGCGACCAGCACCCGCCACAGCGGCCGGCGGCGCGCCTCATCCAGGTTGCGCACGAGCTTGCCGGCGTTGACGGTCAGACCGCCTTGCTTGTTGGTGAAGAACGGGCAGGTAAGAAGCTCCTCGGCGGTCAGTGAGAACAGGTCGCCCTCGTCGGTGACCAGCGGCGCCGGCGCATCCCCGGGTTCCGGGGCATCCTCCGCTTCGCCGCCCAGCAGCGCGACCACCGCCTCGTAGCCGAGCACCTCGATGTCCAGTGCGGACCGGCTCGCCAGGTGGAACAGGCGCTCACGGAGCTGGGCACGGCAGGACCGGGCATTGGGACAGCGCCAGTCCACCTCACCCTCATCGCGCTCCAACGGTGTCCCGCACACGGGGCAGGCGGTGGGGAACTCGAACTCGCGCTCCTCACCGGTCCGCAGGTCCACGACCGGCCCCACGATCTCGGGGATCACGTCACCGGCCTTGCGGAGCACGACCATGTCCCCTATCAGGACACCCTTGCGCTTGATCTCGTCGGCATTGTGCAGCGTGGCATTGGTCACGGTGGACCCGCTGACCTTCACCGCCTCCATGATCGCGAACGGCGTGACCCTGCCCGTGCGGCCCACATTGACCTCGATCCGCAGCAACCGGGTCGTGACCTCCTCGGGCGGGTACTTGTAGGCGATCGCCCACCGTGGGGCCCGGCTGGTCGAGCCGAGCTTGCGCTGCTGGTCCAGCAGGTCGAGCTTGACCACCACCCCGTCGATCTCATACGGCGGGTCGTGGCGGTGCTCGCCGTAGTAGGCAATGTAGGAGCGGACCTCGGCCAGGTCGTCCACGACCTTGAACAGGCCGCTGACTGGCAGGCCCCACCCACGCAGCCGCTCATACCACTGCGACTGCGTGGCGGGGGCGTTCAGCGGGACGGCGGCCTCACCAGGCGCGGGCATCCCCGCGGCGCCCGTGTCGGTGCCGGGGACCGCGAGCCCGTGCACGATCAGGCCGAGCGGCCGGCTGGCCGTGACCCGCGGGTCCTTCTGGCGCAGCGACCCGGCGGCCGCGCTGCGCGGGTTGGCGAACAGCGTCTTGCCCGCGTCGGCCAGCTGTTCGTTGAGCTCGTGGAACCCGGCCACAGGGAAGAAGACCTCACCCCGGACCTCGAGCTCGGCTGGGACATCGGGGCCGCTCAGGCGGGTGGGCAACGCAGCGATGGTCCGGAGGTTGGGGGTGACATCCTCGCCGCTGCTCCCGTCACCCCGGGTCGCGCCGCGTACGAACGTCCCGTTGCGGTACACCAGGGCGATCGCCAGCCCGTCGATCTTCAGCTCACACAGGTAGGGACCGGAACCACCCAGCTTGGCCGCACGCGCCCCCCAGGCGTCGAACTCCTCGGCGGAGAACGCGTTGTCCAGGCTGAGCATCCGCTCCAGGTGCGCGACGGGGGTGAACAAGGTGGACAGGCCACCGCCTGGGCGCTGGGTCGGTGAGTCGGGTGTCTGCAGGTCCGGGTAGCGCGCCTCCAGTGCCCGCAGTTCGCGCATCAAGACGTCGTACTCGGCGTCAGAGACCAGTGGTGAGTCGAGCACGAAGTAGCGGTAGTCGTGCTCGGCGACCTCCGTGCTCAGCTCCGCGTGCCGGTGCCGCGCTGCGACATCCTCCTCCGCTGCGCTCATCTGGCTCCCCCCGATCTCACCCTGTGCCGGACCGCACCGGCGTCTCCTGCGTTCACGGCCGCTCCTCCTCGATCAGCTCGGGCAGCAGCCGCGCCGCTTCCCGGCAGCCCGCCATGGCGGCCTTGGCCTGGGCTGGGGAGGCGCTGGCCAGCCCGCAGGCCGGAGTCAGCACCACCTGGCCCGCGACGTCCGCCCTGCCAGCCGCAGCGCCCGCGCTACGGCTGACCGGCCAGCCCATCCGCTGCCACAAACCGGTCACCCGCCTGGCCACTGCCGACGGGGCGGGAGCGGCCCAGGCGGACCCGGGCGACCTCGGCACCGCAACGGCGCCCGCGAAGATGCCCAGACCGGCCTCGGCCGTCTCGGCAAGCGCCTCCTCAGCGCCTGGTGAGACCTGGGAAAGGTCAAAGCCGACCGCGTCCGCCCCGGCGTCTTTGATGATGCCGAACGGGACCGACGCGGCACAGCAGTGCACGACGCTGTACGCAGGCGAGACGCTCAGCACCCGGCGGAGTCCAGCGGCCGCCGCAGGGGCCTCGGGCGCGGGCAGGCGGTTCAGTCCACTCGCTGTCGGCACCATGCCGCGGAGCACCGATGAGATGGCTGGCTCGTCGACCTGGAGGAGCACCACCGCGCCAGGCACACGCTTGCTGACGTCCGCGACATGTGCGGCGGCCCCCTCAGCAAGAGAGTCGGTCAGGTCGGCGACCGCGCCGGGGTCGGCCAGTGCCGGGTCTTGGCTGCGCAGGAGCCCGATCGTGGCCGCCAGCGTCCACGGCCCACACACCTGGACTTTCAACGGCCCCTGGTACCCCGACGCCACTTCCTCCAGCGCGTCGAGGTCGGCGGAGAGCATGGCACGCGCGCGGCCGAGGTCGCGGCCGGGGCGGGCCGCAAAGCGCCACCCCCCGGGCGTGGTCTCGACCGGCAGGTCGACCAGCAACGCGGCGGTGCGCCCGGTCAGGTCGGCACCGGGCCCCCGGGCTGGCAACTCAGCGAGGTACGGCAGGTCAGGCAACTCCCCGAAAACCAGCCGCACCGCCTCCGCCGGGTCAGCGCCGGGCAGCGACCCGACCCCGCTCGCACAACCCACCGGCCAGGGGAAAGGTTGCTCACTTGTGGTCTCAGGCACGCTGCCGAGCTTAGGGGCTTCCTGCGTCACTGGCACGAGACGACGTGGCGGCCCGGCGGACAAAACAGCGGGCCCGCCGGAGCGGGCCCGCTGTTGGGGTCCGGGGTGGCTCAGCAGCTCGATGCGCCGAAGCAGCGGACCACGTTGGACAGGCTGTCCTGGTAGGGGGAGTACATGGCCAGCGGCTGGCTGCCGTACTTGTAGTCGTTGTGGCCGTTGATCCAGCCGGAGCCAGAGGTAGACCAGCCGATGTTCCAGGCGCCACCGCTCGAGCCGCCGGTCATCGGGTTGCCAATGGCGATCGGTGCGACGGGGTTGGCGCCAAAGTTACCGTCCTGCCCGCCAGTGGAGGCGAAGTCGATGACCATGCTGGTGCCGTCGTAGGGGGACCCGGCCGGGTACCCGAAGGCGGTGAAGAACTCGGAGACCGGCTCGTTCCAGGCGAACCCGTCCCAGCCGACGTTCCAGCCCAGGGTCTGGCCGTTGGAGGTGGAGTTCCCGACCTCCATCGCGGCCTCGTCCTCGCTGAGGTCGCGGTTGTAGTACCAGGCGGTGGTCGTCTCCCAGCCGCCGTCCCAGACGAACTCACCGAACGGGTCGAAGTTCGAGGAGTTGCCGTTGTAGGCGGGGATGAAGACAGCCGAACTGTCCACGACCTGGTTGCCCGCCTCGGTGTTCACCAGGCAGTGGCCAGCCGTCCAGATCTCGTTCTCGTTGCCGGTGCCGTTGTGCGAGCCGACAGAGGTGGCTGAGCAGGAGTAGCCGGCCCCGTTATTGGTGAAGAACAGCCGCCCGTTCATCGAGAAGGGGTAGCTCGTGTAGTCGGACACGGGGACATTGAAGCTGTCGTAGGGGAAGGGGTAGTCCGCTGGCCGGACGTGCGACGGGAGCACCGGCACTCGCGTGTGCACATGCGGGGCACCGCCCGTGATGTGGCCGGCCTTCCCGGTCGGGTGGAGGACCACAGGGTGGGCCGGCGGCCTGGCCCCGGCAGTGATGACGTCCAGCGGCTTGGCCGCCCGCAGCCGGGCCAGGGTCCAGTAGGCCAGTACCGCGGCCTTGTCCACCGGCCGTGCGGCTGAACCGATCACGTGGCCGGCCCGATGGGCGTGTGCCTGGTCAGCGGCGGACGCTGCCGGAGTGCCCGCGCTGAAGGCGGCGATGGCTGTCGCGGCGACAGCGGCCACCCCCAGCTGGACACCCCTCGATCGAAAGCTCATATTTGATGCTCCATTCCCATGGCATGCGGCACTCCGCCGCGTAGCCATTCCCACAGTGACTGCCCTTTTGCGCAGCCTCCAGCAGGATGGGCGGCACGTCTTGTCATCCGCTTGACGCCTTGTTATACGCACTTAACCTCATAGCAGCGGCCGGTGGCGGCGGTGACGGTGGACAGCTACGCATGGGGGAGGTGAAAGCCCAGCTCGCACGGGGTGTGACAGCTTCCTTGAAGCATCCTCTAACTAGCCTCAAAGCCGCGTACTGAATGGTCGGCCCCGGCTGAGCGAAGTCCGCGAGCGCGCAACAAACGGTTGCGGTTCAGGCTAAGGGATGACCGTCCCTTGTTGGTGCCCCAGCGGGCGACCCGTAAAACGGAAGATGCGCCTAAGGCAGGACGGCGGTCAGACAGCGCCATGACAGGGCCATGGCGGGCGAGTGCCCAGGACAAGATGTGCGGCGGTGGTGGGCGCCCCTGTCAAAAGCGGCCGGCCGGGAGCCACCCGGACCAAGCCACCCGCATGTGCCGCACCACGCCCCGGTGATGGTGCGGCACGCGTATCCCTGGCAGGCCCCCCGCCGCCGGCCCGGCACTGCGTCGGTGGGTGCCGTGGCGGGCGGGGCGGGGAAGCACCGGCTAGACCCGTAGGCCGTAGTCGCTGTCTTGCAGGGTCGTGTCGGTGTCGCGGCGGACATACAGGCCCGTGAGGCGCCGGGCGCTCCCGCTCAAAGGGTCTGGAGGTGCCTCCGGCAGGTATCCATCCGGGACCTCCCCGGTCTGGATGAAGCGGTCTTCCCAGACGTGCCGCAGCTTGCTCCAGTTGCGCTCCTCCCGGCGGATGCCCAGGGTGACGACCGTGAAGATGCCAGCGGCGACTCCCACTACGAAGACCCCGGCGGCGATGATGGAGATGATTGTGACCATGTGGCCTTCCCCCTTCTCTCCAGCCCGCGGTGCCGGGTCCGCAGGCCTCTTTCACTTTCTTTGCCCAGGTAGACCGGGGCGTGGGGGTTGGCTGGCTGGGTTCGCATGTTCGACTGGTGCACCAACAGTTCCGACTGCTAGACTCACCCCTATTGATCTTGCGATCCCAGTCATACCAACCTTTGGTACTATCGGACTGATACCTCTTAGGATGGCAGCCTAAACATGGACATGCCAGCTATTTAGATGACTGGGTTCATGCGCATGATCAAACTCATTGGGATCTTTGGGACGACTGATGGTCACTGAGCCTAAGTACAGAGAGATCGCGGAGGATCTCCGGAACAGGATCGAGTCCAATGAGCTCACTCCGGGGAGTCAGCTCCCGACCGAGATCGAGCTGATGGAGCAGTACAACGCGTCACGGAACACCGTCCGCGACGCGATCAAGCTGCTCACCACCCGTGGCCTGGTCGAAACCCGCGCAGGACAGGGGACCTTCGTCGTCGAGAAGATCAACCCCTTTGTCACCACCCTGACCGGCGACCCCAACACTGAGCGGGGTGGCGGCGAACAGGGCGTCTTCGTTGCGGAAGTGAAAGAGGAAGGCAGGACCGCCACCACCACACTGCCGCGCGTAGAGATCCAGCAGGCCAGCCGCGTGATCGCGAACGTCCTCCGGCTCGAGGAAGGCGCCCAGATCGTGAGCCGCCATCAGGAGCGGTTCATCGACGGGATCCCCTACTCGATGCAGACCTCGTACTACCCCATGGCGCTTGTGCTGGGTGGTGCCACCAAGCTCCTCGAGGCCACGGACATCAAAGAGGGCACCGTGGCATACCTCGCCACTGAATACGACGTACAGCAGGTTGGCTACCGCGACACGATCGCGATGCGTGCCCCCAATGAGAACGAGATGGCGTTCTTCAAGCTCCCCGTGGACGGACGGATCTCCGTCTACGAGATCTTCCGAGTGGGTTTCGACCAGAACGGCGAGCGGTACCGACTCACCATCAGTGTGTATCCGGCAGACCGCAACCGGTTCCGGATCAACGTGGGAGAGGTTCCGCCGCGCGGCTCAGGCCCGAGCGACTCCAACGAATGAATAGTCTCCGTGGCTAGCCTGCGGGCGCCCACGGATTCAGTCCAGGGGTGTGGCCCTGGCGTGCGGTGATGCCGTACGTGAACACCAACCAGGAAAGGGGGTGTGTCTCGATGGCCAAGCGCTACGGTCGTCCATCCGCGCAGTACCGCTACGAGCACTACGACCCACGCTGGTAGACATTCCAGGCTGCGGACCACCCGTCGGCGTAGCGGGTGCCTGTGACCTGTTTGTTGTTGGCGCTGTCGGCGCGGGCTGGTGAGCTCGTGGCGCCGACAGCGGCTAGGAACTTAGCACAGCGACTGTGCCCGGCGAGCCGGAAGGAGTGTTTGCTACAAGCAAGCACTATTTACGTTGCGTCATATTCAAGCCTGTAAGCTGCGCTGATGCGTCGCTCATCCACGCCAGCCACACCCCGGGCGGCCATCGATTGGTGAACCCTGCGCCTCTTCTCCCCGCCGCTGGGGGAGATTGGAGCTATGGGAAGATTACTGCTCGCACTTGCCAAAGCTACTGAGAGCCACCAACTGGTGATCAATGAGATCCATGCGGACGCGGTGGCATGGCTGGCAGCGATCGGTTCTGACCAGTGGCAGCAGCCTTGGCTCAGCGAGGACGGGCGCAACCAGCGGGTGCTGGACGGCCTGGTTTCGGGGAGGACCTGGATCGCCTGGGATGGCGTCACCCCAGTGGCGACCCTTACCACCGACGCGGATGACCACGGCGTCTGGCCGAAGCACATGCGAGATGACCGCGCCGTCTATGTCAGTCGGCTCGTGGTGGCGCGCTCCTATGCGGGACACCGCGTGGGCGCCCAGCTCCTCGACTGGGCTGGGTTGCGGGCCCGGGGCGAGTACGGCGCCGCGTGGGTGCGCGTGGACGTGTGGACCACCAACACCGCCCTGCACGACTACTACTTCCGCCAGGGCTTCGAGTTCTCCGGGCTGTGCGACACGATCCCCGGCTACCCTTCGGCGGCCTTGTTCCAGAAACCAACCGCCCACATCACGCAGGCAGACATCCCCGCGCTGCGGGAAGTCCCCGACACCAGTTAGCTACGCGGCAGCCCGGACGATCGTGGCGCTGCCGAGCACCGTGTCGCCGTCGTAGAGGACCGCGGCCTGGCCAGCGGCCACGCCCCGTGCCGGATCGGCCAGGTCGATGTGCAGCAGGTCGTCTTCCATGTGGGCCGATGCCTGGTGGGTCTCGCCGTGGGCACGGACCTGGACCAGGCAGTCGCGGGGGGCTACCGGCGGTGCGCAGCCGGTCCAGACCGGGTGCTGGGCCACGATGCTGGTCACGTTGAGTGCTTCGGCCGGGCCAACCGTCACCGTGGCTGAGACAGGCTCGATGCTGAGCACGTAACGCGGCTTGCCGTCCGGGGCGGGGACGCCGACCCGCAGGCCCTTGCGCTGGCCGACGGTGAACCCGTACACGCCGTCGTGGCGGCCCACCACGGCCCCCTCGCGGTCCACCAGCTGGCCAGGGGCCGTGCCCAGCCGGCCCGCCAGGTAGGCGCGGGTGTCGCCGTCCGGGATGAAGCAGACGTCATGGCTGTCCGGCTTGTCCGCGACGGCCAGGCCCCGCGTGGCCGCCTCCGCTCGCACCTCGTTCTTGGTCGAGCCGCCAAGCGGGAACATGGCACGCCCAAGCTGGTGCCGTGACAGGACCGCAAGCACGTAGGACTGGTCCTTGGCCGCATCGACGCTACGGCGCAGCACGCCGTCAGCCAGCCGCGCATGGTGCCCGGTGCACACGGCGTCGAAGCCCAGCGCCAGGGCACGGTCCAGCACGGCCGCGAACTTGATCTTCTCGTTGCAGCGCAGGCACGGGTTGGGGGTGTGGCCGCGGGCGTACTCAGCCACGAAGTCGGCGACCACGTCGGTCTCAAAACGTTGCGCCATGTCCCAGACATAGAACGGCAGGCCGATCACGTCAGCGGCGCGCCGGGCGTCGCGGGCGTCCTCCAGGGTGCAACAGCCACGCGCGCCTGAGCGCTGCGAGCGGGGGCTTGCGGACAGCGCAAGGTGCACCCCGGTGACCTCATGCCCGGCATCGGCCGCACGGGCGGCGGCGACCGCGGAGTCCACGCCCCCCGACATGGCCGCAAGCACCCGCATTGGTCACAGTCCCTTCTGTGGTTACTCGTGGGCCTTAGTCATGTTTCGTGAGGGCGTCACGGCCACCGCGCTGAAGCACCCGCGTGCCGCCGCACCCCTGGCGCTGGTGCGCTGGGCAGCCCGGCGCCCCTGTTATGAAATCTACGGCCTTCCGGCACGTCTGGCGCGCTCCACGACCTCGGCAACCACCGCACCGAGCGCCTCGACGTCGGCCTGGGTGGATGTGGTGCCGAGGGAGAAGCGCAGCGAGCCTCGCGCGCGCGCCTCGTCGGCGCCCATGGCCAGCAGGACGTGACTGGGGCGGGCGACCCCGGCGGTGCAGGCCGAGCCGGTGGAGCAGGCGATGCCTTTGGCGTCCAGCAGCATGAGCAGGGCGTCGCCCTCGCAGCCCGGGAACGAGAAGTGGGCATTGGCCGGGAGACGGGCAGGTCCGGGCGGTGGGCCATTGAGGACCGCGTCAGGCACGGCCGCGAGCACACTCGTGATGAGCTGGTCGCGCAGTGCCGCCAGCCGGGCCGCCTCCTCATCCCTGCGTTTGGCCACGACCGCGACCGCGGTCGCGAATGCCCGGATGGCGGGGGTGTCCAGCGTGCCTGACCTGATGTCGCTCTCCTGGCCCCCGCCGTGCAGCACGGGGACGGGCTGGACCCCGCGGGCCAGCAGCAGCGCGCCCGCGCCCACCGGGCCGCCGATCTTGTGCCCGGTGATGGTCAGCGCGTCCGCTCCGCTGTCCCCGAAGTGCACGGGGACCTGCCCGGCGGCCTGGACCGCATCGCTGTGGAATGGGATCCCATGCTCACGGGCGACGGACGCGAGCTCACCGACCGGCTGAATGGTGCCTACCTCGTTGTTGGCCCACATCACGCTGATGAGCGCGATGCTGGCGGGGTCGGCCTCGACCGCCTCGCGCAACACGGCGGGAGACAGCCGCCCGGTACTGTCCACGTCCAGCCAGCAGGCTTGCGCGCCTTCGTGTCCTGCCAGCCACTCCACCGAGTCGATGACCGCGTGGTGCTCCACGGCCGTCACGAGCACCCGGCGGCGGCGCTGGTCCGCCGCGTGCCTGGCCCAGTACAGGCCCTTCACGGCCAGGTTGTCCGCTTCGGTCCCGCCACTGGTGAAGACCACTTCGCTCGGGCGGGCGCCAAAGGTCTCCGCGACCTGCTCCCGGGACTCCTCGACCACCCGCCGTGCCCGGCGCCCGGCGTTGTGCAGCGATGACGGGTTGCCCGCGCGGGCGAGCTCCTCGGTCATGGCCGCAATGGCTTCGGGGAGCATTGGCGTCGTGGCGGCGTGGTCCAGGTAGACCAGGCATTCCTGCACGCGCCGCGCAACGTCGGCAGTGTCCGCATGCTCCATGCGGTCTGTGCGGTGCGTGAGGCCCATGACGGCCCCCAGCGTAGCTGAGCCGCCTGGGCGCGGCACCCGGCCAGGGCAGGCACACACTCTGGCACAAACCGTCCTCCGTTACGCTAAGGGCCTTGTGGCCACACCTCTTGAGCAGCCAAAGCAGGTCAGCTCGGCTGGCCGCGGCAAGGCGGACCCGTGGCCCAGCCACGAACACACCGAGATCCTGCTGATCCGGCACGGAGAAACCGAACAGCCGGCGCCCGGCGTCTCGGCGGTGCTGACCAACGGCTACGCCGACCCCGCCCTCACCCCGCTGGGCCGCCAGCAGGCCGCGCGCCTGGCCGACCGGCTCGCCACCACCCCGATTGACGCGTTCTATGTGACCCCGCTGCGCCGCACTGCCCAGACGGCACAGCCGCTGGTGGACCGCGCCGGCGCGGAGGTGGCCGTGGCGGATGGCCTGCGTGAGGTCCACCTGGGTGAGTGGGAGGGCAGCTACCGGGACATGGTGGCCCGCCGCCACCCACTCGTCGCGCAGGTCTGGGCGGCGCAGCGGTGGGACGTGATCCCCGGGGCCGAGCCGTCTGAGACGTTCGCGGCCCGGGTGCACGCGGCGGTCGAACAACTGGCCGCCGCCCACCCAGGCGAGCGGCTGGCGGTCTTCACCCATGGTGGCGTCATCGGCCAGGTGCTCGCGGACGCCACCGGGTCGCGGCCGTTCGCGTTCGTCCCCCCTGCCAACGCCTCGATATCGCGGCTGGTCGTAGCCGGGCAGCGGTGGGTCGTCCGCTCGTTCAACGACACCGCGCACCTGGAAGGACCCGGTGCGCCACCCGTTACCGCCTGACCTGCGGCAGGATCATTCCGCAGGGTGAGGCATGGACGCCGGGCAAGCCATGACTTATGGTCATTTCCAAGTCCTGTTTGCCCGGTTTGTTGTAGCGTAACCGTCATGTCGGAGCGATCATGCTGATGACCGCTCCGGATAGAATCAGTGGAACCGTCTGAAGCCTTGGCCGGGGATGCGCAGTCTTCCGCAGTGTGCGACATGCGGGCAGCCGCCCTCCGGACCCGGCACCATCGTTCTGCGTCACGTTGAGTCACTGGGCGGCTCCGCTAGCGGCCCGGCCGCCGGGTGGGTGTGGCCAGGTGAGCCTGGGCGCCAATGTGCGCGTCCGATATCATGTCCCTGGCGAGCGTGCCACCGCATCGGCAACTGCTCCCAGGAACATGTATTCCGGGCCTGTTTGCCGGCCCGGCGACACGATAACGTCGCCTGCCAGGGGGGCAGGCGCCCAGGCCAGGCAGGTGCTGGCGCCGCTATGGGGGAGATACGGCGGACGGCGCTCACAAGGCCGGGTATTCCCGTGCCCAGGGTGTCCACTCAACGTGATCAAGCTCCGCCCGTGGTGGGCGTCAGGCCGGTCCGGCATGACCACAGTGCCCGGGGGTGGTGGCGTTGACACAGCGGCCGAAGATGGCGGCGGGCTACGCCATCGTCATGGCGCTCCTACTGGCGTCACTGGCTGCCCTGTGTGTGCTCGCGATCCAGTCGATCAACAGTCACCACGCGGACGTCAGCCTCGTTGCCGCCTTCTCCGCGGCTGTGTGCCTGGTTGTCATCTGGCTCCTCGCTGACCTGGTCGCCTCGCAGCAGCGGGCGCTGCGGCGCGAGCGTGTGCTGCGCAGCGCTGTCAAGTCGCTGGCATCGGCCGGGTCGGAAGCGGAGGTCGCCGCGGGCGTCGCCGCTGCCATGGCCACCCTGGCGGGCGCCGGATGCCAGCAGGACTCCCTGCTGGCCGTCAGCGAAAGGGGCTCGCTGCGCCCGGCCGGCCCCAGGGACCACGCCCCGCCAGCCCGCTGGGAGGAGTCCCACGCGCTGCTGCGCACCTGGCTGCCCCAGCTCTGCGACGGTGAGCCCCGCCTCGTGGACGGCACCCCCCAGACAGCGGACGGGCACCTCGCCGCCACGGACGCTGGCCAGGTAGTGCCCCGCGACCCGGGCCGGGCTGAACGGGTGATGCTCTTCCCACTCGTGCCTGGCGGGCGGGCCGAGCGCGACCATCTCATCGGTGTGCTGGCTGTCTTCGGCAGTGAGCAGCACCTGGCTGGGCTGCGCACCACACTGGAGACCGTGGCCGGCCAGACGGGCCTCGCCCTGACCCGCGTCATGTCGCCCAATGGCAGTAGCCGCAGCTACGGCGAGGCGTACTTCCGGGCGCTGGTCCAGGACTCCGCCGACGTGGTGCTGGTCATCGAGGACAGCGGCAAGATCAGGCAGGCCACCCCGTCAGCGGCGGGGTTCTTCGGGGACACCCCCATGGAGGGCGCCTACCTGGCGGACATCACCGCACCCGGTGAGCGGGACGAGGTGGTCCGCTCGTTCACCCGCATGCGCGACCGCGGCGGCGACACAAAACCCGTCGTGTGGCGCATGACCCGCCCCGACGGGAGCGCCGCGGAGGCTGAGGTCCGGTGCCGCGACCTGCGTGACAACCCGGCCGTCGGTGCGCTGGTCCTCACTCTGCATGACGTGACCGAGCAGCACATGCTCGAACGTGAGCTGAAGCACCGGGCGTTCCACGACTCGCTGACGGGCCTGCCCAACCGGCTGCTGTTCACCGACCGGATCGGGCACGCACTGGCGCGCGCCCGGCGCAATGGCACCACGGTAGGCGTGATCTTCGTAGACCTCGACGACTTCAAGATGGTCAACGAGACCATGGGCCACGGCATCGGCGACGAGCTGCTGGTGGCCGCCGCCGCGCGCCTGCACGACCTGGTGCGGGAGTCGGACACGGCAGCGCGGCTGGGCGCCGACGAGTTCGGGCTGCTGGTCGAGGCCGCCAGCGACAGCGCGGCGGTGGAGACCTTCGCCGAGCGGGTCGTGTGTGCGTTCGGCGAGCCATTCACGCTCAGCAGCGGGTCGGTGATCACCACCGCGACGGTCGGGATCGCCACCACCGAAGACAGCACGGACGCCGGTGACCTGGTGCGCCACGCTGACCTGGCCCTGTATGCGGCGAAGGCGGCCGGCAAGCGCCAGTGGCGTCACTACCAGCCCGTCCTGTCGGTCGGCGTGGCCAAGCGCTGGGAACTGCAGGCGGCCATCGACGATGCGGTGAAGGAGTCGGCGTTCACGCTGGTGTACCAGCCGATCGTGAAGCTCGCCACTGGGGAGGTCGCGGGGTTCGAGGCACTGCTGCGCTGGCCGCACCCGCGCTGGGGGATGATCCACCCGGACCAGTTCATCGCCCTGGCCGAGGAGACCGGCCATATCGTCCCGCTCGGCACCTGGGTGCTGGAACGGGCCGTGTCCGACATCCTGGCCTGGCAGCAGCGTGCCCCGCGGCGTGCCCCGCTGTATGTGAGCGTGAACGTCTCGGCCCGCCAGTTCGCCAACCCGGGCTTCGTCGGCGAGGTCCGCCGCGTCCTGGCGGCCTCCGGGCTTGCCCCCTCGGCGCTGCTGCTCGAACTCACCGAGAGCGTGCTGCTGCGCCGCGACGACCGGATCCGCTCCGACCTGATGGAACTGAAGCGCACCGGCGTCCGGCTTGCCATCGACGACTTCGGCACCGGCTACTCGTCCCTGGGCTACCTGCGTGAGCTGCCGATCGACGTGCTCAAGATCGACAAGTCCTTTGTCGAGGGCATCGCACTGTCCGAACAGCGGCGCGCCATCGTGGACGTCATCATCCACATCGCCCGGGCGCTCGGGCTGACCGTCATGGCCGAGGGGATCGAGAGCGAGGTCCAGCGGGACCTGCTGGTCTCGCTGGGCTGCGCGTACGGCCAGGGCTACCTGCTGGAGCGGCCGGTCGCCGCCGACGACGCCGAGGCACTGGTCCGCGACGGCCTGGTCCGCGAGCTCCGGCCGACCGGCCGCTGACGAGTGTCCCCTGCTGGGCGACCACATTCCAGTATTAGAATGTGCGGTTGCGTGGGCTGACCGCCCGACCGATGCCCATCCCTCACCCAGGGAGACCGAACATGACTTCCTCGCCCAACACGACAGCTGCCCCATCAACCCCGCAAGCCACTCAGCCCACGGGCGCGGGCGCCGCTGGGGACAGACTCGACGAAGCCGTCGCAGCCGTCGCGAGCCGTGGCTACTGGTCGGTCTACCCGGAGTCCCCGAGCCCGCGCGTCTACGGCGAGGGCAAGGCCGAGGAAGGGAAGGCCGCCTACGAGGCTCACCTGGGTAAGCAGTTCGAACTGGGACAGCCGGGCGCCGACGGGTGGGTGGGCGAAGAGGTCTCGCCGTATGGCCCCGCCCTCGGCGTGACCTACGAGCACATGAGCCCGGACCACCTGGTCGCGGCCGCAGCCAAGGCCCTGCCGCGCTGGCGCGGCGCCAGCCCCAGGCAGCGCGCCGAGGTGTGTCTGGCGGTCATCGACCGCATCAATGCCCGGGCCTTCGAGGTCGCGAACGCCGTCATGCACACCAGTGGGCAGGCGTTCGTCATGGCATTCCAGGCGGGTGGCACCCACGCACAGGACCGGGCCGTCGAGGCGGTCGCCTCCGCCTATGCCGAGCAGGGCAGGTTCTCCCAGACTGCGGTCTGGGAGAAGCCCCAGGGCAAACGGCCGCCACTGCGGATGACCAAGACCTTCACCCCGGTGGGGGCAGGGATCGCCCTCGTGGTGGGCTGCAACACCTTCCCGACCTGGAACGCATACCCCGGCCTGTTCGCCAGCCTCGCCACCGGCAACGCCGTGGTGGTCAAGCCCCACCCCCGCGCGGTGCTCCCACTGGCGGTCACCGTGGCGGCGGCGCGCGACGTGCTGGCGGAGCACGGCTTCGACCGGGACCTGGTGCTGCTGGCGCCCGACGCCCCCGGCGAGGGCCTGGCCGCCGTCCTGGCCGTCCGGCCCGAGGTGAAGGTCATTGACTTCACTGGCTCGAACGCGTTCGGCAGCTGGCTGGAAGAGCACGCGCGCCAGGCGCGCGTCTACACCGAGAAGGCCGGCGTCAACTCGGTCCTGGTCGAATCGACCGGCGACTACCAGGGGATGCTCGCCAACCTCGCCTTCTCGCTGGTGCTCTACAGCGGCCAGATGTGCACCACCCCGCAGGACCTGCTGGTCCCGGCCGCGGGGATCGAGACGGACGCGGGCCACAAGAGCATCGAGGAGTTCGCCGCCGACCTCGGCGCGGCCATCAATGCCACGCTGGGCCCCGATGAGCAGGCCGTGGAACTGCTCGGCGCTATCGTCAGCGACGCGGTGCTCGGCCGCCTGGACGACGCGGCCGCGCAGGCCGAGCCCAGCGGGGCAGTGGCCATCCCGAGCCGGGCGGTATCCCACCCGTCCTACCCCGGCGCGCGGGTCAGGACGCCGCTCGTGGTCCGTGCCAGCGCCGACGACCCAGCCGTGGCCGCCGAGTGCTTCGGTCCCGTGTCCTACCTGGTGGCCACCGACGGGCCAGCCGCCTCGGTGGTCATGTTCCGGCGCCTGGTGGCCACCAAGGGCGCGCTCACCGCGAGCGTCTACAGCACGGATGAGGCATTCCTCGGCACCGTCCGGCAGGCGGCACTGGAGGTGGGTGTCCTGCTGTCGGAGAACCTCACCTCAGGTGTGTATGTGAACCAGACGGCGGCCTTCTCCGACTTCCACGGCACGGGCGCGAACCCGGCCGCCAATGCCTCATACACCGACGGTGACTTCGTCGCGGGCCGGTTCCGCTTCGTCGAGTCCCGCCGCCACCTCCCCGCGACGTGACTGAGCGAGCCGGAGGGGCGCGGCGCTGCCTGGACTGACGAGCGAGGAGCGAGCGCAGCGAGCGACTGGTAGCGGCCGACCCGGATGGCACGATCGTCCGCAAGGACGGGATGGTGTCCGCACGGACGCTGGCCGCGTTCTCGCCCCATGCTGGGCTAGGCCGGGCACTCCTATGCGGTGGCCAACGCGCACCCCGACGTCCTCATCGCGCGGACGAGGTCATCGCCGGCGTCGAGGAGGACGGCGTCGCCGCCGTAATTGAACGCCTTTTCCCATGATCCTAGGCCGGGAAACGGGCGGTTCTGCCAGTAAAAGTGCCTTAAGAATTGTTGGTAATGACCCTCGGCTAAACACACACGCATTAGCCACGATAACCGAGTGTGCCAGCGTGTGGGAGCCGGGGGGCTAGACACGCACAGCAGCAGTCTCTCCACGGTACGCACGCAGGTGCGCCGGTCCATCAACCAGATGTGGGTGAGAAAGGGAGAGCAGAATGCGCCTCATAACAACAGTGGCCGACCGGCTCCTGAACGTGGTCGTGCCCAAGGCCACAGCGGGGGCATGCGGGCCATGCGAGCCAGTGAATCTATGGCGGAAGTGCTCCTGTACCAACCACGTGCAGTACTCCAGCCAGGCCTACGCCAGGAGCGGGATCTCCTGCCCCCCGTGCCCGTGGGGCCCTTGCATTCGCCACGGTAGCTGCTAGCACCTGACCAGTGGGTTCCGGCTGCCGTGACCTGGCACACGGCCGTGAGGTCACGGCAGCCGGACCACCTCATAGATGGGAGTCGTCATGCCTGTCCTCATCACGGCCGTCGTGGCCGTAGGCATTCTGTGCTGCGTGGATCTGCTGCTCACGTTCGGCGTTGTCCGCAGGCTCAGGGAGCACACAGAACTGCTGGCCGCCCGGGGCGGAGCCAACGATATTGTCGTGGGCCTGGTCGCTGGGCAGGCACCCGCGGGGTTCTCAGCCCGGACTGCCAATGGCGAATACGTCAGCGGGCCCGCCGGGCTACGCCTTGTCGCCTTCTTCTCACCCACCTGCCCGGCCTGCCCGGAACGGGTGCCCGCATTTACCGAATACCTCGCCAGCCATCACATCAGCCCCCGCGACGTGCTCGCGGTCATCGAGGACGGCGCCAGCGAGCCTCCGCCCTACCTGGGCCAGCTCATGGCGGTCGCACAGGTGTGTGCCGGGCAAGACAGCCAGGCGGTCACGGACGCGTTCGAGGTCAGTGGTTACCCGGCGTTCTGCCTGCTCGATGCGGAGGGGGCGCTGATGGCCAGTTCCTTCGACCCGGCTGTACTGCCGGTGCCTGCCGGGGTGTGAGCCGCGTGGCCGCTGACGGCCTGCTGCCGGTGCTGCGCACGGCAGTGGCCATGCAATGGCGGGCCGCCCGCTGGAGCACGGCCGGGCAGCTGCTGACCATCACCGTGGTGGGAACCGCGCCGGTTGTGTCCGCTTGGCTGCTGCGGTCCGTCCTGGACTCCCTGGCAGCCGGCGCCGGCCGGCCCGCCAGCCTGGGGTGGCTCGTGGTGGGGCTTGCCGCGGCCATCGGCCTGCAGGCAGTACTCCCCTACCTGGGGCAATACCTGGCTGCCCAGTCGGGCCGCGCCACCGGGCAGCACGCGACCAGCGAGTTGTTCGGGGCGGTCAGCCGGCTGAAGGGCCTGCGGCGGCTGGAAGACCCCGCCTACCTCGACCGGCTCAGCATGGCCCAGCAGGTCGGCCTGTCGGGGCCGGGACAGGTGTTCGCCAGCTTCACCGGCTTTGTCCAGTACGCCCTGACCCTCGCGGGCTTCTTTACAGCGGTGCTGGTGCTCAACCCGGTCATGGCATTGGTGGTGCTCATGGCGAGCACCCCGGCTGCCGTGATCCAGGTCAGTATCGCCCGCCGCCGGGCCGCGATGTTCGCGGGCCTCAGCCATGCCCAGCGCCGGCAGTACTTCTATGCCGGGCTGCTGACCAACCATGCCGCCGCCAAAGAGATCCGGCTGTTCAACCTGGGCGCGTTCTTCCACGGGCGGATGCTGGCGGAATTGCGTCACATCCAGCAGGCGGAACAGCGCACCGACCAGCGTGAGGTGCAGGCGTACGGGCTGCTGTCCGCGCTGTCCGCGCTGGTCTCGGGGGTGGGCGTCTGGTGGGCGGTCTGGGCCGCGGCCCGGGGCAGGCTGACAGTGGGTGACGTGGCGCTGTTCCTAGCCGCCATGGGGGCGACGAGTTCGGCCCTGGCCGGGATCGTGGCCACCGCGGGCACCGGCTACCAGGCGCTGCTGCTGATGCGGTCCTACACCGGCGTCCTGGCCGAAGGGCCGGACCTCCCGGTGCCCCCGCACCCGGCACCGGCGCCGGTCCTGCGGCGGGGCATCGAGTTCGAGGATGTGTGGTTCCGCTATGGCCCTGGGCTCCCGTGGGTCTTGCGCGGTGTGAGCTTCTCGGTCCCCCGTGGCCAGGCGGTCGCGCTCGTCGGCCGCAACGGTGCAGGCAAGAGCACGCTGGTCAAGCTGATGTGCCGGTTCTATGACCCCGAACGTGGCCGGATCCGCTGGGACGGGGTGGACCTGCGTGACATGGACCCGGCGGAGCTGCGGGACCGGATCAGCGCGGTGTTCCAGGACTACATGAGCTATGACCTGAGCGCCAGGGAGAACATCGGAGTAGGCGACCTGCGGCGGGCGGGAGGTCCCGAAGAGGTGGTGTCGGCGGCGCGGCGGGCCGGCGTCCATGATGTGCTCAGCGCCCTGCCCCGCGGCTATGACACCCTGCTGACCGTC
>DASYYE010000262.1:0-13258 GCA_035946955.1 Streptosporangiaceae bacterium | reverse complement strand
GCGCAGGGCGGCGGCGATCTCCTCGGCCCGCCATTCGGACACGCCGACATAGAGCACCTTCCCCGGGCGCACCAGGTCGTCGAAGGCGCGCATCGTCTCTTCCAGGGGGGTGGCGTGGTCGTAGCGGTGCGCCTGGTACATGTCGATGTAGTCGGTCTGCAGCCGCCGCAGCGAGTTGTGGGCGGACTCGATGATGTGCTTGCGCGACAGGCCCCGGTCATTGGCGCCCGGCCCGGTGGGCCAGTACACCTTGGTGAAGACCTCCACCGACTCCCGGCGCACCCCGGCCAGTGCCCGGCCCAGCACCTCTTCGGCGCGCGTGCCCGCGTAGACGTCAGCGGTGTCGAAGGTGGTGATGCCCTCGTCGAGGGCGGCCGCCACACACGCCCTGGCGGCTTCCTCCTCTACCTGCGACCCGTGGGTGATCCAGTTCCCGTAGGCGATCTCGCTGACCTTCAGGCCGCTGCGGCCGAGACGACGGTGCTCCATGCCATGGCACCCTAGCGCCCGCGGTCGGCTAGAACGTGTCCCCGGGGGAGATGCGCGGCTTGGGCGTGCGCATCCGGCGTATCTGCAGCGTGCGCATGGCCGCGTACCAGCGGATGCCCTGCGTGCTCTCGCCCGGGTACCGCTCCTGCGCGAGCTGGCGCGCCTTGCGCCCGACGAGGAAGCCCTCGCTGATCAGCGCGAACGCGCCCGCCGCAAGGAGTATCGGCAGGGCCGCCTCGATGACCGGCACCTTGATGAACACCAGCACCAGCAGGACCAGCAGGCTCGGCATGTAGAGCTCGCCGATCCGCCGCCGCGAGTCCACGTAGTCGCGCGCGAGTGCCTTGGCCTTGCCCCGGTCCCTGGCAGGCAGCGCCCATTCCTCGCCGCGGCGCATCGCGTCCATCCGCCGCGCACGCTCGTCACGCATTGAACTGCTGGCCGCCTTGCGGTCCTTCGGGGCAACGTAGGGCTGTCTGCGCCGCTTCTCGGACTCGCTGCGCTTGGGTGTGGGCCTGCCTTTGCCCGCGGTGCGCGCCGTACCCTTCGCACCCGCGGAGGCGTCTTCGGCCGGGGCCTCGGAGACGGCGTCGCCGGGCTCCGGGCCGGCCGGGTCCCCGGCGGCGGTACGCCGGTGGAGGAGGGGCAGAGAGCGTCGCAGCACGGGCACAGCCTACCGGGGCTTTTGGCAGGTTTCTGGCCGTGTCATCAGGCATCCTCAGGGGTGAGTGCCTTGATGGTGACTGCGTGTGCAGTCACCGCGTAGGCTGAGTTGGCCAGCCCGCGGGCGTGCCGCTGCCACCACGACAGGGGAGCGGCCGGCGGCGCAGGCCAGCGGCAGCGGTCGTACATATTGAAGGGGAAAGGTCGCGCCCATGAGCGTGGTGAAGAGGGTTTCCTTGATCTTCAAGGCCAAGGCAAACAAGGCCCTGGACCGCATGGAAGACCCGCGCGAGACCCTGGACTATTCCTACCAGCGGCAGCTCGAGATGCTGACCCAGGTGCGGCGCGGGGTCGCGGACGTGGCCACCTCTCGCAAGCGTGTTGAGCTGCAGATGAACTCGTTGCGGCAGCAGCAGGCCAAGCTGGAGGGCCAGGCGAAGCAGGCGCTGGGCGCGGGCCGTGAGGACCTGGCGCGCGACGCGCTGTCCCGCAAGGCCAGCATCAACAGCCAGCTCAGTGACTTGGACACGCAGTACCAGTCGCTGCAGGCCGACGAGGAAAAGTTGACGATGGCGTCGCAGCGGCTGCAGCAGAAGGTGGACGCCTTCCGCACGCAGAAGGAGACCATCAAGGCCACCTACACCGCCGCCGAGGCCCAGAGCAAGATCGGCGAGGCCATCTCGGGCATCTCCGAGGAAATGGGCGACGTGGGCATGGCGATGCAGCGTGCCCAGGACAAGACTGCCCAGTTGCAGGCCCGGGCCGGTGCCATCGACGAGCTCATGGCCTCCGGTGCCCTGGACGACGTCACCGGGACACCCCGCGACGACATTCAGGCCGAACTCGACCGGATGCAGGGCGGCCACGACGTTGAACTCGAGCTGGCGCGCCTCAAGGGCGAGATCACTGGCGGCCCGGCACAGGCGATCGAGGGCGGCACCGGTAGCGGTGCGGTCCACGATGCCGCACCGGCCGACAAGCGGGCTGAGTGAGGGGTCATGATCGTACGCATCCTGGGCGAGGGCCAGCTCAACATCGATGAGGCGGCCTGCGATGAGATCAACGACCTCGACGCCACCTTGGAAAAGGCCGTGAGTGCGGGCGACGAGACCGCGTTCCACCCGGCGCTGGAAGCCCTGCTTGAGCGGGTGCGCGCGCTGGGCACGCCGGTGGCTGCCGACTCCCTGGCCAGCTCCGACCTCATCCTGCCGCACTCGGACGCGAGCCTGGCGGACGTGCGTGCCCTGCTCTCCGAGAACGGGCACGAGTCCAGCTGACCGCTTTGATAGTCCCCACTGTCCAGTGCCTGTGACTCTCGGCGAAGGGTCGCAGGCACTGGAATTTTTCCCCGGCCCTGTGCGTGATACTTGGTGACAGACAGCCCTGGCCGATTGGCGGACCCAGGGACGGAAACGGAGGGCGGCGCGATGGTGCACAGCCGCTATGCGCCTGACAGGGGTCTGCAAGCTCGGATGGGCCTCACGATGTTCCTGCTGGGACTCGTGTTCGTAGCCTTCATCGCCATCCTGGTCGCCGTGCTGACGGCGTTCAAAGCTGCCTCTGGCAGTGGGATCATCGTCATCGCGGTGCTGGTCGGCGCGGCGGTGGCGTTCGGGTCCTTCTTCTACTCCGACAAGATCGCCTTGGCCACGGCCGGGGCGCAGCTGGTCGAGCCAACCGACGGCCCGGACGCGGCCCGGATCCACGGCGTGGTGGACCGGCTGTGCGCGCTGGCGGATATGCCCAAGCCGCGGATCGCGATCTCGCCCCAGCCCATGCCGAACGCCTTCGCCACCGGCCGCAATGCGGACAAGGCTGTGCTGTGTGTCACCACCGGGATTATGAGGCAGTTGGACGACCGCGAACTGGAAGGCGTCATCGCCCATGAGATGTCGCACGTGGCGCACAGGGACGTCGCGGTCATGACGATCGCGTCGTTCATCGGGATCATCGCTGCCCTGCTGGTCCGGTTCGGGTTCTATTCGGAACTGTTCGGTGGTGGCCGCGGTGGCCGGGGCAACAACAACAACGCCCCGTTCGTGGTGGTCGCGCTCGCGATGATGGTGATCGGCGCGGTCACCTACGCGGTCAGCTTCCTGTTGATCCGCCTGCTGTCCCGCTACCGTGAGCTGGCGGCCGACCGGTCAGGGGCGCTGCTCACCGGCCAGCCCTCCGCACTGGCCAGCGCGCTGACCAAGGTGAGCGGGGCGATGGCCCAGATCCCCACCCAAGACCTGCGCAAGGCCGAGCCGCTGAACGCGTTCTACTTCGCGCCAGCGCTCAAGCCGGACCACACGAGCCTGTCCACGCTGTTCTCGACCCACCCGTCCCTCGAGCGGCGGCTGCAGCAGCTGTCCGACATCTCCGCCCAGCTCGGGCGGTAACCCAGTGGGCTTCCTCGACTCGCTGCTGGGCCGGACCAAGCCCGTCCCGCCCAAGCTCGACGCACTGTTCGCGCTGCCAACGGCCACGGTCACCCTGCAGGCCGGCATGGACCTGGTGCCGACCGGCACGGGGTCGGTGTGTTTCCGTGCCCCGGAGGGCCGGTCGTTCCACGAGATCGAAAAGGACGTCCAAGACCTCCTGTCGATGGGAGAGGGCACGGCCAAGCCGGAGCTGACCAGCGACAACTACGGGTTCACCTGGCTGGTGTGCCACCACACGCCCGACGACATAGGTGGCCTGGTCACCGACCTGCACGCCGTCAACACCTCACTGGTCGACGGGGGGTTCGGCCCGCAGCTCCTGTGCACACTGGTCTCCCTGACCGACGACAAGGGCCGCAAGGTGGGCCTGGTGTACCTGTTCAAGCGGGGCACCTTCTACCCGTTCGCCCCGCTGCCCGGTGAGCGGCGGGACAATGGGCTCGAACTCCAGGTACGCGGCCAGGTGGGCGCGGACCTGAACATCGAGCCCGACCTGAGCCGCTGGTTCGCGGTATGGGGCGCCCCCGGCCTGTAGCGGGGCCGCGGTCTCTGAGGAAGCGCAGAGGAGGCGTTCACCTGCCGGGCAGCTCCCGCTGAGAGAGTGCTTGCTGTGACCTTCGACTCCGCGCTTGCACCGGCTTCTCGCCGGGCGCGCCGCAACCCTCCGGCCAGGGCTGAGCCGCCCCGACCCCGGCCAGTGCTTGCGCGGACCGCTCTGGTGCTGGCCGGCATCGGGCTGGGCGCTGTCACCGCACTGGCGGTCACCGACGAGACCGCCAGCCAGCTCACCGCACCCGGTGGGGCAGCCACGTTCCTCGGCAGCCTCACCGGGCTGGTCGGCACCTACCTGGCCCTGCTCATGGTCCTGCTGGTCAGCAGGATCCCGGCGGTGGAACGCGTGCTCGGCCAGGACGGGCTGCTGCGCTGGCACCGGCGCCTCGCCCCGTGGCCTATCAGCCTGCTCATCGCCCACGCCCTGTTCATCACCGTCGGCTACGCCCAGGCCGCGAGGTCAGGGCTGTGGCACCAGGTGGGCGTGCTGCTGACCCGCTACCCGGACGTGGCGCTCGCCACGATCGGGCTCGGGGTCATGTGCCTGATCGGCGTGGTCTCGCTCCGGGCCATCCGCCGCAGGCTGCCCCGTGAGACGTGGTGGCTGATCCATCTGTGGATGTACCTGGCCCTGGCCATCTCGTTCGCGCATGTCCTGGCGCTGGGGCCCTCCTTTGTGGGGCACCCGCTGACCCAGGTCGTGTGGTCGCTCGCCTGGGCGGGCACCGCCGGCCTGGTGCTGTGCTACCGCTTCGGCCTGCCGCTGGTCCGCACCCTGCGCCACCGCCTGGTCGTCGCGGAGGTGCGCCAGGAGGGCCCTGGTGTGGTCTCGGTCATCTGCAGCGGGCGCCACCTGGACAAGCTGCCCGTGTCCGGCGGGCAGTTCCTGTTCTGGCGGTTCCTCACGCCGCGCCTGTGGTGGCAGGCTCACCCCTACACCCTGTCCGCCCTGCCCCAGCCGCCTTACCTGCGCCTGACGGTCAAGAGCGTGGGCGACCACTCGGCCGCTCTCGCCAAGCTGCGGCCGGGCACCAGGGTCGCGGTCGAGGGTCCCTACGGTGCGTTCACCCGGTACGCCCAGCTCCGGCCCCGGGCGCTGCTGGTGGCCGCGGGCATTGGCGTGACCGCGCTGCGTTCCCTGCTGGAAGACCTGCCGCGCAACTCCGCCCCGGTAGTCCTGCTGCGTGCCAGCAGCGCCGACGACCTGGTGCTCGGCAAGGAGGTTGCGGAGCTGGCCCGTTACCGGCGTGGCCAGTTCCACCCGCTCGTCGGCAACCGCCGGGAGGCCGCCCTGGACGAGCGGTCGCTGCCCCGGCTCGTCCCGGACCTGCACCAGCGGGATGTCTACGTGTGCGGGCCCGAGGGGTTCGTGACTGAGTTCGTCGGTCTGGCCAAGCGGCTCGGTGTGCCTGACGAGGCCATCCACCACGAGGCGTACGCCCTGTAGGGGAGGGGAGCAGCACCATGAAACGGGCGTCCTGGTACGTCGTGGCAGGTACCGTGGCGGGCTTCGCCGGCGTCGTCGGCCTGCACAGCAAGCCAGCCACCCCGTCGCTCGCGCTCCATCCCAAAGCCGCGGGCCACCCGGCCGTGCCTGCTGCCGGCCCATCGCCTGCCACCGCCCCACCGGCTGGCCCCGCCGCGCCCACGGGCCCGGCCCGGACCGCCACCGGAGTCATGGAGCAGTACGGCTACGGTGAGCTCTCGGCCGCGATCACCGTCCGTGGCGGCCAGATCACCAACGTGTCCGTCCCCGTCCTGCGCACCGCCGAGCCCTACTCCCAGCAACTGGCCGACCAGGTCATCCCCATGCTCAAGTCGGAGGTGCTGGCCGCGCACAGCGCCCACATCAACGCCATCAGCGGCGCCACCTACACGAGCCTCGCTTACCAGGACTCCATCCAGTCCGCCCTGGACAAGCTCCACATCCGGTGACGCAGACCCCCGCCACCCCGGAGCTGCCACCGCTGGTAGGCCACACCGAGAAGGCCATGGGCACCGTCTTCTCGTTCAGCCTCGTGCCCGGCGGCCTCCCGCAGCAGGTGTGGCGCAACGCGGTCACCGCTGCCTGCCTCCTGCTGCACGAGACCGATATGCACTACAGCACCTGGGACGGCGCCAGTCCGCTCAGCCGTTACCGGCGCGGCGAAGTCACCGCGGCACAGATGCCCGGTGACTTCGCCGAGGTCCGGGCCGAATGCGAGGCGGCCATACAGGCGTCGGGCGGCTGGTTCGACCCATGGGCCATGCCGGGCGGGTTCGACCCCACCGGTCTGGTCAAGGGCTGGGCCGTAGAACGCGCCCTGGCGGTCCTCCGCGACGCGGGGGTCCCCGCCGCTCTGGTCAACGGCGGCGGTGACGTCGCCACCTATGGCTGTCTGCCTTCCGGCCACCCCTGGCGTGTCGGCATCCAGCACCCCTGGCGCCCGCACGCGCTGGCCTGCGTCATCGAGACGACCGCCTGCGTGGCCACCTCAGGCAGCTACGAACGCGGGCCCCACCTGATCGACCCCCGCACCTCCCGCCCGGCCACGATGGCCGCCTCCGCCACCGTGACCGGCCCCCACCTGGCACTGGCCGACGCCCTGGCCACGGCGCTGGCGGTAGCGGGCGACCAGGTGCTCCCCCTGATCTGTGCGGTGCCCGGTTACGAGGCCTACCTGATCCGCCCAGACGGCACCGAGACCGACACCGGCGGCATCACGTTTGCTGCCTGACCTGAGGTCCGCTGCCTGACCGGGGGCGCCTGGCCGGGGTGGCCCTAGGGGGAATGGACCCGCCCGGCATATGGTTGACAGCGTAGACGAGTGCCGCCTGCAGTTGGCGGCAGCCCACGACGCGGGAGCAACCACATATGACGGTTCAGCACGAGGCAACCACGCAGGGAGTCATTCTCACGTCCGCGGCAGCGGCCAAGGTGACCGGCCTCCTGGCGCAGGAAGGCCGCGAGGACCTCAGGCTCCGCATCGCGGTACAGCCCGGTGGGTGCTCAGGCCTGCGGTACCAGCTCTACTTCGATGAGCGCGACATCGACGGCGACATCACCGTCGAGTTCGAGGGTGTGCGGGTGGTCACCGACAAGATGAGCGCCCCCTACCTCATGGGCGCCACCATCGACTTCGTGGACACCATCGAGAAGCAGGGCTTCACCATCGACAACCCCAACGCCACCGGGTCTTGCGCCTGCGGCGACTCGTTCCACTAAGCCGCCGTGCGCATAGCGGTCACGGGGTCGATCGCCACCGACCACCTCATGACCTTCCCCGGCAAGTTCACCGACCAGTTCATCGCCGAGAAGATGGACCGCGTGTCCCTGTCCTTCCTGGTCGACAGCCTGGAGGTCCGGCGCGGGGGAGTGGCTGCCAACATCTGCTTCGGCTTGGGAGCGCTCGGGCTGCGACCGCTGCTGGCGGGCGCGGTCGGGCCCGACTTCGGCCCCTACCGTGCGTGGCTCACCGCGCATGGCGTCGACTGTGACGGGGTCCATGAGTCCACCAGGCACCAGACGGCCAGGTTCGTCTGCACCACCGACACCGAGGGCAACCAGATCGCCTCGTTCTACCCGGGTGCGATGAGCGAGGACGGCGAGATCAAGCTCGCCTGGTTCACCGAACACGGCGGCCTCGACCTCGTCCTCATCGGTGCGAGCGACCCAGGGGCCATGATCGCCCACACCGCCGAGTGCGTCGAGCTGGGCGTCCCGTTCGCCGCGGACCCGTCCCAGCAGCTCCCCCGCTTGGAGGGGCCTGACCTGCGCCAGCTCATCGAAGGGGCGGCCTACCTCTTCTGCAATGAGTATGAGGAGGCGCTCATCGAGCGCAAGGCAGGCTGGTCAGACGATGAGGTGCTGGCCCGGGTCGGGGTCCGCGTCACCACGCTCGGGCCCGCCGGGGTCCGTGTCGAGCGGGCGGGACAGCCGCCGCTGGTCGTCGGCCCGGTGCCAGAGGCCCACAAGGTCGACCCGACCGGTACCGGCGACGCGTTCCGCGCTGGTTTCCTGGCGGCGGTTGGCTGGGGGCTGTCACTGGAACGTGCCGCGCAGCTCGGCAACCTGCTGGCCGTGTGCGTGCTGGAGACCGTGGGAACCCAGGAGTACGAGCTGAAGCCGTCGCTGGTGAACGAGCGCCTGGCCACGGCGTACGGTCAGATCGCGGCCGCCGAGGTCGCAGCCCACTACGGATAACCCGCGGCGCACTGCGGGTAGCCTGGCCCCGTGCCGCCACCGCTGGATGTGACGCGGGCGTTGACGTCCTGGACTCTTGACGTGCCCGTGCTGTGTGTCGTGCTGGCGCTGGGCGCTGCCTACCTGACCGGGGCCAGGCGCCTGCGCCAGTCGGGGGAGGCGTGGCCATGGCGGCGGGCCGCCGCGTTCTGTGGCGGCGGGCTGGGTGCGCTAGTGCTGGCCACGATGTCATTCCTTGGTGTCTATGACCAGGTGCTGTTCAGCGTCCGCGCCGCCCAGACGGTCCTGCTGCTGCTGGTGGTCCCGCTGTTCCTGACACTGGGACGCCCGCTGACGCTGCTGGGTGCCGCGGTCCCCCGCGCTGGGCGCCGGGTCGAGCGGGTGCTGGCGAGCCGGGCCGCCCGTATCCTCACATTCCCCGCCCTGACCGCGTTTGTCCTGGTCGTCATGCCATTCCTGCTGTACTTCACGCCGTGGTACGAGGCTGGGCTGAGCAGCGCGGTGGTGGGCGATCTCACGCGGTTCACGCTGACCCTGCCAGGGCTGGTGTTCTTCTGGACCCTGCTGCGCGTGGACCCGGTGCCAAAGGCCTACCCCTACGTCGTGTCCCTGTGGGTGTCGGGGGTGGAGGTGATCGGCGACGCCGTTCTGGGCCTGGCCGTGCTAGCCGACCCGAACCTCATCGCCGGGGCCTACTACCACGCACTGGCCCGCCCCTGGGGGCCCAGTGTCCGCGCGGACCAGGTCATCGGCGGAGGAGTGCTGTGGATCCTCGGCGACATCGTCGGTGTGCCCTTCTTCGCCGCCCAGCTCATCCAGATGATGCGCGAGGACGAGCAGGAGGCGGTGCTCGTGGACGCCGAACTGGATGCCCTGACGCCGCCCGTGGCGGGGCGCCCCCCTGCCCAGGGCCCCGGCCCCGCGCAGCAGCCCTGGTGGCAGAGTGACCCCCGTTTCACGGGCCGCTTTCGCGGCTCCAGCGGGTAAAAAGAGCCAGCGATGCTGATAACAGCAAGAAACAAGCGCCACTGCAGGCGCCGCCACAGTTGCGATCATGATGATCGCGGTTGTTCTTACTGCCATACGCAGTAGAAGTCACCGCGATCATGGAAGTGAGGGTGGGGCTAGCAACGGCGGCGGATCAGGAACGCCCAGCCGACGGGGAGGTCCACGACGGCCAGCAGTTCCTGGGCCTTCATGGCGCACCATGAGGGCAGGTCTGTCTTGGCGGCTGGGTCATCGGCCAGCACAGCCACGGTCTGCCCGATGGGTACTTGGCCGATCCGCTCGGCGAGCATGATGATCGGGATTGGGCACTTGCGCCCGAGTGCGTCGATCGTCAGGACAGGGACGGGGAGCGCCGGGGAAACCACACCCTCAGCATTACCCGGACGTCGCTGCGCATAAGCGCTGTGGGATCGAGAGCGGGCCACACGCACGACAGTAGCCGCTCCCGTGCGGGTGCGTTGCCCGGAGCCGGGACAGTGACGGGGGTGCCGGCTGTGGCACTCACCCTTCGCGATACTGTGTCCACGACAGCCTGTAGGACGTGCCATGGCCAGCTCTCTGGCCGGGAGTCTTTCGCTGGAGAGGCAACCTGTGAGTTCCAGAAATGGTGGTTCTGGCCGCCGTGGTCTTGGGTGGCGTGGCCTCCTGCTGCTCGCCGCGGTGGCGGTGGGGGCGACCGGGTGCACGTCGACCACCTTCACCCGGCTCGGCATGCCGGTCCCTGTCACCAAGCAGGGCCAGGTCATCGTCAACCTGTGGCAGGGCTCGTGGCTTGCCGCGTGGGCGGTGGGCGCCCTGGTGTGGGGGCTGATCGTCTGGGCGATCATCTTCCACCGCAAGCGCGCTGGCCGCCCGGCTCCGCACCAGGTGCGTTACAACCTGCCGATCGAGATGCTCTACACCGTGGTGCCATTCATCATGGTCGGCATCCTGTTCTTCTTCACCGCGCGTGATGAGAACTACGTGGACGCGCTCCCGTCGCGCGCCGACGTGGTGGTGAACGTCATCGGGTACCAGTGGAGCTGGCAGTTCCAGTACCCCCAGTACAAGGTGCCCACGACGGTCGCGACGCCCACCGGTGTCGTCACCATGAACGGGCACCAGTGGAGCCCGTCGCTCGGCAACGGCCAGCTCCCCGAGCTGGTGATCCCCACGAACGAGTCGGTGCGGTTCAACCTCACCTCCACTGACGTGATCCACTCGTTCTGGATCGTCCCGTTCGAGTTCAAGCGTGACGTGATCCCAGGCCACCCCAACCACTTCCAGGTCACACCGACCAGGACCGGGTTCTTCATCGGCCGCTGCACCGAGCTGTGCGGCCTCTACCACAGCCGGATGCTGTTCAAGGTGAGGATCGTGACGCCAGCGGTGTTCAGGGCCTGGATCCACGCGCAGCAGCAGGCGCAGGTCAAAGCAGCGCATGCCGCCTCCGCGCAGCTTTCATCAGCAGGGAGCACCTCGTGAGCACGGTGAGCGAACCCCTGACCGTGACCGGCGCCGAGCTTCGCCGGGAGCGGAAGGGCTCGGTGATGGCCGACTGGCTGTCCTCGACAGACCACAAGGTCATCGGCCACCTGTACCTGATCACCTCGTTCGGGTTCTTCATGGTCGGTGGCCTGATGGCGCTGATCATGCGGGTCCAGCTCATGGGGCCCGACAACCACATCGTGTCGGACCAGCAGTACAACGAGCTGTTCACCATGCACGGCACGATCATGCTGCTGCTGTTCGCCACACCCCTGTTCGTCGGGTTCGCCAACGAGATCATGCCGCTGCAGATCGGCGCGCCGGACGTCGCGTTCCCACGGCTGAACCTGCTCAGCTACTACCTGTTCCTGTTCGGCGGGCTGATCCTGCTGGCCAGCTTCGTCACGCCAGGCGGGGCCGCGTCGTTCGGGTGGTACGCGTACTCGCCGCTGACCAGCACGGTCTACTCGCCGGGCATCGGCGGTGACATGTGGCTCATGGGCCTGGTGCTGTCGGGTTTCGGCACCATCCTCGGTGGGGTCAACTTCGTCACCACGGTCATCTGCATGCGCGCCCCGGGCATGACCATGTTCCGGATGCCGATCTTCACCTGGAACATCCTGGTCACCTCCATGCTGGTCCTGCTGGCCTTCCCAGTGCTCGCGGCGGCCCTGCTGGTGGTGGAGATCGACCGCAAGCTTGGCGCGCAGGTGTTCGACGCCAAGAACGGCGGGGCGCTGCTGTGGCAGCACTTGTTCTGGTTCTTCGGCCATCCGGAGGTCTATATCGTGGCGATCCCGTTCTTCGGGATCATCACCGAGGTGCTGCCGGTGTTCAGCCGCAAGCCGCTGTTCGGCTACAAGGGCATGATCGCCGCCACCATCGCGATCGCCGGGCTGTCGATGACCGTGTGGGCGCACCACATGTTCACCACCGGCGCGGTGCTGCTGCCGTTCTTCTCGTTCATGACGTTCCTGATCGCGGTGCCCACCGGGATCAAGTTCTTCAACTGGTGCGGCACCATGTGGCGGGGACAGCTCACGTTCGAGACACCGATGCTGTTCTCCATAGGGTTCCTCACCACGTTCCTGTTCGGCGGTCTCACCGGGGTGATCCTGGCGTCACCGCCTCTGGACTTCGCGGTGAGCGACTCCTATTTCGTGGTGGCCCACTTCCACTACGTGCTCTTTGGCACTGTGGTGTTCTCGATGTTCGCGGGCCTGTACTTCTGGTGGCCGAAGTTCACCGGGAAGAAGCTCGATGAGCGCCTCGGGAAGTGGAACTTCTGGACGCTGTTCATCGGGTTCCACACAACATTCCTGGTGCAGCACTGGCTGGGCGTCATCGGCATGCCACGCCGGATCGCCAACTACCCGGACCTGCCGCCGCTGGCCACCATCTTGAACGATATTTCCACGGTAGGGTCGTGGATCCTCGGGGTCTCCACGCTGATCTTCGTCTACAACGTGTACAAGACCGCGAAGTATGGCGAGCGGGTCACCGCGGATGACCCGTGGGGTTGGGCCAATGGCCTGGAGTGGGCGACGTCCTGCCCGCCACCGCGGCACAACTTCACCTCCATCCCGCGTATCCGGTCCGAGCGGCCCGCGTTCGACCTGCACTATCCCCACATAACCTCAGGCCGGCCACTGACCGGGCCCGAACACAGCGTCACTGGTTGAGAGGTCGTCGATGAAGGTCGAAGGGTACCTGTTCCTCGGCTGCGCGGCGTTCTTCGCCGGCGCGGACGTCGTGTACTGGCACTTCTCGAAGGATCCGACTGGGACGACCGCGCTGGCACTGGCTGTCGGGCTGGCGTTCCTGACCGGGTTCTACCTGCTGTTCACCGGCCGTCGGCTGCCCCTGCGCCCCGAAGACGACAACGAGGGCGATATCAGCCAGGGCACGGGCGAAGTGGGGTTCTTCAGCCCGCACAGCTGGTGGCCGCTGTTCACCGGGCTCGCCTGCGCCACCGCGGCCCTGGGGGCGGCCATCGGGTGGTGGCTGTTCCTCATCGGGATGCTTTTTGTCGTCCTTGCATCCGTGGGTTTTGTATTCGAGTATTACAGGGGATCATTCTCACACTGACCTGACTTCGCCACACGTGATGCAAGGGCGGCATCATGAGTGCCATTGGGGCTACGCCAAAACACTGGCGCAGTGTGGGGGTCGGCCCCGTGCTGGCGGTCGCAGCCGTGCTGGCAGCGGGCTGCCAGGCCAGCCCCGTCAGCACGGCGGCCGGCCACCAGGCGGCATTGCGCGTGCTGGCGGCCAAGGTCACGATCACTAGCGGCAACCTGGCCTTCAGTTCCGGCTCGGCATCGCCCGCCCAGTCCGCGACGCTCGTCGACGAGCGCCCAGACCTGGGCATCAGGGTCAGTGTGGCCGACGGGCGGCTGGACAGCGTGGTCGTGGCCGAGGCCTCGGGACGCACCGTACGCGGCGCCCTCGGCCCGAGGGACACGACCTG
>DASYYE010000261.1:0-55395 GCA_035946955.1 Streptosporangiaceae bacterium | reverse complement strand
GCCTCCGGGGCGCCTTGAAGGCGCTCCCTTCCCTCGTCGCTCGTCGCTTCGCTCCTCGCTCCTCAGTCCAGGCAGCGCCGCGCCCCTGCGGCTCGCTCCAGGCCAGTTCCGCTCTGCCAGCCCGCTCGCAGCGGGAGTGGTCTGGTGTCTGCCTGGGAATAGTGCAAACGAGTGCGTCCAGTTGCCAGCCGCACCCTTGACAGTCTGACTGAACGCTTGTGTAGTTTTACTGTACATCGGATCGGCTTGGCCCGATGTGCACTACTGCTTTGGGGGAGGCCCCGAATGGTCGCGCCCATCCCGCCGGTCCCTCCTCTCCCGGCCACGCCCTCACCCGGCACGATGGCTGTTGACTTCGAGCAGCGGGTGGACTTCGCGCGGCTGCGTGAGTACCGTCTCGCCCGTGCCATGGGGGCCATGCAGGACAGCGACCTCGGTGCCCTGCTGGTGTTTGACAACAACAACATCCGGTACCTGACCGGCGTGGCGATCGGTGAGTGGACCCGGGACAAGCTGTGCCGCTACGCGCTGTACACGCGCACCGGTGAGCTGTTCCTGTGGGACTTCGGCTCCGCTGCGGTGCACCACCGGATGTACTGCCCGTGGCTTGAGCCCGAGCACTGCATCGCCTCATACACGACCATGCGCGGGGCGACCGCGCCCGGAGCGGGACTGGTCGGGCGGATGGTGTCCGAGGTCAAGGCCATCCTGGCGGACACCAGGGTGGCGGGCATGCCGGTCGGGGTGGACTTCGCCGAGGTGCCGGTGTTCTTCGAGATGGCCCGCCAGGGGATCGAGGTCGCAGACGGGCAGCAGGTGATGCTCCGCGCCCGGCAACTGAAGTCACCGGACGAGATCGCCCTGCTGAGCACCGCCGCGGCCATGGTCGATGGCGTCTACACCGAGATCGCCCAGGCACTGCGCCCGGGTGTGCGTGAGAACGAGATCGTCGCGCTGGCTGCCAGGCGGCTGTACGAGATGGGCTCCGACGACGTGGAGTCGGTCAACGCGGTGTCGGGGGAGCGGTGCAACCCGCACCCGCACAACTTCTCTGACCGCATGATCCGCCCTGGCGAGCAGGCGTTCTTCGACATCATGCACGCCTACAACGGCTACCGCACGTGCTACTACCGGACGTTCAGCGTGGGCCGGTCCACGCCAGCCCAGCGCGACGCCTACGCCAGGGCCAGCGAGTGGCTGGAGTCGGCCATCGCTGCCATCAAGCCTGGCGTGAGCACCGACCAGATCGCCAGGCTGTGGCCGGCCGCGCAGGAGATCGGGCTGCCTGATGAGAAGACCGCGTTCGGGCTGCAGTTCGGGCACGGCCTCGGCCTCGCCCTGCACGAGCGGCCGATCATCAGCCGGCTGTCCTCCCTGGTGGCGCCGATGGAGATCGAGAAGGGCATGGTGTTCGCGCTGGAGACCTACTGCCCGGCCAGTGACGGTGTCTCGGCCGCGCGACTGGAGGAGGAGGTCGTGGTGGTCGACGGCGGCGTCGAGGTCATCACCAAGTTCCCGGCCAAGGAACTGTTCGTTACCAACCCGTACTGAGCACCGCTGATGTGAGGCGCTATGGACACCGAGACCGCGCTCGGTCTGTACCGGACGATGACGCGGATCCGGCAGTTCGAGAAGCGCGCCCACGACCTCTTCCTGCAGAACCTGGTCAAGGGCACGACCCACCTGGGCATGGGCCAGGAGGCGATCGCGGCCGGGGTCGCCGCGGCCATGTCCCCCAGCGACTACACGTTCGTCACCTACCGCGGCCACAACCACGTCCTGGCCCGCGGCACCGAGATGACCCTGGTCATGGCCGAGTTGCTTGGCCGCGACAACGGCCTTATGCACGGCAAGGGCGGGTCGATGCACCTGCTGGACGTGGCCAATGGGGTGCTCGGGGCCTACGCGATCGTCGGGGCGCAACTGGTGGTCGCCAACGGGGCCGCCTGGTCCGCTCAGTACCGGGCGACTGGGCAGGTGACGGTCTGTTTCTTCGGTGACGGTGCCACCAACATCGGCACGTTCCACGAGGCGCTCAACCTGGCCGTGGTGTGGCGGCTGCCGGTGGTGTTCGTGTGCGAGAACAACCAGTACATGGAGTACACGGCGATCGGGTCGGTCACTGCGGTGAAGCGTCCCGCGGCGGACCGCGCACCCGCCTACGGGCTGCCCCCCATCGAGGTCGATGGCAACGACGTGGAGGCCGTGCACGAGGTCGCAGGTCAGGCCATCGAGTGGGCGCGCAGCGACGGTGGCCCGTCACTGGTCGAGGCGGTGACCTACCGGCACGGCGGGCACTCCCGTGCCGACCCCGGCAAGTACCGGCCGGACGAGGAGGTCCACGAGTGGCTGGCCCGCGACCCGGTCCTCACCTACCGTGCGGTGCTGGTCTCGCGGGGCGTGGCGCAGGAGGTGCTGGACCATATCGACGCGGAGGCCAGACAGGAGGTGGACCAGGCCACGGAGGAGGCCACGGCGGGCGCTGAGCCGCCGCTGGAACGTGCCTTCACCAATGTCTGGAACGACGGCGGCTGGGCCTGGCGGAACTGATGAGCACGATCACATACCGGGAGGCGGTCGCGCGGGGGATCGCCCAGGAGATGCGCCGTGACCGCCGGGTCGTGTTCCTCGGCGAGGACGTGGCCGCGGCTGGCGGGGTCTTCAAGGCCACTGTGGGGCTGCTGGAAGAGTTCGGCCCCCAGCGGGTGCGCGACACCCCTATCAGCGAGCAGGCCATCCTCGGCGCTGCCATGGGCGCGGCCATGACCGGCCTGCGCCCGATCGCCGAGGTCATGTTCAGCGACTTCTTCGCGGTGTGCTGGGACCTGCTGGCCAACGAGATCGCCAAGAGCCGCTACATGTCCGATGGGCAGGTCTCGTTCCCACTCGTCGTCCGCTGCGCCAATGGCGCCGGGCTGCGGTTCGGCGCGCAGCACTCCCAGTCGGTGGAGAACTGGGCGATGGCGGTCCCCGGCCTCAAGGTGGTGGCCCCAGCCACGCCGCGTGATGTCATCGGCCTGCTCGCCGCGGCAGTGCGTGACCCGGACCCGGTGGTGTTCTTCGAGGCCAAGTCGCTGTACCCGGTGAAGGGGGAGGTCGGTGACGGGGAGGTGTTCGAGCCCCTGGGCCAGGCCAACGTGATCATGCGGGGCGACGACGCCACTATCGTCGCGCTGGCCGCCATGGTCCCCCGGGCGGTCGAGGCAGCCAGGCAGCTCGCTGCCGAGCACGGCATCCACGCCACAGTGGTGGACCTGCGCAGCCTGGTCCCGCTCGACACCGCCACGGTCCTCGAGGAAGTGGCCAGGACCGGCCGGCTGTTCACGGTCGAAGAGAACCCACGGCTGTGCGGGTGGGGTGCGGAAGTCGTCTCGATCGTCGTCGAAGAGGCCTTTTCCGAGCTGGACGGCCCACCCGTGCGGATCACCACGCCACACGTGCCGGTGCCCGCGGCGGCCTCGCTGGAGGACCACGTAGTCCCGTCGGCCGCGCGTATCAGCGACACGGTCCGTACCGCCCTGGCCTCCTTCTGACGGCACTGTCCTGTCCGTCACCAGGCGACTGCGGCGCAGGCGGCTTCTACACCTCCCGGCCAAACAACTGGCAGCCGTTCGTCGTCACCGAGAGGAAGGCCGGGTAGCCCCGGCCAGGATCCCCGTGCGTGAACGTCACGCCGGGGCGGTTCGGGTGAGAAATTGCCTGCTCTGCCTGATTTTGCTCCCCGGGACCCGTGCGGCCGGGCCCGGCGGGGGGAATGACCATTCCATGACTGGCACGTGTCACATGGGCGTCGCGGGCGTGGGCACCCATGAGTATGGCGTAGGGTCCGGGTGAGGCCATGGACAGACGAATCTTCGGGCTTGAGAACGAGTACGGGGTCACCTGTACGTTCCGGGGCAGCCGTCGGCTCTCCCCAGACGAGGTCGCGCGCTACCTGTTCCGGCGTGTCGTCTCCTGGGGCCGCAGCAGCAACGTGTTCCTGCGCAACGGCGCCAGGCTGTACCTCGACGTGGGCAGCCATCCCGAATACGCAACCCCGGAGTGCGACTCCATCACCGGCCTGGTCGTCCACGACAAGGCCGGCGAGCGGATCCTGGAAGGGCTGCTCGTGGACGCCGACCGGCGGCTGCGCGAAGAGGGCATCGCCGGGGACATCTACCTGTTCAAGAACAACACCGACTCCGCGGGCAACTCCTATGGCTGCCACGAGAACTACCTGGTGGGACGGCACGGGGAGTTCGGCCGGCTGGCCGACATCCTGATCCCCTTCCTGGTGACCCGGCAGGTGATCTGCGGGGCGGGCAAGGTACTGCAGACCCCCCGCGGCGCGGTCTACTGCATGAGCCAGCGGGCCGAGCACATCTGGGAAGGCGTGTCCTCGGCCACCACCCGGTCCCGGCCGATCATCAACACCAGGGACGAGCCACACGCCGACGCCGAACGTTTCCGGCGGCTGCACGTGATCGTCGGTGACTCCAACATGAGCGAGACGACCACCCTGCTCAAGGTCGGTGCCACCGACCTGGTGCTGCGGATGGTCGAGGCCGGCACGGTCATGCGTGACCTGACCCTGGAGAACCCCATCCGGGCCATCCGGGACGTCAGCCACGACATGACCGGGCAGCGCCGGGTCCGGCTGGCGACCGGCCGGGAGGTCAGCGCACTGGACATCCAGCGCGAGTACCTGTCCAAGGCGCGCGACTTCACCGACCGCCGCGGCGGCGACGTCACCACCAAGCGGGTGCTCGAACTGTGGGACCGGGCCCTGACCGCGCTGGAGACCAGCGACCTGGACCTGGTGGCGCGTGACATCGACTGGGTCACCAAGTTCCAGCTCATCGAGCGCTACCGGGCCAAGCATGACCTGCCGCTGTCGTCGCCGAGGGTGGCCCAGCTCGACCTCGCCTACCACGACGTCCACCGGGGCAGGGGCCTGTACTACCTGCTCCAGCGGCGGGGGGCGGTGACACGCGCCGCCTCAGACGTGGCTATCTTCGAAGCCAAGTCGGTGCCGCCGCAGACCACCCGCGCGAGGTTGCGTGGTGAGTTCATCCGCCGGGCACAGGAACGCCGCCGCGACTTCACCGTGGACTGGGTGCACCTCAAACTGAACGACCAGGCACAGCGTACGGTGCTGTGCAAGGATCCTTTCCGCAGCGTCGACGAACGGGTCGAGAAGCTGATCGCCGGTATGTGAGACGGGGAAAATGCGACCTAACATTCTGATGGCTACTGCCTGCCTGCTCGCTGCCGGGGTGCTTGCGGGCTGCGGCCACTCCGCGCCGTCCGCCGCCACCTCGAGCTCCGTCAGCGTCTCGGGTGCCTTTGGCCAGGCACCACACGTCGGGATCCCCTCGGCCAAGGCGGGGACCGCGCTCACCGTCCGGACCGTGGTCCATGGCAGCGGGCCCGTGTTCCAGCGCGGCGACTCCGTGCTGGCCAACTCCGCCGTCTACATCTGGAGCGGGATCTCGCACCGGCTGCTGCTGAGCACCTACGGCAAAGAGCCGGCGCTCTTCGGTGGCCAGCTCCTGCCCGGCCTGGAAAAGAGCCTGACCGGGCAGAAGATGGGCAGCCGGGTGCTCGCGGTCGTGCCACCCAAGGATGGCTACGGCCCAGCAGGCAATGCCCAGAACGGGGTCAAAGGGACCGACACGCTCGTCTTCGTCGTCGACCTGATCACCAGCTTCTCCCCGAAGGAGTCAGCGTCCGGGCACACGGTCTCCACCGGGGGCGGTGGCCTGCCTACGGTCACCTCGGCCCCCGGCGCAGCCCCGAAGATCACCGTGCCGGCCGGCAAGCCACCGTCGGGGCTGGTCGTGAAGACCCTCGTCAAGGGCACCGGCCCAGCGGCCGCCAAGGGCGACATGCTGATCGTCCAGTACGAGGGCGTGCTCTGGCGGACCGGCCAGCCGTTCCCCGGCGGCTCGTCCTGGACCACGGGACAGCCGTTCAACTTCAAGATCGGCGTCAACCCGAGCCAGGTCATCACGGGCTGGGACCAGGGCCTGCTCGGCCAGACGCAAGGCAGCCGGGTGCTGATCGTGGTGCCGCCCGCCGACGGCTACGGCAGCTCGGGCAGCCCGCAGGCGGGCATCAAGGGGACTGACACCCTGGTGTTCGCCGTAGACATCCTGGACGTCGTCCCCCTCACGCAGACCGGCTGACAGCCCGCTGGCGCAGACCAGGACACTTGCATCGGGCGTGCGGTCTGTCAGGCTAAGCGTCGTGATGACGCGGATCGAAGTGGCCAATGCCCGTCGTCGGCTCGCGCGACGTGGGGACGACCCGGGGGAGCGGCCGCAGCCCGGGACACCGGCTGGCACCGAATGCCTGCCCGAGGTCGGGCACATCGTCGTGCTGATGATGGAGAACCACTCTTACGACAACTACCTTGGGATGCTGGCGGGCCGGGGCGACGGCCTGGCGCTCGACGAGCACGGTGAGCCGGTCGCCACGAACCCCGGGGCCGATGGCACCAGCGTCCGTATCCACCACTTCAAGGGCACGGCCCAGGAGAAGGGCGTGCCCACCCAGAGCTGGCACGGCAGCCACATCCAGTGGGACGGGGGCTCGTGCGACGGTTTCGTGCGCAGCGTCGAGGAGCTCCGCCCCGGGCTGGACGCCTCGGTGCCGATGACCTACTGGACCGAGCAGGACCTGCCGTTCTACTACGGGCTTGCCCGCACCTTCCCGCTGGCGACGCGCTGGTTCAGTTCCTGCCTCGGGCCCACATTCCCCAACCGGCGGTTCCTGGTCTCCGGGACCGCGCACGGCCTCATCGACGACAAGCCGTTCAACATGGTCGACCACCCTGCCCGGGGCACGATTTTCGACCTGCTCGAAGCCCACGGCATCACCTGGGTGAACTACCACCACCTGACCCCCGTCCAGGTCCACTGGCGGCGGCTGTCACGGTTGCGTGGGCTGAACTGGCTGCGGGCGCTCGGTGCCGTGCTCGCGGGCGTCTTCCCGCAGTTCGTGCCATCCGTGCAGAGCAAGCTGCAGACCACCGCCAGCCTCTACCCGCTGGGGTTCTTGCGTTCGGTCAACCACCTGCGTTCCATCGATCACTTCTGGCAGGCGGCGCGGACGGGCCGC
Source organism: Streptosporangiaceae bacterium (assembly GCA_035946955.1). Classification (GTDB taxonomy): domain Bacteria; phylum Actinomycetota; class Actinomycetes; order Streptosporangiales; family Streptosporangiaceae; genus DASYYE01. The sequence continues at coordinate 48,294 of DASYYE010000261.1, read as the reverse complement.
CTGCCGTCCGTGTCGGTCGTCGACCCCGACTTCCGGCAGGGGTCCGAGGAGAACCCCCAGGACATCCAGGTCGGCGAAGCCTTCGCGGCCCAGGTCATCAATGCCGTCATGTCCGGGCCCGCGTGGCCCAAGACCCTGCTGATCTGGCTCTACGATGAACATGGTGGCTACTACGACCACGTCCCGCCGCCCGCGGCCGTCGAACCCGACGATGTGCCAGGTTCCAACCCCATGCAGCGGTTCTTGCTCCTGCGGCCGCTGCGGTTCACCAGGTACGGCAAGACGATCATGTCCGAAGACGCCGGGCCGGCCGCCTACGACCGGCTCGGGTTCAGGGTGCCCGCGGTGATCGTGTCGCCCTACGCCAGGCCCGGGTACGTGACCGACACGGTCTATGACCATACGTCGGTGCTCAAGCTCATCGAGACGAAGTGGAACCTGCCGCCGCTCACCCGGCGTGACGCGGCCGCGGCAGCGCCATTGGAGGCGCTGGACTTCAGCGCGCCACCCCAGTTCCTGCGGCCGCCGGTGCTGCCTGGTCCTGCCCGGCCGGGGGCAGGGTGAGGCGACCGTATACGGCGCTGCCGAGCGGGCGGCTGCCTGCCGCGGCGGTGTGGGGGGTGCCTACCGTCATTGCGTTCGCGCTGGGCCGGTGGCAGGTCTCGGCGAGGTCGTTCTCCGCGGTTGAGGCGGCCACGCTGGCGGCCAGCCACCGCCCACTGAGTGCGCTGCTCCCCACGCTGACTCATGTCGATGCCGTGCACGGCGCCTACTACCTGCTGATCCATGAGGTGCTCTTCTTCGGCACGTCAGAGACGGTCGTCCGGCTCCCCACCGTCGTAGCCACCGCGGTCGCGGCCGGGATGCTGGCAACGCTCGGTGCCCGGCTGGCGGGGCCGTGGGTGGGGCTGGCCGCTGGCATGCTGTACGCGGTGCTGCCACCGGTGACGCTGGCAGCACAGACCGCCCGGCCCTTTGCGGTGGCGACCGCGCTGGCGATCGTGGCCTGCCACCGCTTTGTCGTCTACGCGCGTGACGGCGGCCGCCGCAATGCCGCGTGGTACGCGCTGGCGCTGACCGCGACGGGCTGGTGTGACGTCATGGCGGCGCTGGTGGTGGCCGCCAATGTGGTCACGCTGGTTTGGGCGCCGCCGAACTGGCCCGGGTGGCGCAGGGAGTTCATGGTCACGGTCGCAGCGGTGGGGCTGGCGGTGTCGCCGGTGGCCGCCCTGGCGCTGTCGCAGGTTGGGCAGACCCAGTGGGAGCAGCCCCTGAGCAGCTTCCAGGCCGCCGGCGTAGCCGGCCTGATCGTGGCGTGTGGCCTGCTCGTGGCCGTCACGGTGTGCCCAGGTACGCGGGAGGCAGCGGCAGCGGGCCCCCGTGCCCTGGCCGTGGTGGCCGGGCCGTGGCTGGTCCTGCCCCCGGCGGTCCTGCTGGCTGTCAGCGTGATCAGCCCACTCTGGCAGGACCGCTACCTGCTCTTCTGCCTGCCGGCGCTGTGCCTCGTCGTGGTCGCCGCTGCCGCGCGCCTGCCAGCGCGGGCGTACGCAACGGTGCTGCCCGTGGCTGTCGGGGCCGCACTGGCGGCGCAGCCCCTGGTACGGCAGGCGACCGGCACCGACGACCTGCGTGCCGTATCACGCACCCTGGCCACTCACGCCCAGCCAGGCGATGCGGTCATCTTCCATAACCCGGGCGGGAGGCTCCTCAAGGCGGCCTACCCGGACGGGTTCACCCATCTGCGCGACATCGCCCTGCGGCGCGAGCCGGTCAGGCACGAGCCCCTGTTCGGGTTCCGGCCCAGCGCGCTCTATGGGCAGGACGTGAACCGGGCGGAGCTGGCACGCCGCCTGGCACAGACCACCCGGCTCTGGGTCATCAGGCTGCCCCGGCCAGGCCCGCCCCGCTGGTTCGGCGTGACCGAGACCACGGACTTCTGTGCACTGCGCACGTGGCGGCTGCCCAGCGAGACCCTGACCCTGTACCACCGGTGCCTCATGGGACAGGCACCCCAGGTCCAGTTAGGCGCACGACCACGGACCATACCGGGAACGTCCGGGCCCGTGACCACGGGCCCGGACGTTCCCCGGGTGGGACTGGGTGTCAGGCTGATGTCTGGTAGGCGCGGGTGATGGTTTCGGCGACGGTCGCGCCGTGGGCGTCGGTTGCGTTGACCCGCAGCGTGACGCCCGCCTGCGGCGGTGCGGTGTAGGTGAGGTGGAACGTGGCGGGGCCGGTGCGGGTGATGGTGGCCGGGTGCCAGGTGGCGCCGTCGTCGTAGGAGACCTGGATCTGGGCGTCGGTGACCCGGGCCGGTGCGGTCGCCTGGAGGTGGTTGACGGTCAGGTCGAATGCCTGCTGTCCCGGCTTGGTGGTGCCGGTGGGGCTGAGGCCCGCCACCTGGTACTGCAGGGTCATCATGTCCTGCACCACGCAGTGCCGGTCATAGTGCACTGCCGTCGCGGAGGAGGTGACGCCGCAGTACCACGGGGCCGGGACGGTGGCCGTCGGCTTGGGCCGCGACGGCCAGGTCCACACGTCCTGGCTGCCGGTGGAGAGCAGGAACTGTGAGCCGGTCCTAGACGCGGTCAGCGAGAGCTTGACCTGCGACGGCGTGGCAACCAGCGGTGCCTTCACGGACAGGTCCGGCGCTTGCGAATGGGCGATCGTGCCACCCGCGATCTTCACGCCGTTGTCGTCGAGTTCGTAGCTGCCGGTGACATTGGCCACCGTTGAGCTGTTTCCAATGGCGAAACCACTGCCCAGGTGCCCCAGTGTGTTGTCGCTGAACGGGGTGATGTCGAGCAGCAGTTGGTTGCCTGCCCGCACGGCCGATGGCTGGGTGGGGAAGGCGCTGGTGCCAGGCAGGCTGACATTGGGTGCCGGGTGCAGCGGGAACGCGTTCCAGTCCTCGGTTACGTTCTGGCCCGCGTGGAAGGCTTGGGGCACGTTCGACTGCCCACCGGTGCCCGCTTTGTCGTTGCCGTAGAGGGAGGACCAGAGCGACTGCTGGCCCCCTGACACGTACTGGACCAGGGTGCCGGGCAGTGAGACCGGCTGGAAGGTGCCGCCGGCCGCGCCGGACTGCGGCGGCCCACCGACGGTGACCCAGGAGCCAGGGGAGCTGACCTCGGAGAAGAACCGCTCATGGACCGTGGCCAGGCTGGCTGGGCTCACGGTGTAGCTCTGGGGCGGGATGGTCCCTGGCGCGCCCGCGAAGCTGAGTGCGTAGTTGTACGGCGTGGCGTGACCCGCGGCCGAGGCCAGGTTCGCCGTTGTGACCGTGTGCAGGGTGCCGAGGGACGGGGCGTGCGAGATGGGGCTCACCCACATGGGTGCGCCGAACTCGAAGAAGGTGACCGCGCTCACGGCCTGGCTGGACCCGCGGAACAGGTTCAGCGAGGTGTCATCCAAGGTGGCTGGATGGGGTGTCGCGAAGCTGAACTCGCTGGTGGCAGCCTGCTCGCTCAGGTGGGCTGTGGTGATGTGACGTACGGTGAACTGCGGCAGGACAGCGATCCGGAAGGCCGGGAACTGCTTGTTGGTGAACAGCCCGAACGCCCAGTAGTGCCCGGCCGGGACGCTGTACTTGGCTGTGCCATGGTAGAAGGAGCTGACCGCGTCGAACCCGCCGAACTTGGCGCAGTTGTCGAGGTTGAAGACGAACACTTCGTCGCCGGTGTCCGGCCGGCCAGCCAGGTTGGTGCCGGTCATGGTCAGTGTCTGCATCGGGAAGGCCCGCGGGGCCGGTGCTGGCGTGGGGGCCGTGCCGGCCAGGCTGAGTGAGGTGCCGCCCGCGAACAGGCCGTCACCGCCATAGCTGCCGCGCTCGTGGTCAGCCATGAACTGCCGTTCCAGCGCCGCACCGAAGCGCGCCGCTGAGGCTGCCGTCAGGTAGCCGCTGGCCAGGCCGTTGGCGTGGCTGGTGAGCGTGACGCCGGGCAGGGAGGGCAAGTTGCCCTGGTAGGCGACCCGCACCGGGAGGCGCCCGCCAGCCTCGGCGTGCGCCAGCGCTGACGGCTCGAACAGGCTGAGGTCCAGGCCCCGGCCGAGGTAGGGGAGAGCGTCGACAGGCACCATCGCCTGCTGCTGACAGAACCAGCTGATGATCATCCCGCCACCCGTCGCTGGCGCGACCACGGCCGGGTGCGACGACCCTGGCCTCATCAGCAGGCGGTCTCCGGTGATGAGCAGCAGGGAACGAGCTCCGGCTGCCTGCGCTGGGCTGGCGGCGGACTGACCGGGGGCATGGGTGGCGGCGCTGGCCGCCGGGACTGCGAAGCCAGTGAAGCAGGTGGCCGCGGCAGCCGCTGCGGCAAGCCGGGACAGGTGTTTCCTGGGCATGGTGTCTCCTTCTGGGGTGGGGCCCCGGTGGCCTGGGGCATGGGGGGGGAGTCAGGCCACCGGGGCCGCTGGGTTAGAAGGCGCCGGTGCCGTCGGGGGTGCCGAGACCGGTGGGGGCGTCGTAGCCCTTCTTGGCGACGCAGAGGTAGTCGCCGCCGCACACCTGGGCGGGCGTGCCGAATGCGGCGTTGTTGCCCCTGGTGATGTCGAACAGCGAGCTGGCGTGCTGGTAGACACTGCCCGGTGCGAGGCTGGCGCCGTTGCCGGCCAGCCCGTAGATCCCTGAGATCAGCGGCGCGGAGATGCTGGTGCCGCCGACCGTGACCCAGCCGTGGTAGTCCGCGTTGTAGATCGGCACGTTGATGGCCACCGCCGAAACGTCCGCGATGGTGCGGCCGGGGCAGTGGTTGTCATGTTGCCACGCGGGCTTGGGCACATACGCCGAGCAGCCACTGCTGCCATACTTCCATACGATCTCGGTCCAGCCACGGGCGCTGTGCGAGAGGGCGGTGCCACCGGCGGCGGTCACGGTCGAGAGGTCGGCCGGGAAGTTCGCGGCGTCGTACCCGGAGTCGCCCGAGGAGGCGACGATGGTGTGGCCGGGGTGGTCGTAGGCACTGGCGAAGGCGAGGGCGAATCCGTCCTCCCTGCCGCCGTAGCTGTTGGAGATCACCTGCGCGCCTAGCTTGGCGGCCGAGTCCTCCGCTGTGGCCAGGTCGCCCAAGCTGTTGGTGTTGGCCTCCACCACGAGGATGTGGCAGAAGGGGCAGGCCACGGAGACCATCGACACGTCCAGGGTCGCCTCGAGGTCCCAGCCGGAGTGGACTCCCGAGACGGGCAGGGGTGAGGGCTGGCCTTTCTGGTTTACGATCCGCAGGCACCCGCTGGCCGTCGTGCATGGCGGCAGGCCGTAGTGCTGCCGGTAGACGGCCAGGTACTGGGCGAGCTTCGGGGTGTCAAACGCGATGGTGATCGCGACGGTCTGGTTCGAGCCCGTGGAAGCGGGGAGCTTGTAGGCCGCGCGGATCTGCTGTGGGCTCCAGCCCGTGGGCTGGGCGGCCTTGCCATGGACACCGGCGGCGATCGCGCGGTTCACCGATGTCTGCGGCCGGTAGAACGTGAAGCAGCGCGCCTCACCTGCCGGGGCCGCCGGGCACGCGGTCTTCATCCCGGCGGGTACCGCGAAGGCCTGGGAACTGGCTGGTGTGCCCGCCCGGTGCGCGGCAACCGGGCGGCCGCCGGACTGGTGGGTGCTGGCCTGAGCCAGCGGGACAGCAAGTGCCCCACTGACAGCGGTGGCCAGGGTGACGGTGGTGGCGGCCCGGATGATGCTCCGGCGCCCCCACCCGCCGGTGCGTGCCGGGCCTCGTGTGTTTCGGGCAAACGTCCACATGCGGTGTGTCATGAGAGGTTTCCGTTTCCCTGGTCAGGCAGATGTCTGGTAGGCGCTGTCGATGGTCTCGGTGATGGTCGCGCCCTGGGCGTCGCGGGCGGTGACCCGAAGGCTGACCAGGGACGAGGCGGGAGCGGTGTAGGCGGCGGTGAACTGGCCGGGGCCGGTCCGCGTCAGCGTGGCGCTCTGCCAGGTGGTGCCGTTGTCATAGGACACCTGCACCTGCGCGTGCGTGATCCGGGACGGTGCGGCTTCCTGGAGGTGGCCGATGGACAGGCTGAGGGACTGCGGCCCTGCGCCGTGGCTGCCGTCGGGGAGCAGGCCGGACACGGCGTAGTCCGGGACCAGCATGTCCTGCACCACGCAGTGGCGGTCGATCACCACGTGGTGGTGGACGGAGCTGCCGCCGCAGTCCCACGGCACGGGGACGGTCGCCTGCGGGTCCGGCTTTGACAGCCAGGTCCACACGTCCTCGCTCGCGCTGGAGAGGTTGACGCCCGGTCCCTGGTGCGACGCGGTCACTACAACCTTGACCTGCGACGGCTTGGCGCTCAGCGGCACCTGCAGGTAGAGGGCGGGGTTCCCCCTGGCGGCGGCCACCGCGTTGCCCTGGGCGATGCGGTGCCCGTTGTCATAGATGGCGTACTGCCCAGCGGTATGGCCGGTGCCGCCACCGGAGTTCCCGGTGTATCCGGTGCCGTAGTGCCCAAAGGTGCTGTCGCTGAATGGCGTGATGTCCAGGACGAGATTGTCCGCGGCCCGCGCGGCCGACAGCGGGGTATTGAAGAACGGCCCGCCCAGGCTCACGTTGCTCACGTTGGGGGCTGGGTGCAGCGGGTAGGCGTTCCACACCTCGTTCATGCTCTCACCGGCCTTGTAGAGCTGGAACGCGCTGGACTGCCCGCCCGTCACCACACCGCCGCCGGTGTAGTACTGGGTCTGCCACAGCATTGCCGGAGACGCCGACACGTACTGGACATCGCGTCCAGGCAGGGGCAGCGGCAGGAAGAAGCCGCCGAAGCCGATCGTCTCGATCTGGGAGACGGTCCCGCCTTCGGCCAGCCACCCGCCGGTGGTCTTGGCGTCGGAGAAGAACCGGTCGTGGACCGTGGCGAGGTCGCCCGGTCCCACGGTGAAGTGCTGGGACGGGACGGTGCCTGGCGGCGCGGGGAAGGTCAGCCAGTAGGTGTAGGGGAGGCCGTGCTGCCCGGCGGGCGAGGTGAGCTGGGCCGAGGTGGCAGAGTTCAGCATGCCGACGGTCGGGGCCTTACTCACCGGGCTGACCCACATCGTCGAGCCACTGCCGACCCAGTCAAGGTTGGCCCCGGCGTGGTTGTTATAGCGGGCGAGGTCGATACCCATACCAAAAGTGACGGCAGGACGCGGCGTCACGATGGTCAGCTCGCTGGTTGCTGCCGCTGCGGTGAGCGTGATGCTGGTGCCGCCACGCACAGTGAACTGGGGCAGGATGTCCAGCCGAAGCTGCGTGGGCGTGTAGAAGGAGCCGACAGCCCAGTAGGTCCCGGACGGGACGCTGTACTTGGCGACGCCGTGGTAGAAGTCGCTGATGCTGCCCGGGCCGGTGAACGCCGCAGGGTCGGAGACATCGAATACGAACACCTGGTCACCCGTGTCGGGGTGGCCGGCCAGGTCCGTCCCGTGCACGGTGAGGGTGTGCATCGGGAAACGGTGCTGGACCAATGCTGGGGCCAGGGCCGCGCCGGGCACGCTGAGCGTCAGGCCATCCGCGAACAGCCCGTCAGTGCCGTAGCTGGCGCGGGTGTGGTCGGCCAGCATCTGCCGGGCCAGGGCGTTGCCGAACAGTGCGGCTGAGGACGCGGTCAGGTACCCGGTGGCTGTCGCGGCGCCGCGGTGGGTGACCGTGACCCCCGGCGGGGCATGCAGGGTCTCGTGGTAGCTGAGCGCCACGGGCAGGCGCCCGCCACGCTCCACACGCTGCAGCGTGCTCAGGTTGAAGAGGCTGGGGTCGAGGCCGTGGCCGAGGTAGGGCAGCGCCGCCTCAGGGACCAGCGACGTGCTGCCCCCCGCCTGCAGCCTGAGCATGGATGCGGCGAGTCCACTCTCTCCCGGCGGGCGGACGATGGCCGTGTCCAGCCCACCCCCGGCAGCGGTGGCCAGCACCCGTTCGCCGTTGACCATCACGAGCGGTTGGGTTCTTGTGCCAGGTACGCCCAGGCCAGCCTGGGCTGTGGTGGGCGTTCCCGCGCCCTGGCCCCCGCGCAGGGCGGCGGCAGCGTCACTGGCCGCGAAGGCCAGGGACAGCGCGAGCGCGGCCAGCGCGAACGGGGCCACGCGCGACAGAAACCGGTGCAAGTGGTTCTCCTTCCTGCAGACGTCCGTAGTGGTCAGATGCAAAACCCAGTTCAGAGACCACTGGTTTAAATACCGGTTGGGCATCGTTTGGCTGCCCAAGCACCGACCAAAAGACGTTCAACACACGGCAGGTGTTGCTCGCTGTGGCCCCAGTGTTTTCGGGTTCCTGGGAGCGCAGAGGTCAGCGCTGGACGGGCAGCAGGTGTGCTGCGTGTCGGCCCGCGGCGGCGGCGGCGAGGAAGGAAGCCGCGTCGTCAGCCAGCCCGCGCCCCATGGTGGACAGCGGCACCGGGCACGCCTGGAGCGCGGCCATGAGCCCGTCCACGCTGACCGGCACCAGGTCGTGCCGCTGCCCCAGCACCGCCGCCTGGGCGGCGACCGTGCGGCCGAACTCACCGGCGAGTTCGGGGACCACCACGTCAGCCCTGGCCAGGGCCACCCGGCCGTAGGAGGTCAGGCTGTGGTGGGAGACCCCCCGGTGGCGCTCGCGTGGGTCCGCTTCGCTGACCCGCAGGCACGCGACCGGCCGCCCGCCCAGCACCGCCGCGGCGTTCACCGCCTCGCCGCAGGCGACCCCGGAGAACCCCCAGCGTGTGCCGGTCCCGAGGTTGCCGGGCCCCTGCGCCACCACAGCGATGTCCGCATGCATAACATGTCGCGCCGCGAGCAGGCCGGTATGGACTGTCACCGCTTCGAGGTCGCCGCCGAACGCCTGTCCCACGGTCACGGTGCCGGCCAGCCAGCCTGCTGCCCGCAGGCCCGCGCAGGTCCGGGAGAACCAGGCGGGCAGTGCCCCGCCGTCGAGCATGACGTAGACAGCCGTGGGCGCGTCGCGCCCGGCCCGCCCGGCCCATTCGGCGCGCAGTCCGGCCAGGACCGCGGGCAGCGCGGAGTGCAGGTCGGCCACGACCACCGGCATGCCACCCAGGTCGTCGGCGTCCCGCAGTATGTCGTAGTGCGGTGACCCCTGCTCGTCCGCGCCAGCCACACAGGTCTGCATCGGCGTGTACCGGGCCTTGACGAGGTGGCCGGTCTGCTGGCCCTCTCCGGGCTGGCCGGGGACAGTGGCCAGCGGCCGCGGCGGCGGGTCGGCTGGCAGCCGGTCGGGCAGCGCGACCACCAGCGCATAACCGCCGGTGCCCAGCCCGAGTTCGAGTGCGTTGGTGTTGAGGAGGACCCGGTCACCTGGCTCCGGGCGGCCGGTCAGCTCCGGGTAGGCCAGTGCGCGGACCGGCTGACCGTCCACCACCACCTTGAGCTCCACCGCGCCCGGCCACTCGCGGCCCACCACCGACACCACCGCGTTCCGCCACCTGATCACCCCGGCAGGGTAGCGTGACGGCACAGCCCGGAAACCCGTTCACGCTCGACAGGGCACGAGGCTGGTTCTCCGTCACTCACGGGCGTATCCGGTGTACTACGCGCCATCAGACCCTGATCGCCCTGACGGGACAAGCTCTGACCACCGCCCAGAGCGAGGAACCCACTGCCGACTGGTGGGTTTACTGATCGAATATACGATCTACTTGTATCCTAGAGCAGTGAACTAATCCATGCCTGTCCATGGCGGTAGCGACTGCCATCGAAGGCGTTGACGACCCCAGAAGACATGGAGGTCCGAGTGGTCGACGTCGCTGCCGGTGAGGTCGCGTGGCGCTCGACCGAGGAGGAGTACGAGTAACGTGGCAGGCCACCCCGGGGCCTGTGGACAATCGTTACCCGTTCAGTTTTTCCCCCTCAGGGGGGTGAAAATCTGAACTACTAACGAATTGATCATGGAGGGGGCCGTTCAGGGGCGCTTGTTGAGCGGGGACTAGCCCCACTTGGGCGCGCCGGAACGGTAACGTGCTTCCACGGGTGCCGACGGGTGGGCATTGCGAGGTAACGTGGCCGGCAGCGGGTGCGCGGCACGAGGGAGACCGGGGCGATGTCGAGGCGCAAGACCGAACGGTTGCTTGGCCTTGTGGTCTGCCTGCTCTCCACCGAACGCTACCTGACCGCGGCCCAGATCCGGGTGGCGGTGCCCGGCTACCCGGAGTCCTTCGACGCGTTCAAGCGGATGTTCGAGCGCGACAAGGAAGAGCTGCGTGACCTCGGCGTCCCACTGGAGATAGGCACCAACTCCGCCAGTGACGAGGAGGCCGGCTACCGCATCCCACGCCAGGCCTATGTCCTGCCGGACATCCACCTGGAGCCCGACGAGGCGGCGGTGCTGGCCCTGGCGGCCCGGGTATGGCGCAGCGCCGAACTGTCCGGCGCGGCCGCGGGGGCCCTGCGCAAGCTGCGCGCCGCGGGCGTGGAAGCGGCTGAACCCCGGGCGCCCGGCATCGAGCCGCGGCTGCAGACCGGTGAGGCGGCGTTCGGGAAGCTCTGGGAGGCCGTGCGTGACGGCCGCCCGGTGTCGTTCCGCTACTGGGGGGCCGGGCGCACGCAGGCCCAGCTCCGCGAACTCGAGCCGTGGGGCGTGGTCAACCGCAACGGCCACTGGTACGTCGCCGGGCACGACCGGGCGCGTGACGCCGTGCGGGTGTTCCGGCTGAGCCGGATCCAGGGCGAGGTCTCCTTCGCCGGGCCGGCCGGGTCCGTGACCGTGCCCAAGGGCACCGACGTACGCGAGATGGTGCGTGACTGGGACGACGGCCCCCCCGTGCACCGCACCGCGGTGGTGCGGGTCCGGGAGGGTGCCGGGCTCGGCATCCGCCGCTGGGCCACCCGCAGCGAACCCGGCAGCGACGGCTGGGACGTGCTGGAGGTGCCGTTCAGCGACGTCGGCTGGCAGTCCGAGCGCCTCGCGTCGTTCGGGCCCGACGTGGTCGTCTGCGACCCGCCCGACCTCCGTGACGCCGTGCTGACCAGGCTGAAGGGGGCACTCGGATGACACACAGCGCGGGGGCGCCCACCAGCGCGGACCGGCTGCAGCGCCTGCTGGCCCTGGTCCCCTACGTGACCAGCCGCAAGGTCGTAGGCCTGCCCGAGACAGCGGCGGCGTTCGGCGTCAGCGAGCGCGAACTCGTGGACGACCTGAACCTGCTGTGGTGCGTCGAGCTGCGCTCACCTGACCCGTACTGCCCGATCGACCTGTCCTATGAGGGCGGCGAGATCGAGATCAGCCAGGCGGAGCCGGTCGACCGGCCGCTGCGCCTGGCGGTCGACGAGGCGAGTGCACTGCTCGTGGCATTGCGGATGCTGGCGGAGATCAGCCAGGCACGCCCGGCCCTGGGCCTGGCGGATACCTCGGCGCTGAGCCGCACCATCGCCAAGCTCGAGGCGGCGGCCGGGGAAGCGGCGGCCGCGTCCACGCAACTGGCGGTCCAGGTCAGCCAATATGCCGGTCGTGACGTAGCGGACCAGGTCCGCGACGCGCTCGACTCAGGCCGGCGGGTGCACCTCTCCTACTATGTGCCTGCCCGGGACGAGGCGACTGAGCGAGACGTGGACCCCATGCGGGTGCTGGTCGTCGAGGGCCGTACCTACCTGGAGGGCTGGTGCCACCGGGCTGAGTCGGTCCGGCTGTTCCGGCTGGACCGGGTGCTGGCCATCGACGTGCTCGACACGCCCGCCGAGGTCCCGCCGCAGGCGGAACCGGTGGACGTGGACCAGGGCCTGTTCCGGCCGTCCGCCGACGACCTGCGCGTGGTCATCGAACTCTCACCGCACGGCCGCTGGGTCGCCGAGTACTACCCGTGCGAGAGCACCACCGACATTGGCGACGGCCGCCTGCGCGTGGTGATCCGCACCCCCGACGTGGCCTGGGTCCGCCGGCTCGGCCTCGGCCTCGGCGAAGACGGCCGTATCATCGAGCCAGCGGGCCTGGCCGCCGAGGTGCGCGAGGCCGCCGCCGCCGCGCTCGCGGCCTACGCGGATTCGCCCGGCGTGCCGGCTGCTTCCGCCCCGCAGTGACAGCAGCCGTCGCTGCCTGTTCGGCGCCGGGGACGCCCCCTCAGGGGTGAAATCGTTATGTGCTGGACGTAGCATGAGGCGGAAAGCACGCCCGGCACCCGCGGCGTGTTCCTCGCCCAGGAGGACAGGCATAGATGGGACTCTTTGACAGCCCCTGGCACATTCTGATCGTCGTGATCGTGCTGGTACTGCTGTTCGGCTCGGCGAAGCTGCCCAAGGCAGCGAAGTCGCTCGGTGAGGCCATGCGCATCTTCAAGAGCGAGGCGCAGAAACTCAACGACGACGGCACCAGCAAGGCCGCCCCGCCGCAGTTCGTGCAGCATGAACTGCCCACCCCAGCGCCGGCGCCGAAGGCGGTCGAGGACGAGAAGCCGTCGGCCGCCAAGGCCGCCGAGCTCGCGGCCCAGGCCCAGCAGATGGCCGAGCAGGCCCAGCAGATGGCGACCCAGGCACGCTCAGAGGGCACCACTCCCGCCTCGCACTCGAGCTGAGCCGGCCAGGAGATGAGCGCGGCGCCTGACTCCTCCGCGCCCGCCCACGGGCGCCACCTGGGCGTACGCGCGGGCAAGCGCGACAACCCCGAGGCGCGCATGCCCCTGATGGAGCACATCAGGGAACTGCGCAACCGCCTGATCAAGGGGATCCTTGGGCTGGCCGTGGGGATGGTGGCGGGCTGGTACCTGTTCCACCCCGCCTGGAACTTCATCATCGGCCCGTTCTGTCACCTCTCCCTGCAGGGCCATGTCGGCTGCGGCGGCGCCAACGGCCATCCGCTCGTAGTGACCGGCATATTCGACCCGTTCTTCGTCCGGCTCAAGGTCGCTTTCGTAGTAGGCCTGGTCATCTCCTCGCCGGTGTGGTTCTACCAGCTCTGGGCGTTCATCGCGCCCGGCCTGTACGCGCGGGAGAAACGCTGGACATGGGCGTTCGTGGGCAGCGCGGTGCCGCTGTTCGGCTTGGGCGCGTTGTTCGCCTACCTGGCGATGAGCCGCGGGCTGCGGTTCCTGCTCGGCCTCACCCCCGCCGATGTCAGGCCGCTGATCACGATCGACACCTACTTCGGCTACGCCACGGCGATGCTGCTGATCTTCGGGCTCGCCTTCGAGTTGCCGCTGGTCCTCGTGATGCTGAACCTCGCCGGGGTACTCAGCCACGAGTTCTTCCGCAAGTGGCGCCGGGTCATGCTCTTCGCCGTGTTCGTGTTCGCCGGCGCGGCCACGCCCAGCCCCGACCCGTTCTCCATGCTGCTGCTCGCGATCCCGTGCGTGGTGCTAGTGGAAGTGGCCGAGGTACTCATCTGGCTCAATTCCCGGCGCCGTACCCGGCTGCAGGAGGCGGAGACAGCTTCCCTGCTCGCTGGCGACGACATCGTTGGCTTCGACCAGGACACCATGGACGCTGACCGGCCCGGTTAGCCAACGGGCACGCACTGGCCGGGCTCTAGGAGCGTGCCGTCGCGAGCGAGTTGGCTGGTCACAGCAGCAACCACCCTGGCTTCCTCCAGCCACCGTCCGTGCCTAGACCAACCCGTGAGCGCCGCTGTGATGAATGTCCGCAAACAGGACAAAAAGCGGTCCCTGCCAAGGAGCCGTCTCGGAATAAACCGCAGGTTCTCCGGCCGTGCCGGGCCTGTGGACTTATTGGCCGACGCGCCCCAAGCCCAAAGTGATCTTGCGGGCAATAGATGTGGCAGACGGACATTCCTTTATCCGTTCTGGTACATCGATCATGACCAGTCCTGGCTGGTACCCACGGCAGCCAGTGATCGATGTTCCGGTATGGACAATCTTTTGTCCGCGAGCGCACATCGATCATGGTCGCAGTGATCATTGTGGGCCTTGGTATGGTCGAGCATGCTGATAACAGCAAGAAGCCGGGGGGAGGGGTAGGTGCCAGAGCCTCGCGTGCCCGCTGGTCTCACCGCCGCCGTGCTCGGCGGCGAATACCAGCGTGTGGCAAGGGCGGCAGACACATGCTGGCGGAGCCGCTGTGTCTGGTCGGTCTCAGCGACCAGGGGCTCACCTCACACAGGGCGTACGCTCCGGATATGAGGGGCGGCACGGCGCTGGTCCTACTCGCGGTCCTGGCCGGAGCCGGGTGCTCCACCGGTCACTCGTCAGGTCCGGCCACGCCGCAACCCAGGGTCACCGGCTCACCCATGAGCCCGGGTGCAACCCTGGCGGTGACCCGCGGCTGCCCGGCCTCGATAGCGCCGCGCCTCCTTCCCACCTGGGCCCGCGCCGGGTTCCATCCAGCAGCGCAGTCGATGCCGTATGTGATGGGTGAGCGGGGAGACATCGTCGCCATTTTGTGGGCCGACCCGTTGCGCGCGCCGCCGCTCGCCAACCGGAACAATAAGATCCTCTGGGTGTCCCGGCTAGCCGGGCAGCTAGCCGCTCCGTTGCGGATCCGGGCCACGCTCAACGGCACCGGCCGGACTGTGACGCGAGAGGTTGCCGGGGGCCCGGGCCCGTCGATCATTGACATGCCCGCGGCGGGGTGCTGGTCGTTCGGCTTGAGCTGGTCCGGACACGAGGACCACCTCAAACTGCGGTATGTGGCCAGCTGATCCAGGGGCACGCTGAGAGTACGTACGGCCTGGGTTAAGCGGGAAGCATGAGCCGGGGGGAGCGGGCCGCCTGCTCCGGGCGGGCGCTCTGGCGCGCGTCAAGATCCTGGTGAGACTGTGGCTTACGCTTAGTGGTGTGTCCAGCCCGTCGCAGCGTTATGCCGCGTTCCGGCGCCAGCAGGTGGAGGACGGGCCAGCACTCGCCGCCTTCCAGTCGCTGTATGACTTCCGTTTCGACGCGTTCCAGCGTGAGGCATGCCAGGCGCTGCATGCGGGCCACGGAGTCCTGGTGGCCGCGCCCACCGGGTCCGGCAAGACGGTGGTGGGGGAGTTCGCCGTCCACCTCGCGTTCGAGCAGGGCCGCAAGTGCTTCTATACGACGCCGATCAAGGCGCTGTCCAACCAGAAGTACGGCGACCTGGTGCGCCGCTACGGCAGCGACCGGGTGGGGCTGCTCACCGGCGACAACAGCGTGAACGGCGAGGCACCGGTCGTGGTGATGACCACCGAGGTGCTGCGCAACATGCTCTACGCGGGCTCATCGACCCTGGCCGGGCTGGGCTACGTGGTCCTCGACGAAGTCCACTACCTGGCCGACCGGTTCCGTGGTGCAGTGTGGGAAGAGGTGATCATCCACCTGCCCGCGTCCGTGCGGGTGGTGGCGCTGTCCGCGACGGTCAGCAATGCCGAGGAGTTCGGCGACTGGCTGAGCGACGTCCGGGGCGGGACCACCGTGATCGTGGACGAGCACCGGCCGGTGCCGCTGTGGCAGCACATGCTCGCCGACGGCCGCCTGTACGACATGTTCGTGGAGCCCACCCAGGTCAACCCCGACCTGTTGCGGCTGGCCCGGCGGGAGGAGTCGGCCGGGCGCGCCAGCCCCGGCCGCCCCCAGCGGGGGGCGCGCAGGCCGCCGCGGCTCCGGCCGCCCAGCCGGCCAGGGATCATCGAGCGGCTCGACGGGGCGGCGTTGCTGCCAGCGATCGTGTTCATCTTCAGCCGCGCTGGTTGTGACGCTGCTGTCCGCCAGTGCCTGGACGCGGGGCTGCGGCTCACGACCCCCGAGGAGACCCGCCTCATCACCGATGTCGCGCAGCGCCGCACGGCCGACATCCCCGAGGCCGACCTCCCCGTGCTCGGGTACGGGGAATGGCTGACCGGGCTGCAGCGGGGCATCGCGGCCCACCACGCCGGGCTGCTGCCCAGCTTCAAGGAGGTCGTGGAGGAGCTGTTCGAGGCCGGCCTGGTGCGTGTGGTGTATGCGACCGAGACGCTGGCGCTCGGCATCAACATGCCCGCCCGCACCGTGGTGATCGAGCGGCTCGACAAGTGGAACGGCGAGACCCACATGGCCCTGACGCCGGGGGAGTACACCCAGCTCACCGGGCGTGCGGGACGGCGGGGCATCGACGTGGAGGGGCACGCGGTCGTGCTCTGGCAGCCTGGCATGGACCCGTCCGCGGTCGCCGGGCTGGCCGGCACCCGGACCTACCCGCTCAACTCCAGCTTCCGCCCTTCCTACAACATGGCGGTCAACCTGGTCCGCCAGGCCGGGATGGAGCGGGCCACCGCGGTACTGGAGTCCTCGTTCGCCCAGTTCCAGGCCGACCGGGCAGTGGCGGGCCTGGTCCGCCAGGCAAAGCGTGCCCGGGCCTCACTCGAGGCCGAGGCCGTCACCTGCGAGCGGGGTGACTTCGCCGGGTACTGGCAGCTGCGGCAGGATCTGTCGCGGCTGGAGAACGAGGCCGCCAGGCAGCGGACAGCGGCGCGGCGGGCCGAAGCCATCGCCTCGCTGGGGCAGCTCCGCCGGGGCGACGTCATCTGGGTTCCCGGCGGGCGGCGGGCAGGGACGGCGATCGTGCTCGACCCGGGCGTCCCCGGCGGGCGGGCTGAGCAGGGCAATGGCAAGGGTGGCCGGGCAGGGTCAGAAGGGCACGGGGACCGGGGCCCGCACCGTGGCGCTGACCGGGCCAACCTCCCCTTGCCGGTCGTGCTGACCGCTGGGCGACAGGTGAAGCGGCTGTCCGTGGCTGACTTCCCCGTCCCGGCGACCGTTATCGACCGGGTCAGGATCCCCACGTGGTTCAGCCCCCGGTCCCCGAAACACCGCCGCGACCTGGCCGCTGCCGTCCAGTCCAAGGTGGCCGGGCTGGAGGAGCCTGCGAGACCGAAGCGTACGCCGCAGCCGGAGTCAGCCGGTGAGCAGGAGATCGCCAGGCTGCGCGCGGCACTGCGGCGGCACCCCTGCCACGCCTGCCCCGACCGAGAGGCGCACGTACGGAAAGCAGAGGTGCGTTCCCGGCTGGAGGCCGAAGCCGGGCGGCTGGAAGCCGCGGTCGCCGGGCGGTCCCACGTGATCGCCCGCACCTTCCAGCGTGTCTGCACTGTCCTGACCCAACTGGGTTACCTGGACGGGGACAGGGTGACCCCGGAGGGCCGGCGCCTGGGCGACCTCTACACCGAACTCGACCTGCTGGCAGCGGAGTGTGTGCGTCGCGGGCTGTGGGACGACCTCAGCCCAGCCGAACTCGCGGCGTGTGTGTCGGCGCTGACGTACGAGTCGCGCAACCCCGACGCGGCGGTGGGGCTTCCCAGCGGCCAGGTCCGGGGAGTCCTGACGGCCATGGTCTCGATCTGGGAAGAACTCGATGGGGTCGAGAAGGACAACCATCTGTCGTTCCTGCGCGAGCCCGACCTGGGCTTCACGTGGGTCGCGCACGCATGGGCCAGTGGCAAGCCACTGGAGAAGGTGCTGGGGTCAGACCTGACACCCGGCGACTTCGTCCGCGCGGTCAAGCAGACGATAGACCTGCTCGGCCAGGTCTCGGTCGCGGCGGGCCCGGAATCGCCGCTGCGGGCGACCGCCCGCGCGGCCACCAATGCGCTGCGGCGCGGGGTGGTCGCGTACTCATCGGTCGAAGACGAGACCGACATCGAGGGCGCCTCGGTCGGCGACTTCTCGGTCGTAGAAGAGCCCTGACGTCAAGGCTGCTGGGCCTCTTTCGTGTCGGCTTCCTCTGCAACTGCCCTTTCCGCCGCGGCTTGCTTGCCGTCCGAAATCGGGACAGGTTGTGCGGTCCCACCGGCGGCGAGCGGGGCGGCGCCGGTCATCTGGCCGGGCCTGGGCTGGGGGATCCCTGGCGGCTCAGCGCTGTCGCCGCTGAATGCGCTGCTCAGCACGTTCAGCGCGCTGGTCACCTCACTTGGGATCACCCAGAACGTGTTGCCTTGGGCCTGCGCGAGCTGCGGCAGCGTCTGCAAGTACTGATAGGCGAGCACCTTGGGGTCCGCGTTGTTGAGGTGCACAGCCTGGAACACCGTGCCGATCGCCTGCGCCTGGCCCTCGGCCCGCAGGATCTGGCTCTGCTTGTCGCCCTCTGCGCGCAGGATGCTGCTCTGTTTCTCGCCCTCCGCGGTCAAGATCTTGGACTGGCGCACTCCCTCGGCGGTGAGGATGGCCGCGCGCTTCTCCCGCTCCGCCCGCATTTGCTTCTCCATCGCGTCCACGACGCTCTTGGGCGGGTCGATCGCCTTGATCTCTACCCTGGTCACGCGGATCCCCCATTTGCCAGAAGCCTCGTCCAGCACCCCGCGCAGCATGTTGTTGATCTTGCCCCGGGAGGTCAGTGTCTGCTCCAGGTCCATCGAACCGATCACGCTGCGCAGCATGGTCGCGGTGAGCTGCTCGATGGCCTGGATGTAGTCGACGATCTCGTAGTCGGCCGCCCGTGGGTCGGTCACCTGGAAGAACAGCACGGTGTCGATGAGCACGACCAAGTTGTCCTCGGTGATGACCGGCTGCCCTTTGAAGGCCACCACCTGCTCACGGAGGTCGATCAGCGGTTTGACCCGGTCCACGAACGGGATGATGAAGTTCATCCCTGGCTCCAGGGTCTTGCGGTACCGGCCAAAGCGCTCGATATTGCGTGCCCGCGCCTGCGGCACGATGCGCACCGTCTTGACCACGAGGATGAACATGAGCGCGACAACGACCACCGCAACGATCGCCGCAGCTATTTCCATGACTACTCCCTGGGATGAACCAGCGCGGTGGCGCCCTCGATAGCAAACACGTCGACAGTGGAGCCCGCCGGGATGACCTGGGACTCCTCATAGGAGCGCGCCGACCAGACCTCGCCGCCTATGCGGACCCGCCCACCGTGGGCCGTGACCTCCTCGGTGACCATGGCGGACCGTCCGACCAGGGCGGACGTCCCGGACCGCAGCAATGGAGGCTGCCGGATGTGGCGCATCGCCAGTGGCCTCACCACCCCGAGGCCGGCCGCTGCCGTGACGGCGAAAGCGGCAAGCTGGACCGGCAGGCTGAGGCCCGCCCCGCCGACGATGGCGGCCGCCACCGCCGCGACCGCCAGCAACCCGAGGGCCAGCGTCGTCGTCATGACCTCGGCCAGGCCAAGCAACGCGGCTACGGCCAGCCAGACAATCCACGACACCATGCTCACTCCCGGAGCGGGCGCAACAGTGGCAGGCACACGTGCGAGCGAGCACACGCAGCCGCCCTGCGGCCCCGTATTGACAGTAACTCCGCGGCGGTGCGCCACACCATGACCCGGCGGGGGTCACAATGACCGAATGAGCCTTGGGCCTGGGCCTGCCGCGCTTCCGCCGGGATACCCGGAGGAATACCGGCAGGAGACGACGCTGCACGACGGGCGGCGGGTGCTGATACGCCCGATCCTGCCCAGTGACGCGCCCGAACTGGCGCGGGCCATCACCACCGCCGACCCTGACACACTGCGGCGGCGCTTCCTCGGCGGCCCGCCCAGGGTCACCCCCGAACTGATGGAGCGCCTGACAGTCCTGGACTACCAGCAACGGTTCGCGCTGGTGGCTTTCGACACGGTCACCGGCAGAGGTGTCGCCGTCGCCCGGTATGAGCTGACCGGTGAGGGCCTGGCCGACATCGCCGTGGCGGTCCAGCCCGGCTGGCGGAGCGTGGGGCTGGCGACCGTGCTCATCCTGCTGCTCGCCAGAGCAGCGACCGAACGCGGCATACACACCTTCAGCGCTTCCTACCTGGCGGAGAACCGGCCGGTCGCCGCCCTGGTCGCAGACGCCAAAGGCCTGGGCAGTCAGTTCATCGAGCAGGGGATCGCCGACTTCTCATTCGCCCTCGACCGCCCAGCCACCAAGCCCCCTCTCACCGACGGCACCGGCGGCAAGTGAACCCTCGATACTGGGCGCATGTTGACTTTTGGCGTTGTGGTGCTGGGCGTCGATGATGTCGAGCGAGCGGCGCGGTTTTGGTGCCAGGCATTGGGTTACCAGACGCGTACTGACGGGTTCGGCGGCTGGTCGACGGTGCTGGTCCCGCAGTCGGGTCGGGCCGGAGCCATGATCGCGTTGCAGTGCAGCCAGACACCGCTGCAAGACCACCCACGCCTGCATCTGGACCTGCACGTGGCAAGCCTGGATGAACAGGCGGCCGAAGCCGAGCGACTGGTGGGCATAGGAGCCAGCCGAGTCGACTGGGACCGCTACCCGGATGACCCGGACTTCGTGGTGCTCGCCGACCCGGACGGCAACCGGTTCTGCATTGTCGACCTCAGTCACCCATACGAATAGTCCGGTGCCGACATCGTCGGAGCTGAACCTGGTGAGATCGGGACTCCTGGGTTAGGGGAGTCAGGCAGGACGGGCGCAGTGCGGCGCCCAGGCGGCCGCACCCGGACAGGCAGGTAAAGCTCCTGGTGACGGGCGTGAAGCGGGATACCTCATGATTCTGTTTTGCCCAGCTTTGGCGGGGTGGTGAGAGTAACGTCGGCGTGCACCTGTTACCTGACTTGGATCATGGTGGAGCGGGATGAAGCGATTGCTGGTGGCGTGTTCGGTTGTGTCGGTGACGTTGACGGGGGTGGCGCTGGGCTCGGTGGCGGCCGCTTCTGCGGCGGGCACCGCCGTGGTGGGTCCGCGGGGGACGGTGACGGTCACGCCGTCGCCGCATATCCCCGCTGGAGCCAAGGCGCTCGGCCCGGTGCCGGGCACGGCGAGTGTGAGCGGGGCGGTCGTGCTGCGGCCGCGCGACGAGGCGTCGCTCATCCGGTTCATCGGGGCGGTGACGACCCCGGGCTCGGCCCTGTTCCACCGGTACCTGCCCGCGGGAGCATTCGCGCGCGCGTTCGGGCCGGCCCAGGCCTCGGTCAGCGCGGTCAGGTCGCGGCTGGCCGCTGATGGCCTGCGGGTCACGTCGGTGGCGCGGGACGGCCTGCTCGTGGGATTCGCCGGCTCGGCGAAAGCGGCCGGGCGGGCGTTCCATACCGGGTTTGAGAGGTACCGGCTCTCGAACGGCGCACTCGGCCGGGCGACGACGGGCGCCGTCCGGTTGCCCGCCACGATCGCGCCCTCCGTCTCCGCGGTCATCGGCCTCGACAACCTCGTGCACGCCCAGCCGGTCCCGGTCATCCGTGCACCCGCGAAGGGTGCGCACCGGGCGGCCGAGATGGCGAAGTTCTCTTCCCCGGCCGGCGCACCGAAGGCCTGTGCGGACGCCAAGGGCGCCGCGACGGCCTTCGGCGGGCTGACCGACGACCAGATCGCCCACACCTACGGCGCGTTCGGCCTGTACGGCGCGGGAGACCTCGCGGCCGGCCAGCGCATCGCGGTCTATGAGCTCGAGCCGTTCCTGCCTTCCGACATCCACACCTTCGACAGCTGCTACTTCGGCCCGACCGTGGCCGGGCAGATGGCGGCCCGGCTGCATGTGGTCCCGGTTGACGGTGGCCAGCCCACCGGCCCGGGTTTCGGTGAGGCAGTCCTTGACGTGGAGGACGTCTCGGCCATAGCCGCCGGTGCGAACATCGACGTGTACGAGGCGCCGAACACGGCCATCGGCGGGCTCGACGAGTACGCGGCGATCATCAACACCGACACCGACAAGGTCATCACCTCGAGCTGGGGCCTGTGTGAGCAGGCCCTGCAACTCGGCGAGCCCGGGCTGCAGCAGGCTGAGAACGTGCTCTTCCAGCAGGCGGCCGCGCAGGGCCAGTCCACCTTTGCCGCCGCCGGTGACACCGGCAGCGACAGCTGCAATGCGGCCCGCCCGCCTGTCCCGGCCTCGGGCCAGAACCCGCTGTCCGTCCTGGACCCCGCCAGCCAGCCGTATGTCATCGCGGTCGGCGGCACCACCATCGACAACGCGGCGACGCAGCCACCGGGCGAGCACGTGTGGAACGACGGCGCCAACTGGGGCGCTGGCGGTGGCGGGATCTCGCAGTCGTGGGCGATGCCAGCCTGGCAGCTCGCCTCGCGGGTGGCTGGGATAGTGCTGCCCGGCAGCGCCGACTACACGCAGGCGAACTCGGTCGAGGGCCAGTTCGGCTACCCGCCCGGGTTCTGCCAGTCGTTCCTGAGCGGCGGGACGTTTACCACGCCGTGCCGGACGCTCCCTGATGTCTCCGCGCAGGCGGACGAGTTCACGGGCGCGGTCACGGTCTACAGCGCCTCGTTCGCCGGGCCCGGCACCCCGACCGGGTGGGCCACCATCGGCGGCACCTCGTCGGCCACGCCGATCTGGGCCGGGCTGCTCGCGGTGGTCAACGCCTCACCGACCTGCAAGTCGAATCCGGCCACGGCCGGCGGTGTTGGGTTCGCCAGCCCACTGCTGTACGACGTGGCCTCTCACCAGGCCGAATACACGGCATCGTTCAACGACATCACAGCCGGCGACAACGACAACTACGGCTTGGACAACGGCCTGGTGTACCCGGCGGCCAAGGGCTACGACCTCGCATCGGGCCTGGGGTCGCCGCAGTTGACCGCCGCTGGGGGCAAGGACGGGCTCGCCTTCTACCTGTGCGGCCTCGCAGCGTCGGGCACCCGGCCGGCCGTCACCGGTCTCAGCCCTTCCGTACTCCCGACCACCGGCGGCAAGGTGACGATCACCGGGAACGGATTCAAGACCGGGACAACCTCCGAGGTCGCCGGGATCCAGATCGGCACCTGGGAGCTTCCGGCCGGCAAGTTCACCGTGAACAGCGCCACGTCCATCACGGCGACGTTCCCGCCCGCCAAAGACACACTGCCGCCTGGTTCGCCGCTGCCGCTGGACGGGGCTGGCCCCGCACGGGTGAGCGTGGCCTCCATACATGGCGAGCCGAGCATGCCGGGTCCGGCCAGCACGTTGCAGTACGTGGACGAGAACGGTTCGTCGCCTGTCCCGTCAGTCACCGGAGTGGCCCCTTTCGGTGGCCTGGAGACAGCACCAGCCCCAGTGACGGTTCTCGGGTCAGGGTTCACCGGCACCACGGACGTCACGTTCGGCGGCGTGAACGTCGCGAACTTCAGGGTGGTGAGCCCGTTCGAGATCCAGGCCACACCGGCACCGTACTCAGGTGCCACGAACTGTGCGCCGAGCGTGGTGGGCGAGACCCCAACGACCGACATTTGCCAGACCCAGGTCCAGGTCACCAACGCCCATGGCACGAGCGCGGACGGGACGATCCTGCCGCCGCTGGAAGGAACCGTGCCGGCTCTTACTTCGATGGGCGTGTTCGGGCCACCGGCCGGCTGCGGCTGTGAGGTGGAGCCAGCCCCCACCGAGTACGACTACGTGCCGGCGCCGGCCATCACCTCGGTGTCCACGTCGGCCGCGAACCCGGCGTCGCTGGCCAGCGAGAACGGCGGCACCGTCATCACCGTGAACGGGAAGGGCTTCAACCTCCTCACCATCGACTACGCCGACTTCGGCAACCCGGCCCTGGCGGCCTCGGCGAACTTCGCGTTCACGTACCTCACGGGGTCGCAGCTGCAGGTCACCGCGCCGGGTGGGGCACTCACCACGGCCCCCGCGACCGTGCCGTTCTCCATGCGCACGCTGGGCGGCCAGTCAGCGGGATCTCCTGTCACCTATGCCGGGGTGCCATCGGTGAGCGGCGTGGTGAACACTGCGACCAGTCACAACGGCGGCCCGGACACCGGTGGCACCGCGATCGCGGTCAGCGGGCAGGGCTTGAACCAGGCGACCGGGGCACTGCAGTTCGTGGACAGCGCGACGCCGTTCTCGGTCGGCACCCAGTACAACTACACGGTCAACAGCGGCACGAGCATCAGCGCGAAGACGGTCCAGCAGAACCCGGCACTGGTCCACGTCGAGGTCTGCAGCGTCACCGCCTGCTCCACGGCCTCCACGGCCGACGAGTTCTACCTGTACCCGCCGGGCAACCCGAAGGTCACGTCGATCAGCCCGGCATCAGGCCTGGCGGCGGGCGGCACCAAGGTCGTGATCGGTGGCCAGAACCTCGGCTGCGTGACCGGCGTGTTCTTCGGGGCAGTGGCCGCCGCGACGTTCAGCAACGCCCAGGCCCTGCTCGACTGCGGGGCGACCACCCTCGTCAACGCCACCTCACCGGCTGGCACGGCGGGGACAAAGGTGAAGGTGACCATCACCACGGTCGAGAGCAACTTCACCGGGACTGGGCCCAGTCAGTCGACGGCGACTTTCACCTACACACCCTGAGCGAGGGCTGGGGCGAGTCACCTAGTGGCCCGCCCCAGCTCCACGGGCCCGGGTCTGAGACCGCTCGGCGTGGCTCCAGTCGAAAATATCAGCGCACTCGGCGCGACACGCCAAATTGAGGTCGAACACATATTTGACAGTGATACCTGGGTGCGACAGGGTGGTGGTCGCAGCGAACGCGACCACCCTAAGGCCGCTACCACTCCCAACCACAACGGAGGACACCCGTGGGCCAGAAGACTGTCCGGTTCAGCGACCTGAGTGGCCAGCTCATCATGGATGATGACACACCAGTGCGGATCGTGGTCCATGAGCACCCCGCGCTTGGGGACAGCCCCGTCGAGATCGAGGCGCTCATCGACGAAGCCAGGACCATTGAGAAGGCGGCCGTGCGGGTAGCCGTCGTGGACCTCTACTTCCCAGGTGACACGGCCCACCGGGTGGCCATGGACGTGGAGGCGTTCGACAAGCTGGCCACGGACAAGCCCATGGAGGAGCTGCTCATCGCCGCCCGTCCGGCCAAGCGCGCCCCGCGGTCGGCCGCGCCGCCCACCACCCCCAGCCGTGATGACCGGACCAACTACGCCACCCTCGAACACGCGGGCAGGCCCCACAAGGGCAAGACGACCGACGCGGAGAAGCAACTCGTGCACGACCACCTCGGCGAGATCAACGAACGCCTGGTAGCCGAGGGCCAGCGGACGATCAGCCTCACCGACCCGGACCACGTCGAGCGCTACGGCCTGGCGGACCTCGCCAAGAAGCAGGCCCAGTAGCGAGCCGCGCGTCCTAGCGGGACTAGGGGTTCTGGTCGTAGGCCAGGCGCACCAGGAACAGGACTTCGGCGTCAACGTCCTGGACGCTGCGCAGCGGCAGTTTGTGGGTGGCCTGTCCGGGCGCGGTGGCTGGCTGGAGGCGGGACGTATCCGGCGGGTCGGTGAAACGCAGCCCGAGGTCTACGCGGTCGCGTGTGGCGGCTGCGACCGCCACGAACTGCCTGCCGCGCACGAACGGTGTGTAGGTGCCGCGTCCCTCGACAGTCACGTCGTCACCCAGGCACGTGATGGCCTCGGCCAGCGCATCATAGATCGGTCGCAGGGCTGCTTTCGGGCCGGTGTACTGGCTGTCGACGTACTCGGCGACGGTCGGCCGCACCCACCCGGCCGCCCGGGCCGCCGCGTTGGCAATAGCCCACTGGCTGTTCTGCGGCACACCATGCACGGTCCGCAGCCACTTGCGGACCGCGTTCTGGTCCAGCGGGTCCACCTCGGAGGCCTGGACGAGGGTCACCCACTCGTCCATCGACCGCCCGGTGCGAGCGGCCAGCGACTCGGTCACCGCGCTCATCATGTCGTCCGGTGTAGGCGCCATGTCCGGAGCCTATCCAGGGCTCCGGACACTGGCCCGCTGGCCGTCACGCCGCCGGGCCGGCGGCGCTGCCCGGCCGGCGGGCGTGACGGCGTTCACGCGGCGTGGTCAGCGACCCACCGCATCGGGTCGCCCGCGCCGAGGTCGGTGACCCCCGCGTCGATCAAGGCACCGCACACCATCGTGCGGCGCACCGCCGCAAAGGTCAGCACGTGGGCGATCATCCCGCCGTAGGTGAAGACCTCCGGTGGGTCGCAGACCGCATCGACAAAGGTCTCGTCGAGCCGGCCCTCATCGACCACCGCACGGACCTGGGTCAGGAATGCCGGGCCGACCTCGGCGAGCTTGGCACGCAGTTGCGGGACGCTCTCGTGACGCTCCACGTCCACGTCGTAGGGCCGGTCGTGGGTGGCCGCGTCCCACATGGCGAGTTGCCCGACCAGGCGGGCCAGCAGCGAACGCAGGGTCGGCTCGCTGTCGATGCCGTCCACGGACAGCTCTATGGGGCTTTCGAGCACCTCCGGTGACAGGCGCTCCGCGCGCGTCAGCATCTCGCCGACGAGCCAGACATGGTGTTCGGTCATGCGGGTCAGCAGGTCCATGGCAGTGACCTTCCGGTGTGCGGGGACGCGCAGGCCCCCTGGTGGGTGGAAATGCACGTGGCTGGGGCACTCGATCCGAAACCCCGTGGGCTGCCGCCGCCACAGCGACGGCGCCCGTCCGTATGCCCTGGCGAACGCCCTGGTGAAGGCCTCGTGGCTGGCGTAACCCGCTGCCACGGCGATCCGCAGGACGTCGTGGTCGGTGGTGAGGAGCTGGTAGGCGGCCCGCTCCAGCAGGATCCGCCGCCGCATGGTGGCGGGAGGCTCACCAGCAGCGGCAGAGACCAGCCGGTCGAAGTGGAACCGGGACAGGTGCACCCGGGCGGCCACCGAGTCAGCCGACGCGTCGTGGTCGTCCATGGTGTCCGCCAGGATCTCCAGGAACCCGGCGAAGCTGTCGGTCGCGCTCATGCGCTGATCGTGTCACTGACCAGCGGCGCCGCGCTTGATCGCGCTTGCTGTGTTAGTTCTCGCTAGCTGCTCGTCCTGGCCCGCAGGGGGTCAGGAGCGCTCGAGCGTGACCTGGTCTGCGGCGAAGTCGAGCGAGACCGCGAGGGTCTCCGCCATGATCCAGTCCTGGTATCCGGCCAGGTCCTGGTCGGCGGCTGGCAGCGTCAGTTTGATGCGGTCGGTCAGCTCCAGCCCGGCTTCCTTGCGCATCGTGTTGACACGGTGGATCACCTCGTAGACCCGGCCCTCGCGCAGCAGGTCGTCGTCCAGTCCGGTGTCGAGCGCGACCGTGACCCCGTCGTCAGCGGTCATCTCCCACCCGGCCCGGCCGAGCCGCTCCACCAGCACCTCATTGGGCTCCAGCACATGCCCGGCGACCTCGAACCGCCCGCCATCGAGTTCGGTGAACTCCCCGGCGTCCAGTGCCTTCTTGACCAGTGGCATGTCCCGGCCGAGCCGGGGCGCGACCACCGGGAAGTTGGGGCGGACCCGCAGCCCGGCGGACTCTATCCGCTCCAGTACGACCTGCTTGACGCGCAGCTCGTCCGCGATCTCCTCGAGCGAGGCGGCATCCAGTGCCGAGACCCCGTCCACGACCATCCGGCGCAGCGGCTGACGGACCTTGATCCTGGCAGCCGCGCGGGCACGCCGCCCGAGTTCCACCACCTGCCGGACCGAGGCGACCTCGGCCAGCAGCCGCTCGTCGCGCTCAGTGTCTTCCGGCCAGCCAGCAAGGAACACCGACGCGGGCGCACCCGGGCACATGGACACGACCAGCACCTGCCACAGGTGCTCGGCCAGGAACGGCGTGACCGGGGACACGACCCGCAATGCCTGGACCAGCCCGCCCCACAGCGTGGCCAGGGCTGCCTTGTCGCCGTTCCAGAACCGGCGCCGCGAGCGCCGGATGTACCAGTTCGACAGGTCGTCGAGGTAGGACTCGAACGCCCGCAGCACATTGACCGTGAGGTACTGCTCATAGGCTGCCGTGGCGTCGGCGACCAGCTGCGCGGTCCGCGCCGCCAGCCACCGGTCCAGGGCTGGTGACTGGGCATCGGTGGCCACGCTACGTTCGGCCGCCGTCTCCGTCCCGCCGGCCGCGCCAGACTCGCCGAGCGTGCCGAGCTCACCCAGCTCAGGGGAGAATCCCGCGATGTTCGCGTAGTTCACGAAGAACGAGACGCTGTTCCACAGGGTCAGCAGCCTGCGCTGGATCTCCTTGCCGGGACCGAACCCGAAGAGCAGGTTCTGGTTCGGGGGCTGCTGGCTGTACTGCCAGCGCATCACGTCCGCGCCCATCCGGGCGAACGCCTCGTCCGCGCTGATCGCGTTTCCCCACGACCCGTGCATCTCGCGGCCGTCCTCGGCGAGCATCTTCTCGTAGCCGAGCACCTTCCGGTATGGGGCACGGCCGGTCAGCGCGACCGACATGAACAGCTGCGAGTAGAACCACAGCCGGATCTGCTCGCGCATCTCCGACACCCAGTCGGCCGGGAACCACTGCTCCCAGTAGCTGTGGTCGGGGAGGTCGGCCGTGGTCAGCCCCTTGGCCGCACCCGTGGCGTAACCCTCCTCCGCCCACGTCGGGTTCTCCCAGCCGAGCGTGGAGAACGGCACGATCCCCGCGTCCAGCCACACGTCGCCCACCTCGGCGATCCGGCTCACCTCACCCGAGCAGCCAGGGCAGCGGATCTTGACCGCGTCGATCCACGGCCGGCGGACCTCCGGCAGGTCGCCGATTGGCGCCGTGGCCAGTTCGGCGAGTTCCTGGAGGGAGCCGATGACCGTGAGGTGCCCGCACGAGCAGGGGTAGAACGGCAGCGGCAGGCCGTAGTAGCGGCGCCGGGAGATGTTCCAGTCCGACATGTTGGCGAGCCAGTCGTCCATGCGGGCACCCATGTAGGCGGGGATCCACTCCACCGTGCGATTCGCCGCCCGCATCGGCTCCCTGATCTCGGCGACCGAGATGAACCAGTCATCAGAGATCCGGAAGATCAGCGGCGTGTGGCAGCGCCAGCACTCGGGATAGCGGTGGGTGATCTCGCCCGCGTCCACCAGCAGCGACCGCTTGCGCAGGTCTTCGATGATGACGTCACGGGCCTCGGCCGTTGACATGCCAGCCAGCCAGCCGTAGTCAGGGTAGAAGTGTCCCGACTCATCGACAGGCATCAGCGTCGGCAGTATTTCCGCCCTGCCCAGTTCGAAGTCCTCGGTACCACACCCGGGCGCGATGTGGACGATCCCGGTGCCCTCGTCCAGCGACACCTCGTCCCAGCCGACCACCCGGTGCTCGACGGCGGCGCCCGGGCCGAGGTCGTCGAATGGCCCCCGGTAGCGCCAGCCCACGAGTTCGGAACCCCGGCGGACCTCGGTCAGTTGCTGGTCCCCGCGCTCGGAGACCGCCATCCAGTCACCATTGGGCAGCCGCCCGTACTCCGCATCGGGCCGCACCGCGGCGGCCACGTTCGCCGGCAGCGTCCACGGCGTGGTGGTCCAGATGACGATCGCGTCGCCGGGGCGGTCCAGCAGCGGGAACCGGACCGCCAGCGACGGGTCGGCGCGGTCGACATAGTTGCCGACGAGTTCGTGCGCGGAGATCGAGGTGCCGCAGCGTGGGCACCACTCCGTCGGCCGGTGGCCACGGTGCAGCCAGCCGCGCTCGTGGATGATCTGGAGGAACTTCCAGATATAGGTGATATTGGTGTCGGAGGACGTGTAGTAGTCGCGGCCCCAGTCCATCCACTGCCCGAGCCGGACAGACCCGGCGATCAGCTCACCGGCGTACTTCTCGACCACCTCACGGCACTTTCCTGCGAACGCCGCAAGCCCGTATTCCTCGATCTCGAGCTTTGAGTTCAGGCCCAGTTCGCGCTCGACCCCGACCTCGATCCACAGCCCCTGGCAGTCAAACCCGTTCTGGTAGCGCTGGTGGTAGCCACGCATGCCCTTGTAACGCTGGAACACGTCCTTGAGCGTGCGCCCCCAGGCGGTGTGCACACCGAGGATCTTGTTGGCGGTCACCGGGCCGTCGATGAAACTGAACCGCGGGCCGTCCGCGTTCTTCGTGCGCAGCCGCCCGAAGATTCCCTCACGGTCCCAGAAATCAAGGACCGCCTGCTCCAATGAGGTGGCGTCCGGTTTGTCCGGCAGAGGGGGGAACATGGGTGTGAGCCTACCGGGCCGGCCAGCACAGTCTTTCCATGCCTGGCAGGATGGCGCAGGTGGGCCCGCTGATGCTACTGGATTCCGCGTCACTGTACTTCCGCGCCTATTATGGCGTGCCGGACACGCTGACCGCGCCGGACGGCTCGCCGGTCAACGCGGTCCGTGGCCTGCTCGACACGATCACCAGGCTGGTCCGGGCCAGAGACCCGGCAGCGCTGGTGGCTTGCATGGACGCGGACTGGCGCCCGGCGTTCCGGGTGGAGGCGATCCCCTCCTATAAGGCGCACCGGGCACGGCCCGACGGCAGCGAAGAGGTGCCTGATCCGCTCATGGCCCAGGTGCCGGTCATCGAGGAGGTGCTCTCCGCCGCCGGGATCGCTATGGCGGGCGCGCCTGGTTACGAGGCTGACGACGTGATCGGGACCCTGACCGCCCGCGCGGACGGCCCGGTGGAGATCGTGACCGGCGACCGCGACCTGTTCCAGCTGGTGGACGACTCCCAGCCGGTCAGGGTCATCTACACCGCGCGTGGCCTGACCAAGCTCGACGTCATCGACGAGGCCGCGGTGGCAGCCCGCTACAACATCCCCGGCCGCGCCTACGCCGACTTCGCCGTGCTCCGCGGCGACCCCAGCGACGGCCTGCCCGGCGTGCCCGGGGTGGGGGAGAAGACGGCTGCAGCCCTGGTCCGCACGTTCGGCACCGTCGAGGCCATGCTGGCCGCCGTGGACGCGGGGCACGGCGGTTTCCCTCCAGGCAGCAGGCCCAAGGTCGTGGCCGCGCGGGCTTACCTGGCGGTGGCCCCGGCGGTGGTGCAGGTTGCCGCTGACGCCCCGGTGCCGCCGGTCAACGCCACCCTGCCGGTCACCCCGGACCCTGGCCGTCTGGCCGCCCTGGACGCCCGCTGGGATCTCGGGTCGTCGTTGCGGCGTGCGCTCGCGGCTGTCACCGGCACCGACCCCACAGACTTCGCATAACGCCAGTTACATCCCAATCCCAGCACATCCGGGATAGGGGTGTGGCACCCCCAGGTCCCTCATGTCCGAGCCGGTCACGACCCAAGACACAGCCAAGCAGTTGCCTGTTTCCAGCAACGTCAGGCCGGGCTGCGGGCCGCCGAGGTTACCCTGCAGTCACCAGGGGACGGGGCAGAACGGGCACACGGGGGTGGGGCAAGATGGGCAACCCGACAGCTGACGCTTTAACGGCGTTCCTGACGCCGATATACGACGAAGAAGAACGGCAGATACGGTCGGCCAGCCAGGGCCGGTGGCGTTCCCGCGGCTTCGGCCGCCGCGACAGTTACGCCATTGTCATCGACAACGCGGGTTCACCGGTCCTGCTCGGCGCGTTCGAGGGTCCGCACAGCAGCGCTGACGCCCTGCATGCCTGCAGACACGACCCGGGCCGCGGACTGCGAGAGGTGGCGGCGAAACGGTCACGCCTGGCGCTCATGGTCGAGGCACACCAGCTCAAGGACCAGATTGCCGCCGGTGGCCGCGGCGACCTGGCCATGACAACCGGGCGGGCCGTCATGGCGACCCTGGCGGTCAGGCACGATGCCACGGTCTATTGCGACCGCCCAGGCTACCGGCCGGAATGGAACCTGCAGAGTGGGGTTCCTGCGGCTGGTGAAGCCGCCTACAGTACTCACCGATCATGGTCGTGAGGGCAGCAGGTCAGCCGCTCTTGCGGCGGAACGGGCGGCGGCTCCCGGCCGGGCCGTGTGCACCGTGGATCTTCCCGGTGCCCTTGCCCCCACGCCCGCTGACGTTGTCCGCTTCCATGGCGCGCTTACGCTCCAGCGCCTCGCGGAATTTGACCTGCGCGTCATCTCTGGCGGCGGCTTTGTCGCGCTGACCCGCACCGTCACCGGACCCGGCCTCGTCGGTGGCGCTTGCCCGGTCCGGGGAAACTGGCTTCTTCCCGGGGCCTGTCTTGTCCCCGGAACGCTGCGGTCCTGCCGCCTTGTCGGCCATGGATGCCTCCTGCCTCAGGCAGGCACCGTCACGACTGCGCACAACCAGCACCACGGCCGCCGCGGTGTCCTGCGCCAGTGCCTGCGGTCCGGCAGGACACCTATGCCCACCCGGCGCGGCATGGCAAACTCCCATGCACGCCGTGACGGCCGGACGTCTCAGCATAGTGTCCAGCTCGTAGTGCCACATCGGCGCACCGGCTACGCTGTGCCCGCGGGCTGGGTGGGTGCGCCTGTGGTGCTGGTGGCGCCGCCGTTGCGGGGTGCGCCAATGTTAGGGAGTTTGCCTCATGAGCGTCCCCGAGACTGAGTCTGGCGAGGCCGCGGAACCTGCGGTAGCCGATGCGGCAGCCATCGCTGGGAAGCCGGACCCATGGAACGATCCGCGCCTGCCCTGGCAGGGGAAGCCCCGGACAGCCGACATCCTGTGCTGGCTGGGCATCGTGCTCAGCGGTGTGTCCTACTGGGCGCTGCTGCCCTTGCGGGTGTCGCTGATTGGCACTCACCCGGTCGTGGCCGAACTGCTCAATGGCAGCATCGAAGCGATTATCTCGGCCGCCGCGTTCGCCCGGACCGGGCACGGGACTCTGGCCGTGGTGCTGCTCGCCGCGATCCCAGGGCTGATGAAGTTCGACCCGCTGTACTGGTGGGCGGGGGGGCTATGGGGCGAGCGGTTCCTCATGTCCCTGCCCGGCAGCCAGCGCGTGGCGAACCACATGACGCGGGTGCAGCGGTCGGGCCGCAAGCTCACCTGGCCGGCTGTGCTGGTCAGCTCCTTCCTCCCCGTCCCCAGGGCGGTCATTTTCGTGATAGCCGGCTGGGCCGGGATGAGGATCGTCACGTTCCTCGTCCTGGACCTGATCGGCGTCCTGCTGTGGGCCGGCATGCTCGCCGGCCTGGGATACGCGCTGGGCCACTCCGCGGTCGTCGTGGCCCAGACCATCTCCCGCTACAGCTGGTGGGTCACGATCGGGCTGGTGGTCCTGAGCGTGCTTTTTGTGGTGCGCTCCCAGCGGTCGATGGCGGTCGCGGCCAACGCAGCCGGCCAGGGCGGTGGGATGACTCCCGAAAGCTAGCCCGCCTGCGGATAGTGACAAGTTGTTACTGATTGCTTACCATCGGGCTGATGGGGGCTGAACAGGATCTTCTTCGGGGGGCAGTCATCGCCGGGCCCGATGTGGGCGAACACGGCGAACCGGGGCAGCTGGGCCGCGCCCACCCAGCGGGCGACCGCGTCAGGGCCGCCGCGTGGGCTGTGTACGCGGCTATGGGTGTCATCCTGCTCGGGTACCTCGCGTTGCTGACCGTCTGGGAGCCCAGCGAGCAGGCGCGGCTTGCCAGCAGCGGCTGGGGGGTTGATGTCTTTGAGCTCGCCGCTGGTGGCCTGTGCCTCACCCGTGGGCTGACCGGGCGGTCGCGGCGCGCGGTGCCACTGACGCTTGGCCTCGCCATCACCTCGTGGTCATTGGGCGACATCGTGCTGACGGTGGAGTCCCAGGGAGGCGTCACACCACCGGTGCCCTCGCTCGCGGATGTTTTCTACCTGGGGTTCTACCCGCTCGCCTATGTGGCGACGGTGATCTTCATCCGCGGGGAGACCAGACGGCTCACCACTCCGAGCTGGCTGGATGGTGCCGTCGCGACCCTGGGCACCGCGTCGGTGTGCGCGGCGTTCGTGTTCGACAGGGTCCTTCACCTGACGGGCGGCGACCCCGCCGCGACAGCGACCAACCTGGCTTACCCGGTTGGGGACGTGCTGCTGCTCAGCCTCGTGGTGGGCGGTTCGACGGTGATGTCTGGCAGGCGGAAGGCGCCGTGGCTGCTGATGGCCTCGGGACTCGCCATCACCGCCGTGGGTGACACCGCCAACCTCTTCGGGACGTCATTTGGGGCGTCCCGGGTGGGTTTCGTTCTCAACGCGATCGCCTGGCCGGTGTCGTTGCTGCTGCTGTCGGTGTCCGTCTGGCTGCGACCGCGGCCAGCCGACCTGCAGGCGGTCCAGAAGCCAGCATCGTTCGTCATTCCGGGGGTCAGTGCCGCGAGCGCGCTGGCTGTCCTGTTCGTCGGGAACCTGCATGAGACGAGCAGGCTCGCACTCGGCCTCGCGACCGCTGCCCTCCTGCTGGCCGGCATCCGGCTGGCTGTGTCCGTCCGCGGGATCAGGTCGCTGAGCCAGGAGCGCCGCCAGCAGTCCGTCACCGATGACCTCACCGGGCTCGGCAACCGTCGTTGCTTCAATGCCGCGCTCGACTCGTTCTTCGCGGACTACGACCATACGGCAGAGCAGCTGCGGACTATCGCCTTCCTCTTTGTCGACCTCAACCATTTCAAGGAGGTCAATGACACCTTCGGCCACTCCGTCGGCGACAGGCTCCTCAAGCAGCTGGGCCCACGCCTGGCCACCTGCGTGCGCAGGAACGACCTGCTGATCCGGCTCGGGGGTGACGAGTTCGTCGTCGTACTCGTAGACGCGGGCGCGGACTTCGCCATCACCGTCGCGCAGCGGCTGACGGAAGCGCTCGCAGACCCCTTCATCATCGACACGGTGCGGGTCCACGTGGACGCGAGCATCGGGATCGCGGTCGCACCGGCCGACGCCGCCGATGCGGCAGGCCTCCTGTGGTGCGCAGACGTCGCGATGTACCGGGCCAAGCTGGCAGGCGCTCCCTTCGTCACCTACCAGTCGGACCTCGACAAGGTAGGGGACCGCCTGATGCTGCTGCACGAACTGCGCACAGCCATCGACGAACACCAGCTCGTCCTGCACTACCAGCCTCAGCTCGACCTGCGTACCAGCGAGATCGTCGCCGTGGAGAGCCTGCTCCGCTGGGTACATCCCCGGCTCGGCATCATCGGGCCGATGGAGTTCCTGCCGCTCGCCGAAGAAGCCGGCCTCATGGGACCGATCACGGCCCGGGTACTCACCGAAGCTATCGCGCAGTGCGCTGCCTGGCGTGACGCCGGTTCCGGCGTGTCGGTGTCGGTCAACATCGCACCGGTCAACCTGCTCGACCCCAGGTTCACAACGCTGGTCCGTGACCTTATGCGGGCCCACCAGGTACCCCCCGAGGCCCTCGTTCTGGAGATCACCGAGACCACCGCCATCACGCACTTTGACCGGTCCCAAAGTGTGGTCCAGGAACTGCGCGACCTTGGCATCGTGGTGTCGATCGACGACTTCGGCGCTGGCTTCACGTCACTCGGTCACCTGAGCAACCTGGCGGTCAGGGAACTCAAACTCGACCGGGTCTTCATCGCCGCGCTCGGTGGCGATGACCGCGGCCGCGCCCTTGAGCTCGTCCGCGCGACCATCGACCTGGGTCATGCGCTCGGCCTTCGGATCGTGGCCGAAGGAATCGAGGACTCCGCCACCTTGGAGTTGCTGTCCAGCCTCGGCTGCGACCTCGCCCAGGGGGCGTACATCAGCACGCCCAAGCCAGCCAACCTGCTCACGCTCAGTCCCACGGGGCCGGTGAGACCGGCCAGCCCGGCCGCGGCGCGGGTCAGGGCAGGACTTTGAGGCCGGGCCAGGCGCCGGTGGCGGCGGCTTCGGCGATGGCGACAGCCATGGTCGCCACGACATTGGCGTAGTTGGCGCGGGCGGCACTGGCCAGCCCGACCGCACCTGCAGGGCCGACGGTGAGGACGAGACGGCCGTCGGCGAGCGCTCTCGTCAGGCGGGCAGCGGCGTCGGGGTCGTCCCGGCCATCGGCCTGTGCCGTCAGGAGGTCTCTGATGGACTCGCGCAGGCGGAGCAGGGCGGCGTGGTCAGAGTTGGACAGGCCGACCTCAGGGGGCAGCAGATCCTCCGTGTGGAGCCAGGCGGCTGCTTCTTCCCGGGTGCGCAGCAGGTCGGTGGCTGGGCCGGTGCCCAGCGTGCTGGCGAATGACTGGATCAGGCGCGCCGGGCGGAGAGCAGCATCGCTGTCTGCGCCAGGCGCCTCACGAGAGTGGGGGCCGGAGACCATCCGATGATCGTAACGAGTCCCGCTAGCAGACGCGGAGCGCGACCAGGCAGGTGTCGTCTTCCGAGTCGGTCGTGCCGAGGGCGTCCAGGGCGGCGTTGACGAGTTCCTCGGGGTCGTGCATTCCCATGGCGGCCTTGGTCAGGAGCGCCAGGCCCTCGTCCAGTGAGCGGTCGCGGCGTTCGATCAGGCCGTCGCTGTAGAGGAGCAGCAGGTCGCCGTAGACCAGTTGGATGGTGGCGGCTTCGTAGCCGGCGCGGCCCGCGCCGAGCAGCACCCCCAGCGGCGGGTCCAGTGCCCGGGGCTGGCCGCCACGGACCAGCACAGGCGGCGGGTGGCCCGCCTGAGCCCAGGTGAGCACCCGTGTCACGGGGTCGTAGTAGCCCGCGGCTACCGATGCGGTGTGTTCCGGGGCCACATGGTGGACCAGGTCATTGAGCCAGCCCACCAGCCGCTGCGGCGGCGCCCCGGTGATCGCCAGGCCGGCCAGTGCCCCACGGAGCCTGGCCATGCCTGCTGCCGCGGCTAGACCGTGCCCGCCAACGTCTCCAATGGCCACCAGCACCTGGCCGCTGGGCATCGCGGCTGTGATGTACCAGTCACCGCCGACCCGGCTGTCGGCCGAGGCAGGCAGGTATTGCACCACGGCACGCAGCCCGGGCAGGCCGAACGGCCCGTCGTGCAGCGGCAGGATCGCCCTCTGGAGCTCCAGTGTGACGTGGCGTTCCTGCGCTAATGCCTTCGCCAGGCGGGCCTTGACACTCAGCTCGGCATCGGCACGATCGGCCGGGTCGCGGCGTCCACTGCCGCCGCGCGGGCTCGCCGGGGACGGTGTGGCGGCGCCGTGGCCGTTGGCCGAACCTGTGCTGCGGGCCGGAGGGACAACGATCTCAGAGGCCATTCGGTATCCGTCTCAGTGAACTCAGACGTACTAAGCGTGACGCAGACGGGGTTCTCATGTCTAGATGGGGACACGTTCTTGGCGGATTCTCTCAGTGTTTCTTAACCTGCTCAAACACCTACCCGTGAGTATTCACTCCGGCGTGTTATATCAGCCAGCACGGTTCGTGACGGCGGGGGGAACCGCCGGGGGTGGCACGCGTGGTTCAATGACCCCGTGGCGACAGACCTGTACCCGGCCCAGAGGCTGACGGCCGCTGCCGAGGCCGCGGCACGCGCGGGACTCGGTGCCCTGCTGCTCACCCCTGGCCCGGACCTTCGTTACCTGACCGGTTATGACACACACCCATCCGAGCGGATCACCTGCCTGGTCTTGCCCGCTGCGGGGCAGCCTAGCAAGGGGGCGTTCCTGGTGGCGCCGCGGCTGGAACTGCGCTCGGTCCAGGCTTCCCCGGTCGGGGGCATGGATGTGGAGGTCGTCGGCTGGGACGAGACCGACAACCCGTTCGAGCTGATCAGCGACCGGCTGGGGGAGGTGACCTCAGTCGGCCTGGCTGACCAGATGTGGGCAGCGATGGTCCTGCGGCTGCGGGCGGCGCTGCCAGCCGCGCAGCAGTTCCTGGCCAGCGCTGCCCTGCGGGACATGCGGATGCGCAAGAGCCCGGCGGAGGTGGCCGCGCTGCGAGAGGCAGGCGCGGCGATCGACCGCGTCCACGGACAGGTGCCTGGCTGGCTGCGGGCCGGGCGGACCGAGCGTGAGGTCGCGGCGGACATTGCCGCGGCGATCGTGGCGGAGGGCCATGCGAGAGCCGACTTCGTGATCGTCGGGTCCGGGCCCAATGCCGCGAAGCCGCACCACACAGCCAGCGACCGAGTCCTGCGAGCAGGCGACGCGGTCGTCGTGGACATCGGCGGGACCATGCCGAGCGGATACTGCTCGGACTCCACCCGCACCTACGCGATCGGTGAGCCCCCGGCCGAGCTGGCTGCCTACTACCGGGTCCTGCATGATGCCCAGGAGGCCGCGTGCCTGGCAGTCCAGCCGGGGGTGAGCGCGGAGTCGGTCGACGCGGCGGCGCGGAACCCGATCGAGGCGGCGGGCTACGGTGAGTACTTCATCCACCGGACCGGCCACGGCATCGGCCTGGAGGTCCACGAGGATCCCTACATCGTGGCTGGCAACACGTGCCCGCTGGAGCCGGGCATGGCGTTCTCGGTGGAGCCGGGCATCTACCCCGGTCCCCACGGGGCCCGCATCGAGGACATCGTGGTGTGCACGGCCGACGGGCACGAACGGCTGAACCTCGTCAGTCATGACCTCACCGTGGTGGCGTGATGCGCGAACTGCTGGACCTCGCCCAGGAGATAGCGGACAAGGAGCTCCGCCCGGCCGTGGACCAGGCCGAGCGGGAAGGCCGCTTCCCCCGTGAAGCGTTCCGCGTGCTGGGGCGTTCTGGTCTGCTCGGGCTGCCCTACCCGGAGCGCTGGGGCGGGGGTGGCCAGCCGTACGCACTGTACCTGGAGGTGCTGGAGGTCCTGGCCCGGACATGGCTCACGGTCGGCCTCGGCCTGAGCGTCCATACGCTGGCCTGCTTCCCGCTGGCTGCCTATGGCAGCGACGAGCAGCGGGACCGGTGGCTGCCTGACATGCTCGGCGGTGACCTGCTCGGGGCGTACTGCCTGTCCGAGCCGGGCAGCGGTTCTGACGCGGCAGCCCTGCAGACCAGGGCGGCCGCCGAACGTGGCGGGTACCGGCTGGACGGGGTCAAGGCCTGGATCTCCCATGCTGGCCAGGCAGACTTCTACGCCGTGTTCGCCCGCACCTCGGGTGAGCCCGCCGGGCCGGGCCGGGCCAAGGGCATCAGCTGCCTGCACGTGCCCGCGGACACGGTGGGTGTGCGGTCCGCGCCCGCCGAGCACAAGATGGGGATGCGTGGCTCGGTCACCGCCCAGATGGTCTTCGAAGACGCCTGGGTGCCCGCTGACCACCTGCTCGGCGAGGAGGATCGCGGGTTCTCGATCGCCCTGGCGGCCCTGGACTCCGGGCGGCTGGGCATCGCCGCGTGTGCGACAGGCATGGCCCAGGCGGCGCTGGACACCGCCGTGTCCTATGCCCGGGAGCGGCGCCAGTTCGGCAAGCCGATCATCGAGTTCGAGGGCGTGGGGTTCATGCTCGCGGACATGGCCACCGCCGTCGAGGCGTCCCGTTCGCTGTACCTGGCGGCCGCCCGGCGCAAGGACGCCGGGCAGGAGTTCAGCACCCAGGCGGCCATGGCCAAGCTGCTCGCCACCGACACGGCGATGCGGGTGGCGACCGACGCGGTGCAGGTGCTCGGCGGCTACGGCTACGTCGAGGACTTCCCAGCCGAGCGGTACATGCGTGAAGCCAAGGTGCTGCAGATCGTAGAGGGCACCAACCAGATCCAGCGCCTAGTCATCGCCCGCGCCCTCGCCCGCGACAGCTGAGCCCACCAGCCTGGGGTGTCCAGCAGCTCCCGGCATGACAAATGCTGATAACAGCAAGGAAGCGCGGTTGCGCCCAGCCTGTCCGCTCGATAGGCAGCCAACGTGGCTTGTGTGGCTGGTGAGGCAGGCGAAGTCGGCTACGGTCGTCAGCCACGATGATCGATGTACCGATATGGAGAATCTTTTCTCCGCGAGCGCACATCGATCTTGGTCGATAGAGTTGGGGTTTTGCTGCGGGCCACCCTTTTGTCCGTCTCCCCACATTCATGCTCCCGATGATCATTGCGGGTTTGCTGTGGCCGCCTTTTGCCCGTCTGCCCCTATCCGTCACCGCGATTGCGGTCGCCTCCTGCGGACTGCGGGCTACGGATGTGGCTGCTGATAACAGCAAGATAGGTGCCTGCGTCCCGGTGAGCTGTGGTGGCGGGGGGCAGGGCCTAACGCACCTGGCCCCCGCCACCGGCTTGTCAGCGGAACGACCCTGCGGTCAGGCCTGAGACGATGCGGCGCTGTGCGAACAGCACGAGCAGGGCGATCGGGATCGAGATGATCACCACGGCCGCGTCGATGAGGTTGTAGAACGTGGAGAACTGGCTCTGGCCGAAGGTGAAGATCGCCACCGGCGCGGTGAAGTGGGACGGCGTGACCAGGAACGAGACCGCGAACGCGAAGTCGTTCCAGGCCAGGATGAAGGACAGGATCGCGGCGGTGAACACACCGGGAACCGCGACCGGCATCACCACCCGCCGCAGTGTCTGCAGCCGGGTCGCCCCGTCCACCAGCGCCGCCTCCT
Organism: Streptosporangiaceae bacterium; assembly: GCA_035946955.1. Taxonomy (GTDB): domain Bacteria; phylum Actinomycetota; class Actinomycetes; order Streptosporangiales; family Streptosporangiaceae; genus DASYYE01. The sequence continues at coordinate 8,592 of DASYYE010000261.1, read as the reverse complement.
CCAGTTCCGCCGGGATCTGCTGGAAGAAGTTCTTCAGCAGCCAGGTCGAGATCGGCAGCGTGTAGACGAGGTAGGTGATGATCAGCGGCCAGATGTTGTCGAGGACATTCAGGTCCTTGAACACCAGGTACATCGGCCCGATGATCCCGATCACCGGGAAGAAGCCCGCGAGCAGGATGAACGCGAGGATCGGCCCGGCGCCGCGGATGTTCAGCCGGGCCAGTGCGTAGCCGGCCATGGACGCCACGATGACCGTGACGAGCGTGGTGCCCAGGGCGACGATGGCGGAGTTGATCAGTGGCGTGAGGAAGTGCCCCTGCGAGAACACCTGCGAGTAGGCGCTGCCGGACAGGTGGCCGGGGATGATGCCGTTGGTCCCGCCCACCCCCGCGCCGATCTGGGAGTCAGACTCCAGGGACGTGCGCAGGATCCAGTAGAAGGGGAAGAGCGAGATCAGCACGGCGATCACGGCCCCCAGGTAGAACAGTGTCTCCCAGGCGGCCTTTCGTGCGCGTCGGCCTGGTGTCCACCTGGTGACCGCCGGGGCCGTGACGGGTGCGGGTACGGCGTCGGCGGCAGTCATGTCACCTCCGGGCGGAAGAACCGGACGTAGGCGCCAGCCACCACCAGCGCGAGGGCGACCAGGAAGATCGACATGGCGCTGCCCAGGCCGAAGTCGAGGTTGACGGTGTAGGCGTTGAAGTTCAGGAAGAACGACGACTCGGTCGAGTTCCCCGGCCCTCCCTGGCTGATGATGTAGATGACGTCGAACACCAGCAGCGCCTGCAATGTACGGAAGATCAGTGCCACCGACAGGGCCGGCTTCAGCAGCGGCAGCGTGATCCGCCGGAACGACTGCCATGCGCTGGCGCCGTCCACCCGCGCCGCCTCATACACCTCGTTCGGGATGACCTGCAGCCCGGCCAGCAGCAGGATCGCCACGAACGGCACGTTCTTCCAGGTGTCGGCGACGAAGATGACCGCCCAGGTACGCCACACATTGGCGTTGACCCAGGCCAGGTTGGCCCACGGCGAATGGAAGTTGGCCAGGAAGTAGTCGACGAAGCCGGACCGTGGGTCGAACATCGTCTTCCACAGCATCGCTGAGACCACCGTGGGCACAGCCCAGGGCACGAGCACCGCGGCGCGCAGGAACCCACGGCCACGGAACCGGCGGTGGAGCATGAGGGCCAGCCCGATGGCCGCGACGATGTCGAAGACGATCGTCACGACGGTGAAGACGAGGGTCCGTACCAGCGCCGACTGCCACTCATGCGAGGTGAACATGGCCTTGTAGTTGTCGGTGCCCACGAACTTGTGCGGGAGGTTGCCGAAACTCAGGTTGTCGAAGTGGAACGAGTTCCACACGGCAGAGATGAGCGGGTATGCGGTGATAGCGAGCAGCAGGACCAGGACCGGCGCCACCAGCAGGTAGCCGAGGCGGCGGTCCGAGGCAGCCCGTGTCGGGGCCGTCCCGGACCGCCACCCGCGTGGCAGCATCGACCGCCTGTCTGCCGCGGTTTGGGCAGTCATCGGCCGCTGCCCGCTCAGCCGGGAGTAGCTGCGGCGTCGGTCTTGATCGTCGGCGCTTCGGACTTGACGGCCGCCGCTGGCGACATCGAGTTCGCGAACGCCTCCGACAACATCACCTGGAGGTCGTTGGAGACCGTCAGGTAGTTGGGTGTGACCGGGCGCGGCTGTGAGTAGGAGTTCAGCACCTTCACGTTCTGGAAGTACGGTGCCTTCGCGTACAGGGCAGAGGTGTAGGCGCTCGGCAGCGACGGCGGGTCACCGGTCGCCTCCGCGCGTGTGACCTCCGCGGGCACGCTCGTCAGGTACTCGATGAGCTTCCAGGACGCGGCCGAGTGGGCGGTCTTGGCGTTGATGGCGAGCATCTCGCCGCCGAGCGCGGAGCCTGGCGTGCCGCCGGGCCCGGCCGGGAACGGGATGTAGCCGATGTGGCCCTTGACCGCCGCCACCGGCGGCACCGCTTCGACGAACGGGTAGTTGATGGCGAACGCCGCGTGCCCGGAGCTGAACTCCTGCTGCACGTTGCCCTCGGTCCACCCGGTCACCGCCGTGGGCGCGATGTGGTTCTTGTAGATGGCGTCATACAGCCAGCTCAGCGCGGCGACGTTGCCCGGTGTGTTGATGTTGGCCGGGTCGACCTTGCCGCCGAACGCCGAGTCGACCGTCATGAACGCAGTGATCTCGCCTTCGTACTTGTTGCCCTCGAAGGCCAGGCCCTCCTTCAGCGACTTGTCGGCCTTCATCGCCGCCTGCGCGTCCGAGACCACCTGGGCCGGGCTGGCCGGCGGGGTCTTGATGAGGTCGGTGCGGTAGAACAGGCCCTCCGGGTTGTCGAACCAGGGGACCGCGTAGGGCTGGCCGTTGAAGGTGCCCGCCGCCACCTCGTGCGGGAAGAACTGGGACATGTTGGGGTTCAGCGAGCTCAGGTTGAGCACCCAGCCTGCCTGCGCGAACTTGGCGGGGTAGGTCACGTCGGTCTCGAACACGTCCGGCGTGGTCGAGCCCGAGGTGAAGGAGTGCTCGAGCTGCGACAGGTAGGTCGTCGAGTTCGGCGACAGCACGTCGACCTTGACGGTGATGTTGGGGTTGGCTTTCTGGAAGGCGTTGATGGCCGCCTGCGTGGCCTGGCCCTCCGTGCCGAGCCCGGACTCGGCGAAGACGATCGTTTGCTTGCTACTGGCCGAGACGGGTTTGCTCGGGCCGGAACTGCTGCAGCCCGCCGCGGCTGCCGCCGCGACCGCGGCGATGGCTACCGCCGCGAAAACCCGTTTTCTCATAATGGCCACCTCCCTTGAGTTGGCTGGCTTTGTGTCAGCCGTTCCGCATGATCGAGTCGAGCTGCCTGGAAAGGGTGGCGATGGCCTGGCCTGCTGGCTCGCCCGTGACCAGCGCCTGGTGCGCCGTGCTGGACACGGCCAGGCTGAGCTGGCTGTAGTTGGGGGTCTCGGGCCGTGGCTTGGCTGTGAGGATCGCTCTTTCCAGTACGGGCAGGTAGGGGAACCGCCGGGCCAGCGCCGGGTTCTCGTAAAGGCTGGTCAGCACCGGCGGCAGCGAGCCGTCGACCAGCACCTCACGCTCACTGGCCGGGCTGGTCAGGAACTTGATGAACGCCAGGGCGGTGCGCTGGTGGCGGGAGAAGGCGCTGACGCCGAGGTTCGCGCCACCGAGCACGCTGGAGCCCGGGCCATGCGGCCCAGGCAACGCGGTGACCCCGAACTTCCCCGCCACCACGTTGCCCGGGCCGGGCTGGCTGGCCTGACCGTAGACATAGGGCCAGTTCCGCAGGAACAGCAGCTTGCCTGCTTCGAAGGCAGCCTGGGAGGTGGCCTCGTCGTAGCCGAGCGCCGCCTGGGGGATCCAGCCCGCACGCAGCCCTTCCTGCAGGAAGTGCAGTCCCGCCCGGGCCTGCGGGGAGTTGACCGTGACCCGGGTACGGTCGGCGGACAGGATGGCACCCCCCGCGGACTGGACCGCCTCGGCGAAGTTCACCGTCAGTCCCTCATAGGGGGCGAACTGCCCTGCGTAGCCGCCCATCTGGTGGCGGGGCGCCAGGGTGGCCGCCAGGGTGGCGAGCTGTGCCCAGGTCCTCGGTGGTGCGCGGTGGGCGGCTGCCAGGATGTCGGTGCGGTAGTAGAGCAGGCCGGCGTTGCTCGTGAACGGCACCGCGTACAGCCTTCCTTCGTAGCGTGCGGTGGCCACCGCTGGTGCCAGGAACGAGTGGAGGCTGAACTGCCGCGGGTTGAGCGGCATGATCCAGCCGTTCGCGGCGAACTCGGCGGTCCAGATGACGTCGAGGCTCATCACGTCATAGCGGGTGGACTTGGTCTGCAGGTTGGCTATGAGCTGTGCGTGCTGGTCGTCGGCCTCGTTGGGGAGCTGGATCAGCGTCACCCGCTGGTGCGGGTGCGCCGCGTTCCACGAGCGCAGCAGTGCGGGCAGGTAGCTGTTGGTGTCCAGCTTGCCGGTGGCGAAGGTGATCGGGCCGGTGCCGCTCAGCGACGCGAGCGAGGCGGTGGTGGACCGGGCGCACCCGGCCGTGGCTGGCCCCAGCAACAGCACGGCCGTAAGGAGCCTGGCGGTTGCCACCACCGCTGTGCGTCTGATCACGGGCTCACGTCCTCGTCGCCCTGCACCCAAGAATTCCCCGACGCCCGAATACATACTTGTTATATACTCGCGATATGTAATCGTCAACGGGGTGTTTCCCGGTTGTTACGTCTAGGTCCACCACGGGTCGGCATGACACCATGAGGGAAGACGCAATTGGGCCCACTCCCCGCTGGGAGCGGCTTCATGCGCCACGAGTGGCAGTAGCCACCAGGCCGGGTGCCGAGGGAGGAGCAGACCATGCGCCTGCCATTGCTGGCACTGCTGGCCAAGGAACCGGCCCATGGGTATGAGCTGAAGACCCAGCTCGAGCAGGTGTTCGGGCTGGCCTACCCGCCGCCCAACATCGGCCAGATCTACCTCACGCTCCAGCGCCTGGAACGGGCCGGGCTGGTCCACGGCCAGGACGTGGTCCAGGCGAGCCGTCCCAACAAGCGGGTGTACGAGCTGACCCCGGCGGGCCGGGAGGCGGTGAACGCCTGGCTGGAGGAGCCCAGCGACGGCCCCCGGGTCCGTGACGACTTCTTCATGAAGCTGGCACTCGCCCCCCTGGCTGGTGACACGGACCGGCTGGGGCTGATCAACCGGCAGCGCCGGCACTACCTATCACAGATGCGCTCGCTGTCGCGTGCCGCGGCCAGCACGCCCAGTGCCGAGCGCATCTCCCGGCTCCTCATCGAGGGCGCCATCCTGCATGTGCAGGCCGACTTGGACTGGCTCGAACGCTGCCAGGAAGAGCTGATGTGACCCACCCAGACAACCTGCCCCCTCGCCAGCTGACTGGGCCCGGCCCGGTGCCAGCCCAGGAACTGCTGCGGACGGTGGGTCTGACCAAGGTGTTCCAGACCGAGGGCGGCACTGTCCACGCGCTACGCGGCGTGGACCTGAGCGTCCGCGCTGGCGAGTTCGTCGCCGTCATGGGCCCGTCGGGGTCGGGGAAGTCGACCCTCCTGCATGTGCTCGGCGGCCTGGAACCCGCCACCAGCGGCCAGGTCTGGCTGGACGGCCAGCGGGTGGACCGGCTCAGCCAGGCACGCTGGGCGGTGCTGCGCAGGCAGCACATCGGGTTCGTGTTCCAGTTCTTCAACCTGGTATCGAGCATGACCGTGGCGGACAATGTGGAGCTTGCCGCGCTGCTCGGCGGCGCCAGCCGCCGCGAAGCACGTGCCCGCCGGGAGGAGTTGCTGACCGAGCTCAGCCTGTCCAGCAAAGCCGGCCAGGCACCCACCCGGCTGTCCGGCGGGGAGCAGCAGCGCGTGGCTCTGGCCAGGGCGCTCGCGCACCACCCGAGCCTGCTGCTCGCGGACGAGCCGACCGGCAACCTCGACAGCGCCAACACCGCCGATGTGCTGCGCCTGCTGTGCCGCAGCCACGCCGCAGGCCAGGCGATCCTGCTGGTCACCCATGACGCGCGTGCGGCGAGCATGGCAGACCGCGTCGTCAACCTCTTCGACGGGATGGTTGCCGACGACGCCGACCTGCCGCGGGTCCCGCCACGCCGGGCGCCAGCCAGCGGCGTGCTCGAACTCAAAGGCTGACCCCTGTGCGGGCGGCGCTGCTGTGGGTCCGGGCCGACCTCCGCGCCCGGGTCGGCCATGCCGCGGCGATCGTTCTCGTCGTGGCCGGTGTCGTCACTGCGCTGCTGCTGTCGGCCACCCTGCTGGAGGGCGCGACCAACCCCTGGCGTGCCCTGTTCGCGCAGACCAGGGGGGCCCATGTCTGGCTCCACCTGACACCGGGCACCCCCGTCCGCCCGCTGCGTGAGATGGCCGTGGTCGCCGGGGTGGCAGGGCCATACCGGGCCACAGCCGCCACCCTGGTCCGTGGGCCGCTGACTGCCCCGGTCCAGCTCTGGGCCATGACACCGGCGCTGCCGGCGATCGGCCGGCCACTGGTCCGCCAGGGCCACTGGCTGGCGCAGGCCCAGCCAGGTGGGGTGGTACTGGAGACCTCGTTCGCGCAGGCGCTGCGGGCCGGTGTCGGGTCGCGTCTGGTGGTCGAAGGGCTGGACGGCCGCTCGGTCCCGGTGCGCGTGGCGGGCGTCGCCGACACGTCCGCCCAAGGTTTCTACCCGGCACAGACGCCAGGCCTGATATGGGTGCTGCCCGCGCTCGTGTCCCAGGTGGAACAGGTCGCCGCCCACACCGAGGAGGTCGTGGGCCTGCGCCTGTCCGATCCCTCAGCCACCGGGTTCGTCGTCCAGCAGGCTTTCACCACCCTCGGCAGCGGTGCCGTCGTCAGCGTCTCGACCTGGCGCGACGTACAGCAGTCCATGGGCGGCAGCGAACCCCTGCTGGGGCTGCTGCTCGCACTGTTCGGGCTCGTCGCACTGGGCGGGGCATTACTGGCCATCGGCAATGCCGCTGGCGGGCGGGTGCTCGTCCAGCGGCAGGATCTGGCCATGCTCAAGACCCTCGGGTTCACCCCGCGTCAGCTCGTCGCTGTGGTAGTGGCCGAGCATGGCGCCCTCGGCCTGGCTGGCGCCGGTGCAGGCGTGCTGGCCGCCCGCCTGCTCACGGCCAAACTGCTCGGGGGTGTGCCGGTCGGTGTGCTGCCCGCGGTGGCCCCGCTGCCAGCGGGCTGGGTGCTGCTGATCGCAGGCGGCACCGAGGCGGCTGTGCTCGCGGCCACTGTGGTCCCGGCTGTGCGCGCGGGCAGTGTCTGGCCGGTCGCCGCGGTCCGGCCGCCGCCACCGGGCGGACGGCTGTCCATGCTCGCCCGCACCGCCCTGATCACCCGGCTGCCGCCAGCGCTGGTGCTGGGGGCGCGCGCCGCGTTCACCCGCAGGGTGCCCGCCGCGCTCACGATCGGGGGCCTGGCGCTGCCTATGGTGATGGCCACGATCGGCATGGGCTTCTGGGCCACGCTCGACAGCGTGCAGCGTCATCCGGGCGAGATCGGCCTGGCCGCTGCGCTGACCGTCAGCCCCGGCGAGCTGGCCCCCGCACAGGCGGGCCAGATCCTCCACCACGACCCGGACATCGCGGCCGTGTACCCGTCAGTGGTGATCAGCGCGCTGCTGCCGGGTCAGACCTCGGCCATCTCCATGCTGGGCGTGGGCAGTTCGGCACGGCCCTATCCGTTCCACGTCGCGGCGGGAAGGCTCTACCATGTGCCCGGGGAGGCCGTCGCCAGCCAGGGTCTGCTGGACGCGACGCACCTGCGGGTGGGGGAGCGGATCAGGATCTGGGTGGGCGCGGCCCCGGTGATCTTCACGATCGTGGGGCGGATCATCGAGCCTGAGTACGGGGGCCAGGTGCTGGCCTACGGGATCGACACGCTGACCCAGGCCGGGGCGGTGCCACCGCCCGCCTCCTACAGCGTGGTGCTGCGGCGGGGGGTCAGCGCCGCGGCCGCGGCGTCTCGGCTGCAGCGGGCCTCGGGCGGGCGGCTGGACGTGGCCCAGCCCGTCGACCCAGCGGCCGCCCTGGGCATCATCCGCCCCATGCTGACCGGGTTGTTCGTGGTGCTTGGCTTGATCGCGCTCACGAGCCTGCTCACCGCCTCATCGGTGGGCACCGGCGACTACCTGCGCGACGTGGGCGCGTTGCGGGCCATGGGGCTCACTCCCCGGCAGATCATGGCATGCCTGATGACCAGGATGGGGGTGCTGGCGCTGATCGCCAGTGCGGTGGGGGTCGCCCTCGGGGTGGCGCTGTCGTCCCACCTGACCGACCTGGCAAGCCAGGCGTTCGGCATCGGCGCGGGAATCGCCCAGCCGCCGTCGGTGGCGGGGATGGCCGCGGCCGCCGCCATCGCGACCACAGCGACCGCGCTGGTCGCCGTCGTCCCCGGCCACCGGGCTGCCCGCATCCCGGTCGCCGCCATGCTCCGCCCCTACTGAGGGTCCAGCGCTGCGCACGCCCCGCCCAACCGGGGGCTGCCGGGTGCCGCAGAGAGGAGTCTCAGGCGCCGCCCTGCAGCGCTGTCACCAGGGCCGCTTCGTCGCCGCGGATCAGAAAGCGCATGGCCACGCCGACCGGGACCCTGCCGCCGTTCCCGCCCGCGAACACAATCTCGTCCCGCTGGCAGCAGTAGATCTCGGGGTGCCGGTCCACGACGGCACGCGCCGTTTCCATTGCCGCAGCACCCCGTGCCTGGGCCGCACTGACCGCTTGCCCAGCGCGCCTGGCCAGCGGCTTCGCCGCCTGGTGCAACACCTCGCCGGCGATGTCGACCGCCGCGCGGAGGAGCATTTCCTCGCCCGATACGGGGCCATGCCCACTGCCAGCCAGCGTCGGCCGCTGCGGTGGCGGTTGCGCGGCCCGTGCCTGCTCACCCGCCTGCCGTGCCTGCTCACGCTGGGCCATCAGCTCAGCGAACACCGAAGCGAACTGCTGCGACGCGCCGCCACACACCGGGCACGACGCAGGACTCTGCTCGGCCATCTCGTTCTCTCAACCCTGACGTACGGATGGGTCATGATCTCGGGAGAGTAACTGCCGGGACCGATAC
>DASYYE010000260.1:0-2029 GCA_035946955.1 Streptosporangiaceae bacterium | reverse complement strand
TGGCAAGGCTGTGGCGCTCGGTGGTGACCTGCAGCCGTGTCACCACCCGCCGGGTCAGAGCGACCAGGTCCGCCGGCTCGTGGTGCAAGGCCAGCCGCCCTGCCTGCAGGCGCGTCACATCCAGCAGGTCTTCGGTGAGTTCGACCAGCCGGGTCGTCGCCTGATCGATGTCCTGGATCGCCTCCATCTGCCACGCGGCCAGGGGTGGTCCCTTGCCGCGCGCCGTCTGGAGGAGCAGCATTTGCGCAAAGCCCTTGATGACGGCAAGCGGGCTGCGTAGCTCGTGCGCGGCGATGCCAATGAATTCGTCTTTCAGCCGCTCGGCCTCTTTCAGCGCCGTGACGTCCTGGTGCACGACGATGGCTCCCGGTTCTGCCGCAGCCCCGTATCCCTCGTCTGCCGGTGAGCCGCTCAGGGCACGCAGGTCGAGGGCGACCGCGTTCACCAGCACCGGCAAGCTGGTACCATCGGGGTGGCGGATGATCTCCTGGTGATGCCGCACCGCCTCGCCAGTGCGCACCGCGCGCAGGGTTGCGAACTCCTCAGGTGCAAAAGGGCGCCCGTCAACGTGGGAGACCCGAATGCCATTTGCCGCCAGGAACTCGCTCATGGGCTGACCCTGCGGCCAGGGAGCGCCCCACACGGCTGCTGCCGCGCGATTGGCCAACAAGAGCCGCGCCTCTGGTCCGCGCACCAGGTAGACCCCGCTGGGCAACTCGTCGATCACCGTTTGCAGCAGCGCCCGCCGCGCTTCCGTCTCGGCATGCGCCCGCCGTTCCAGCAGCAGGCGGCGCGCTTCTGTGGCATCATGCCAGACCACCACCGCGCCAGCTACGCTCTCCGCTGGCTGCTCGTGCTTGCGCAGCGGCCCACTTGTCCTTGACGGCTGGCGCAACGGTGAGGCGCTCACCATGAATTCCCGCAGTTCTTGCTGCGCGTCCACCAGGGTCACCGGGAGACTCGGCTCCACGGCACCCTGCAGCGCGCGTTCCGCCGGCCTGTGCAGCAGCGCCTCCGACACATCGCCGCCCTCGGGGCTCGCTTGGACGGCTTCGCGCATGCGACGGGCGGCGCTATTCTCACGGAGTATCCCCCCCTGATCGTCTACCAGGGTCACCCCATCAGCAATGCTTTCAAAGATGGCATCGAGTTCCTGAGCCTGCACCTGGGCGGCGTGGTACAAGCGCGCGTTCTCCAGGGCCACCGCGGCCTGCGCGGCCAGGCCAACAAGCACGTCCTCATCGGCCTGGGTGAACTGCTCCGGCTCGCTATGGCCCAGCAGCAACCCCCCGCGTACCTCTCCGGTGCGGTCGAGCAGGGGGACGCCCAGGAAACTGCGTACGACGGGATGCCCGCGCGGCACGCCCATGGACCGCAAGCCTTCCTTGGAGAGCTGCCCGTGCGCATAGTCGAACGCGGCCTGCCGGGCTGCATCCCGGGGTGCCGTGGGCTGTCCTCCTGCTGTCTGCTCAGGCTCAGGGGTGTGCGCCAGGGCATCGGCGACGCGTACCGCTACCCCGTGGCGAAAGATCGGCGCGAGCAGGCCCTCTCCACCCAACGGCATGCGGCGAAACAGCGCCTCCTGCCCTTTGGTCACTCCCACCACGGCTGCCAGGTGAAACAGGTGGCCCTCCGCTGGCACCAACGGCCGCCCCAACTCATTGAGAGGTCGCAGCGTGAAGGCGGCAAAGCCCGCGCCCGTCAGCTCGCGCGCCGTGGCGGCGATTTGCTGCAACAGGCGTTCCTCCGCTAATTCACCGGCGAGCGCGGTTCCGACGCGGCCCAGGGCCGCAAAACGCCCGGCTGCCCGTTCGGCCAGCGCACGACGGCGGCGGGCAAGCTGGACAATGGCCAGCAGCAACCCGGTCACCGCAGCCAGCGTGACCAGCTCGGTTGCACTCTGGAGCGTCAACGGCTTGAGGGTGTTGAGTGGTGGCAGAAAAAAGTAGTAGACGCAGGCGAGTTGCAGCAGCGCCGCCAGCACAGCGTAGCGCCAGTTCCAGTGATACGCCAGCAAGGCCACAAGGGG
>DASYYE010000259.1:0-2285 GCA_035946955.1 Streptosporangiaceae bacterium | reverse complement strand
GCTCACCAGGAAACTACCGGGCGGCACTGACACTTTCCGCCCCGGCATTGACGACACTGGTGGCCACCCGGCTGCGGGCGGGCGGCCACCAGTGTCACTAGGGAGAGTCAGCGGGCAGCGGTACTGCCCCTGCGGGCGATGGCGTCGACCGTGACGGCCGCCAGCAGGACCAGGGCGGTCCAGATGTTGAGTGCAGCCGGGCCGAAACCCAGCAGGTACAGGCCGTTGTAGATCACGCCCACGACCAGCCCGCCGAGCACCGCGCCGACCATCCGGCCGCGGCCACCGAACAGGCTGGTGCCACCAATCACCGCGGCGGCGACCGCGTAGAGCACGTACTGGCCGCCTTGGAAGTTGTTGGACATCGAGGTCAGGTACGAGGAATAGATGATGCCGGAAATCCCGGCGGTCACCCCACACAGGGTGAACGCCAGTACTCGGACCCTGCTGAGGTTGACGCCGGCCCGGCGGGCTGCTTCGGCGTTGCCGCCGATCGCGTAGACATATCGTCCGAAGCGGGTACGGCCGAGCAGCAGCGTCCAGGCCGCCAGCACGGCGAGGAGCAGTACCACAACCCAGGGAACGCCTCGGAGGACGGTGAGCCCGACGCCACGGTTGGTGTTTCCGACTATCACCACGGCGACACCGACCGCAGCCATCAGTGCGATCTTCAAGATGGTCACGCTGATCGGTGGGGCAGCCAGGTTGTTGGCCCTGCGCCGGGTGTCACGGACGAGCATGAAAGCCCCGGCCACCGCCACGGCCGCAGCCATCACGATCCAGCCGGCGAGGGGACTGAGGCTCCCACCCTCGATGTCCAAGAGCACGCTGTTGTTCAGCCGGATCGTCCCGCCCGACCCAGGGGCTGCCACGTTGATGAAGTAGAGAAGCAGGCCGAGTCCAGCCAGGTACCCGGCGAGCGTCACAACGAAGGATGGCAACCTCAGCCACGAGACGATCAGGCCTTGGAACCCTGAGTAGAACCCGCTGAACGCCAGGCCTGCCAATACCGCCAGCCACAGCGGGACAGGATGCGTCAGTGAGAGCAGCCACAGTGTTATGACACCGCCCATGGCCGCGTTGTATCCGACCGACAGGTCAATCTCCCCGAGTAGCAGGACGAAGACCTCGGCCATGCCGAACGTCATGATGAAGGCGGCCTGGATCATCAGGTTCACCAGGTTCCCGGCCGACAGGAACAGCGAGTTGCGGATCTGGAAATACAGCACGAGCCCGACCAGGCCGACCACCACGGGGAGTGCACCGCTCTCCCCACTGCGGGCACGTCGTAGCCAGATGCGTGCGTACTCGGCCAGCGAGTTGGCCATGAGTTCGCTCGCCGCGGCCGACGACACGACGGCCGCGGCGATGACTTCCTCGGTTTCAGGCTGGGTGGCGACGGCTACTGGGCTGTCCGTCTGGTCTTCCGCCACGGGGTCCACCCCCGCTCCGCCCTGAGTCTCCGTCATTGGTCAGCCCTCCCACCGCTGGCGGCGCTGCGCAACGACACGTCTTCGTTGTGCCCATTAATCTGACGGCTGGTCAAACCCGTGGTCATCAGGTCCACGACCGACTGCCGGTCGAAGTCCGCGGCTGGGCCAGCGGCGACCATCCGGCCCAGGTAGAGCACGGCGACCCGGTCGGCCACCCGGAACACGTCGTTCAGGTTGTGCGAGATCACGATGACCGAGTGGCCTCGCTCGGCCAGGCGGGTGATCAGGCTCAGCACGAGTTCGGTCTGGGTCACGCCGAGAGCGGCGGTCGGCTCGTCCATGATCACGAGCTTGGCTTCCTGCATGACGGCCTTGGCCACGGCCACCGACTGGCGCTGGCCACCGGACAGCGAGCCCACGGCCTGGCGGACCGAACGGACGGTCGTCACCGCGAGGTCGGTGAGTGTCGCCTTGGCGGTCTTCTCCATCGAGATCTCATCGAGCAGCCCGAACTTCACCGGCTCGTGGCCCAGCATCATGTTCTGCACGATGTCCAGGTTGTCGCAGAGCGCGAGGTCCTGGTAGACGGTGGCGATCCCGAGCGCGGTCGCGTCCCGGGGGGTGTGCAGGTGGACCGGCTTGCCGCCCCACAGCATCTCGCCCCCATTGGGCTCCCAGATGCCGGCGATGCACTTGATCAGCGTCGTCTTGCCGGCGCCGTTGTCGCCGACCAGGGCCGTGACCTGGCCAGGCGGTATGTCGAGGTCGATGTCTTCCAGGGCCTGGACCGGGCCGAAGTGCTTGCTGATCCCGCGCAACCGCAGCAGCGGCTGGCCATCCACGGCCGGGTCA
>DASYYE010000258.1:0-16434 GCA_035946955.1 Streptosporangiaceae bacterium | reverse complement strand
CTCCGGCGACTCAGCCTGCGCCCTGCCACCGATCACACTGGGCCGGGGCGACATCGAGCGCATCCGCACCTGCACCGAGGCGATCGCGCGCGGGGTGGGCGTGCGCGGGCTGCTGAACGTGCAGTACGCCATCGCCGCGGGGGTGCTGTACGTGCTGGAGGCCAACCCCCGCGCCTCGCGGACCGTCCCGTTCGTGTCCAAGGCGACCGCGGTGCCGGTGGCCAAGGCCGCGGCCCGGATCATGCTCGGCTCGACCGTGGCCGAACTGCGGGCCGCCGGGCTGCTCCCCGCCGCTGGCGACGGCGCCACCCTGCCGCTGGACGCCCCGATCGCGGTCAAGGAAGTCGTGCTGCCCTTCAGCCGGTTCCGCGACGCCGACGGCCGCGGTGTGGACACCATCCTCGGCCCGGAGATGCGCTCCACCGGTGAGGTCATGGGGATCGACCCCGAGTTCGGCACGGCCTATGCGAAGTCACAGGCGGCCGCCTACGGTGCCCTGCCCGTCAAGGGCCGGGTGTTCGTGGCCGTCGCCAACCGCGACAAGCGTTCCATGGTCTTTCCGGTGAAGCGCCTCGCTGACCTAGGCTTCGAGGTCTGGGCCACACGCGGGACCGCTGAGGTGCTGCGCCGCCACGGCGTCCATGCCACGATCGTCCGTAAGCACAGCGACGGGCCGGGCCCGGACGGCGAGCCGGACATCGTCGCCATGATCCTCGACGGCCAGGTAGACCTGATCGTCAACACGCCGTTCGGCAGTCCAGGGCAGTCAGGCCCGCGGCTTGATGGTTACGAGATCCGGACTGCCGCGGTACGGCGCGGTGTCCCGTGCGTGACGACGGTGCAGGGCCTCGCCGCCGCTGTGCAGGGCATTGAGGCGATCACACGCGGTGGGGTGGGTGTGCGTTCCCTGCAGGAGCACGCGAAGGCGGTGCGTGGTGCAGGCTCACTGGGAGCCAGCCCATGACGGCCCGCCCGAGCGAGCGCTCGGCAGCCCCCCTGCAGGTGCAGGTACGGGGGACCGTCCTCACCGTCCGCCGGGTGGACGCCTACTACGCCATGACGGTCATCGCGCCCGCGATCGCCGCGCGGTTCCGCCCTGGCCAGTTCATCGCCGTCGCGGTCGGCGGCCCGCAGACCTCCATGCTGCTGCGCCGTGCCTTCTCCATCCACGAGGTGCGCCCCGACCATGGCGGCACTGTGGAGTTCGTGTTCGCCGTGGTCGGCCCGGGGACCGAGTGGCTTTCGCAGCTGCGGACCCGTGATGTCGTGGACCTCGCCGGGCCGCTGGGACGGCCCTTCCCGGTGCCCCGTGACCCGGTGAACTGCCTGCTGGTCGGGGGCGGCTACGGCAGTGCCCCGTTGTTCTCACTCGCACAGCGGCTGCGTGGCAAGGGCTGCACAGTGGACTTCCTGCTGGGAGCGGCCAGCGCCGACCGGGTGTTCGGGGCGCTCACGGCCCGGCGCACCGGCAGGTCCGCCGTGATCACTACCGAGGACGGCTCCATGGGCGCCCGTGGGCTGGTCACGGACATGCTGACGCAGCTCATCCACGACACCCGCACCGACGTCATCTACGCGTGCGGCCCGATGGGGATGCTGCGCCAGGTCTCGGCACTTGCCGGGCGTTACGACATCCCGGTGCAGGCACTGGTGGAAGAGTCCATGGCCTGCGGCACCGGCGTGTGCATGACCTGCGTGCTCCCCGTGGTCGGCGATGACGGTGTGACCAGGATGGTCCGGTCCTGCGTCGACGGCCCGGTCTTCCTGGGAGAGTCGGTGCGCTGGGACGACGTTGGCACCATCCCGTTCGACGCGCTCGGCGCACCGGGGTGGAAGCCCGCGCCGTCGCCCAAGCCGCGGCCTGCGCCCCCGGTCCGGGCGGCGGGCAGCGTGGGCGGCGGCCGCCCGGGCAGTACGGCCGCGGGCCGCGGCGGCGGGAATACCCCGGGCAATGGGGCGGCCGCCCATGGCAGCGGAGGCAACGCCCCGGGCTCGCCGCCTGTCACCCGTGCGGCTGGTGGCCACCACCCCGGCAGCGGCAAGGCCGCGCCCGACCCCGGACGGCGGACCCATGGCCGTTGACCTGCGGACGCGGCTGGCCCATGTGGAGCTGCCCAACCCCATCCTGACCGCTTCGGGCTGTGCCGGGATGGGCCGTGAACTCGCCCAGTTCATCGATGTCGCCGGGATCGGTGCAGTCGTCACCAAGTCGGTCATGCTCGCCCCCCGGGCCGGCCGGCCGACGCCGCGGATGGCCGAGACTCCCAGCGGCATGCTCAACTCGATTGGCCTGCAGGGCCCGGGCATTGACGCGTTCTTGCAGCGTGACCTGCCGTGGCTGCTGTCCGCGGGCGCGCGCGCGGTGGTCTCCATCGCCGGCGGCACCGTCGATGCGTTCGCCGAGCTGGCCGCCCGCCTGTCCGACGCGTCGGGTGTGACCGCGGTCGAAGTCAACATCTCCTGCCCGAACGTGGAGGACAGGGGACAGGTGTTCGCCTGCGACCCCGGTGCGTCCGCAGCGGTCATCGAGGCCGTGCGGGCAAGGCTGCGCTATGACATCCCGGTGTTCGCGAAACTGTCCCCGGATGTCACCGACATCACCAGCATCGCGGGTGCCTGCGTGGCCGCGGGCGCGGACGGCCTGACCCTGATCAACACCCTGCTGGGGATGGCGATCGACACCGCGACGCTGCGGCCGGTACTGGCCGGGCTGACGGGCGGCTTGTCCGGCCCTGCCATCCGCCCGGTGGCCGTGCGCTGCGTCTGGCAGGTGCATGAGGCATTCCCTGACGTGCCGATCATCGGGGCTGGGGGGGTGCGCACCGGCCGGGACGCGCTGGAGATGATCCTGGCGGGCGCCTCGATGGTCAGCGTCGGCACCACGGTCTTCCATGACCCCTCCGCGTGTGCCCGTATCCTGCGGGAACTCGAAGAGGAGCTGGCCGGCCTGCGGGTCGAGCGGCTCGCGGACGTGGTTGGGCTGGCCCACGAGCCGCAGCGCCTGCCAGCGCGCAGGCTGTCCGGCCAGCCCAGGTAGCGTGTGGACCCAGAGGAGGATTATTGACCCGCCAAGCCCCGATTGCCGTCGCGCTCGACGTACCCGACCTGGAAACAGCAGCAAGGTGGGCGGGTCTGGTCACCCCCCACGTCAGCACCGTCAAGATCGGGCTGGAACTGTACCTGCGCTACGGGCCCGGTGTCGTCGCCTCGGTCCAGGGCGCCAGCGGCGTCAAGGTCTTCCTCGACCTCAAGCTCCATGACATCCCGGCCACCGTGGCCGGGGCGGTCCGGGCTGTGGCGCGGCTGCGCCCGGACCTGCTCACCGTGCACGCGGCGGCCGGCCGGGACTGCATACGTGCCGCGGTCGAAGCCGCGCCCGACAGCAAGATCGCTGCTGTCACGGTGCTCACCTCGCTGAGCCCAGCCGACCTGACGAGCATCGGGATGACCGGCCCGGTCTCGGAAGTGGTGCGGCGTCAGGCGGTGCTCGCCGTCGAGGCTGGCGCGCATGGGCTGGTGTGCTCGCCCCGGGAGGTGGCCGCGGTGAGGGCCGAGGTCGGCCCGGAGGTCATGCTGATCACCCCCGGCGTCCGGCCAGCCGGCACGGCTGCCAACGACCAGGTCCGCACGGCCACACCGGAAGAGGCGCTGCAGGCCGGCGCCGACCTGCTGGTGATCGGCAGGCCCATCACGGGCGCGCCCGACCCCGGTGCCGCGGCCGCCGCGATCGCCGCCCGGCTGCGCAGGCTCACACCGGCCTCTGGCTTACCGCCGGCTGACTTACCGGTCCCTGACTTACCGGCCGCTGGCCCTTCCTTAGGGCCGGCTGGCCCTGTCTTACCGCCGGCTGGCCCTGTCTTACCGCCGGGTGGGTCGCTGGCGCCCGCCTTACCGTCCCTCGCTTACCGGCCCCTGTCTTACCGTCGGCTGGCCCCGCTTTACCGCCGGCTGGCTTACCGGTGCCTGGCTTACCTATGTCGGGTGGGTAACGGACTAGGTCAAATGGGTGGTATTGGGGGATACAGGGTGATGCGGCAGCCGGCCGTGCCTGATCAGGCTCTAACATCAAAGCGTGACGCGACAGCCGCGATCTGGTGTGGTCGGCCCCGCTGTGCGAGGTGGCTGCACACCCCTGGGACGCCCATGTGCGGACCGGCAGGTGCATAGTTTGACTACGCTATGTGTCCGGAGTCTTTCACAGAGTAGCATTGCCTCATTTATAGGGTCAGAAGCGCGCGTTCCCGTTGCTTTACTGAGGCGAACTCGCTACTTTCCCTTCCCGACCAGATGTTTTTTCTATTCGAAACCCGAGGTGACACGGAGTGGCTCTTCCTCCCCTCACTCCTGATCAGCGCGCAGCAGCGCTCGAGAAGGCAGCTAAGGCACGCAAGGAGCGTGCTGAGGTAAAGAACAACCTGAAGCGAGGCGCCCTCACCCTTCCTGCCGTCCTGAAGCAGGGTCAGTCAGATGACACGGTGGGCAAGATGAAGGTCTCGGCACTGCTTGAGGCAATGCCGGGCGTTGGCAAGGTGCGGGCACGCCAGATCATGGAACGGCTGGGCATCGCAGAATCGCGGCGTGTCCGCGGCCTGGGCGCCAATCAGCGCACGGCTCTGGAGAACGAGTTCGGCGGTGATATCTGACTGAGGCAGGCGGTCCCAGGGACGAGCGCGGGGAACAGGGTTCCGAGGCCGATTCAACCGGTCATCGGCCATGCGTTGCCGCGCTTGTCCGGCGGGCCTCCCCTCGGGGCCGCGTGACTGTCCTTTCTGGGCCTTCGGGCGTAGGAAAGAGCACCGTGGTGTCTGCTCTGCGCGTTCAGTGCCCGGGAATGTGGCAGTCGGTGTCGGCAACGACAAGACTCCCGAGACCCGGTGAGGTCGACGGCCGCGAGTACCACTTCGTCAGCGACGACGCCTTTGACCGGATGGTCGAGAGCGGTGAGTTGCTCGAGTGGGCATGGTTCGCGGGCAAGAGGTACGGCACCCCCGCAGCGCCAGTGGCTGAAAAGGCCGCTGCGGGGGTGCCCGCCCTGCTGGAGATCGACATCGCAGGCGCCAGGCAGGTGCGGGACCAGATCCCCGGCGCATTGCTCGTGTTCCTGGCCCCACCCTCATGGGACGAACTGGTGCGCAGGCTGAGCGGCCGGCGGACCGAGTCGGCTGATGTGATCGCGCGGCGCCTGGAACTGGCGCGCGAGGAGATCGCAGTCGGCCAGGAGTTCGATATCACGCTGGTGAACTCCAGCGTCAACGATGTGTGTGCGCAGCTGGTACAGTTGGTGATGGCCTGATCGGCCCGTGCACTGATCCTGTGCACCAACTCACACGCGCTTTGGATGGAAGGCAAACGGGTGGCAGGGACGACTACCGTTGCGGATGGGATCACCAACCCGCCGATCGACGAGTTGCTCGACGTCGTCGACAGCAAGTACCGCCTCGTCATCATGGCGGCCAAGCGGGCTCGCCAGATCAACGCCTACTACGCGCAGCTCGGCGAGGGCCTGCTGGAGTATGTGGGCCCGCTGGTCGAGGCCAGGGTCCAGGAGAAGCCGCTCTCCATCGCCCTGCGCGAGATCCGTGAGGGCCTGCTCTCCGCCACGGAGATCCCTGAGCCCTGACACCAGGGGCTACTGGATCCGCCCACCTGCGGCGGCATAGACCCACGGGACACTCTTTAGCGTGTCAGCACGTATTGTCCTCGGTGTCGGAGCGGGCATCGCCGCCTACAAGGTCTGCGAGCTGCTCAGACGGCTCACCGAAACAGGCCACCAGGTACGGGTGGTACCCACCCCGGAGTCGTTGCGCTTTGTCGGCGCAGCCACCTGGGAGGCACTGTCCGGGCAGGTGGTGGCCACCGGCATGTGGGACAGTGTCCACGAGGTTCCTCATGTCCGGCTGGGGCAGGAAGCCGACCTCGTGTTCGTTGCTCCGGCCACAGCCGACCTGCTGTCCAGGGCCGCTGCTGGGCGTGCCGACGACCTGCTGACTTCTGTCCTCCTCATGGCCCGGTGCCCGGTCGTGTTCGCGCCCGCGATGCACACGGAGATGTGGGATCACCCGGCTACCCAGGCCAATGTCGCCACCCTGCGCACCCGCGGCGCCCTCGTGCTCCAGCCAGCCAGCGGCCGGCTGACCGGCCCCGACAGCGGCCCGGGGCGGCTGCCCGAGCCGGAGGCGCTCTGGCAGGCTGCCGTCCGGGTGCTGGCCCGGGGGACCGCGGGGATGACACCCGACCTCACCGGCAGGCGGGTGGTGGTGAGCGCGGGCGGGACACGCGAGGAACTCGACCCGGTGCGGTTCCTCGGCAACTGGTCGTCCGGCCGCCAGGGGTACGCACTGGCCGCTACGGCGGCCGCCAGGGGAGCGGAGGTCACCCTGGTGAGCGCGAACGTGGCCCTCCCCGGCCCAGCCGGTGCCACTGTCGTGCCGGTCGTCTCGGCGGGCCAGATGCGCTCCGCGGTGCTGTCCGCGGCGGCTGCCGCCGACGCTGTCGTGATGGCCGCGGCCGTGGCTGACTACCGGCCTGCGCACCGGAGCGCGTCGAAGCTCAAGAAGACGGGGGACGGGCCGGAGCCGCTGCGGCTGGCCGAGAACCCTGACATCCTCCGCGAACTGGTCAGTCAGCGGGTGCCCGGGCAGGTCATCGTGGGGTTCGCCGCCGAGACCGAGGACATCGAAGCGTTTGGGCGCGTCAAGCTCGCCGCCAAAGGCTGTGACCTGCTGGTTGTGAACCAGGTCGGGGCGGGGCTGGCGTTCGGGACGCAGGACAATGCCGCCGTCGTGCTCGCCGCCGACGGGACGTCCGCCACGGTGCCGCGTGGCCCCAAGGAGGTGCTGGCCGACACCGTGTGGGACCTCGTGGCGGCCCGGCTGGGTCAAGGGCCGGAATAGCCAGGATCCGATTGGTAATGGCGGGTTACGGGTACTGGAAGCAACGTGCCCGGTAGGCCCTTCCTGGCCGGAAACTACAGCCGGACTCGATAGACTTCGGCCAAGCTTGCGCTTTGAAGCATCCGGTTTGCGAGCAAAGGACTCCCACCGTGGCCCGTCGCCTCTTCACCTCCGAGTCGGTTACGGAGGGGCACCCCGACAAGATGGCAGACCAGATCAGCGATGCCATCCTCGATGCGATGCTCAAAGACGACCCGGGCAGCCGGGTCGCCGTAGAGACGATGATCACCACCGGCCAGGTGCACGTGGCCGGTGAAGTGACAACCGAGACCTACGTCGACATCGCGAGCATCATCCGCGAAAAGATCCTGGAGATCGGCTACGACTCCTCGGCCAAGGGATACGACGGCGCGTCGTGTGGCGTCTCGGTCTCGCTCGGAGCGCAGTCTCCCGACATCGCCCAGGGCGTGCTCGACGCCTATGAGTTCCGGGAGGGCGAGGGGGCCGGAGAGCTCGACCGGCAGGGCGCGGGCGACCAGGGCATGATGTTCGGGTACGCGTGCCGGGAGACGCCTGAGCTCATGCCGCTGCCCATCATGCTGGCCCACCGCCTGGCACGCCGGCTCTCCGAGGTCCGGCGCAGCGGCCTGGTGCCCTACCTGCGTCCCGATGGCAAGACCCAGGTGACCATCGAGTACGCCGGGTCCGAGCCCGTGCGCCTCGACACCGTGGTCGTCTCGGCGCAGCACGCACCCGACATCGACCTGGCCGAACTGCTCACCCCGGACATCCGCGAGCACGTCGTGGAGCCGATCGTCGCAGCCCTGGAGCTGGACACCGCCAGCTACCGGCTCATGGTCAACCCGACCGGCAGGTTCGAGATCGGCGGCCCGATGGGCGACGCCGGCCTGACCGGCCGCAAGATCATCATTGACACCTATGGCGGGATGGCCCGCCATGGAGGCGGCGCCTTCTCCGGGAAAGACCCGTCCAAGGTGGACCGCAGTGCCGCCTACGCGATGCGCTGGGTAGCCAAGAACGTGGTCGCCGCCGGACTGGCCGACCGGTGCGAGGCGCAGGTGGCCTATGCGATCGGCAAGGCCAAGCCGCTGGGCCTGTTCGTTGAGTGCTTCGGTACCGAGAGGCTGCCGGTGGAGCGGATCCAGGACGCGGTGACCGAGGCCTTCGACCTGCGCCCGGCCGCGATCATCAGGGACCTGGACCTGCTCCGCCCGATCTACTCGCAGACCGCCGCCTTCGGGCACTTCGGCCGGGAAGAGCCTGACTTCTCATGGGAGCGGACCACCCGGGTAGACGCACTCCGGAGTGCTGCTGGCCTGTGACAGGCCAGCAGCGTTGTCTCCCGGCCCGGCCTGGACACAGTTGATCACTACGTCTTAGCCTTAGGCACTGTTTGAGTGCTGGACCGACGGCTGGGCCGGTGAGACATGCCGACATCGACCGAATCAGGCGCCCCTGAGCCGGTCACCCCCGGCGCGGCGTCCCCGGATGCTGCCGCGCCCAAGGACGCGGGCCCCAGCATCCCTGGTCCCGAAAAGGACGCAGTCTCAGCCGCTCGTGTGGTTGGCCCGAGCCCTCAGCGCAACTGGTTCGCCACAGCAGCGCTCGCGCTAGGCGCCGCTGGGGTGACCCTGGTCACCATCCTGCCGGGGCTGGTCTTTGCCGTCGCCGGGCTGCGGCGGGCCGCAGCCACCGGCTCCGGCCAGGTGCGGTCCTGGGCGGGTGTCGCGCTCGCGCTGTGCTGGGCTGCCGTGGGCGCCTACGTGGTCCCTCATCTGGTCGCGGCGTCCGACCCTGGCTGCAGAGCCTACAAGGGCACGGCGCTGACCGCCTACAACCAAGTGATCTCCGACTTCGGCGGTGACCATCCCGCCGCGGTCGACCAAGACCTCTCACGTGCGATCGCGACCCTCGCACAGGCGGCGTCCATGAGCCGGGACGCCACTACCTCGCACGACCTGCACAGGCTCACAGCACAGCTGAAGACGATCCGTGCCGACATCCGGTCAGGCACCGTCGTCTCAGGGAGCATGCTGGGCGCCCTCAACCGCGACGCGGCCCGTGCCGACTCCGACTGCGGCACCCTGCAGGTATGAGCCAATGCTCGACTCGCGGGAGAGCAGCGCCTGCGGGGGAGATTGTGCAAGCAGGTCCATCGTGGATGGCGGCCCGCTATGCATCAGGCACGAGTCGTCGCTCTGGGTAGTTGCCCCTTGACAGGTCGTATCTCTGGGTGCCGCTGAGCAAGAGATGCGGGTTCGGCGCGGACGATGGATGTGGCGAAATGGAGAATCTTTTGTCTGTGACGGTACATCGATCATGGTCGCGGTGATCATTTAGGCATCGAGTGTGGGCGATTTGTCCGTATCGGGACATCGGTTGTCCCGCGCGGCACCTGGCTGGGCTGGCCCGGTGCCGCGTCGGCGACTCTGGCGTGGCCGTCTGGTAGGACGGGAGCATGGCAACGACGGCGGGCTCCGGGGGGGCTGTCAGCGCCAGGCGCCGGCCCGCCGCCCGTGTCCGCACGGCCGCTGCCGACCTGCCAGTGGCCCGTGTCGCGGTGGACATGCCGCTCGCGCACCTGGACCGGCCGTTCGACTACCTGGTCCCGGAGTCGCTGGCCGAGCGGGCCGTGGCGGGCTGCCGTGTCCGGGTCCGGTTCGCTGGCCAGCTCACCGGCGGTTTCATCCTGGACCGGGTGGCGACCAGCGACCACTCCGGCCGGCTGGCCTTCCTGGAGCGGGTGGTCTCACCCGAACCCGTGCTGAGCCCAGAGGTCGCGGCCCTGGCCCGGGAGGTCGCCGACCGGTACGCCGGCACCCTCGCCGACGTCCTCCGGCTGGCTGTCCCCCCACGGCACGCAGGCGTGGAACAGTCCGCGGCCCCCAGCGCGCCGCCGCCTCCGCGGCCGGGCAGGCCCGGCCCCGGAGGATGGGCCCGCTACGGCGCGGGCCCGGCCTTCCTGACCGCACTCACGCAGGGCCGGGCGCCACGGGCGGTATGGACCGCCCTGCCCGGCACCGGCTGGCCTGAGGAGATAGCACGCGCCGCCGCGACCGCTGCCGCAGCGGGCCGGGGCTCGCTGGTGGTCGTCCCCGACGCCCGAGACCTCGCCCTCATAGACACGGCACTGGCCCGCACCCTGGGGCCCGGCCACCACACCTGCCTGGCGGCGGGACTGGGGCCGGCCGAGCGGTACCGGCGCTGGCTCGAGGTCCGCCGTGGCGCCGTGCGCGTCGTGGCCGGGACACGGGCCGCCATGTTCGCGCCCGTCCAGGACCTCGGCCTGGTCGTGGTCTGGGACGACGGGGACGACCTGCATGCCGAGCCACGGGCGCCCTACCCCCATGCGAGGGAGGTGCTGGCACTGCGCGCGCACCGGGCACGTGCCGCAGCGCTGATCGGCGGGTTCGCCCGGACGGCCGAGGCAACGAGCCTGGTGGCGAGCGGGTGGGCCGCGGCGGTCACCGCTGACCGTGCCACGGTGCGCCGCCACGCGCCCCTGGTGCAGGCCACCGGCGACGACAGCGAGCTGGCCAGGGACGCGGCTGCCCGGTCAGCGCGGGTCCCCAGCCTCGCGCTGCGGACCGCGCGGGAGGGGCTCACCCGTGGGCCTGTCCTCGTGCAGGTGCCCAGGCGCGGGTACCTCGGTGCCGTGGCGTGCGTGGGATGTGGCAGCCGCGCCAGCTGCCCGGACTGTGGCGGGCCACTGGCTGTCGAGGCACGTGACGCCCCCGCCCGCTGCCGGTGGTGCGGTCACCTGGCCGGGCAGTGGCAGTGTCCCGGCTGCGGGGGATCCCGGATGCGCGCAGTCGTGGCCGGGGCACGGCGGACCGCTGAGGAACTGGCCCGCGCCTTCCCCGGGGCCAAGGTGCTGACCTCGGGCGGCACGGACGTCCTCACGTCAGTGCCACCCGAGCCAGCGGTGGTGGTGGCCACCCCCGGTGCCGAGCCCGGTGTTGCCAATGGCTACACCGCTGCTGTCCTGCTGGACGGCTGGGCACTGCTCGGCCGCCCTGGGCTGGACGCGGCCCAGGAGGCGCTGCGCCGCTGGATGAACGCGGCCGCGCTGGTGGTGCCGGGGAGCCAGGGCGGCAGGGTGACGGTGGTGGCGGAAGCCAGCCTGCCGACAGTGCAGGCGTTCATCCGCTGGGACCCGGTGACGCATGCCGAACGGGAACTGGCCGAACGTAGCGCCCTCGGGTTCCCGCCCGCCGTGCGGATGGCCTCGCTGACGGGGCCACCCGAGGCGGTCGAGGACCTCCTCGGCGCACTGGTACTGCCGCAGCCCGCGGAGGTGCTCGGTCCTGTTGACATGGTTGGCGACAGTGCTGCGCCTGGTGCGGATGGGGCGCAGCAGCAGGTGCGTGCCCTCGTCAGGATCCCGCGGGCACAGGCGGCAGTGCTGGCCACGGCGCTGCGAACCGCACAGGGAGTACGCAGCGCCCGGAAGGCAGGTGGGCAGGTCCGGGTCCAGATTGACCCTGCGGCACCGGTCTGACTCCCCGGAGGACGTCGTAGGGTGCTGGAGTGGTCACCTCACGGCGGAAACAGGGCTCCCGGCGCGGTGTCCCCGCGCGGCCTCCGGGAACGGCCAAGGGCGAGACGGCGGGCGCTGCCCTGGGTGCGACGTCAGATGGGGACACGGGAGACACAGCCAGTGGGAGCGCGCTGCCACGGCTGGCCCCGGTACGGCTCGCGCCACGGGATGAGCTGGCGGCCGCGGCACGGGTCTCGCCGATGCTGCGGACCGCCACGGACGTGGCACGGTGGGCCGTGCCCAGGCGTGGCGTCACGGAAGACGGATGCCTGCACCCCGGCGATGCGGCGGCCGCCGCATCAGACCTGGAGCTGACACTGGCTGAGCTCGGATCTGCCTGGCGGGTGGCTGCCAAGACGGGCATGGTGAGCATGGCCGAGGCAACGGCGCTCCCAGGTGGGCGGATCGACGTGCTCACCTCCGGCACCACCGACGACATCCTCGCGGTGTGGGACGACGCGCTCCGGCTGCTGCTGGCAGCGGAAGACCTGGACGGGCTGGCCACCGCGCTCTACACCGTCAGCGAGCCAGTGAAGATGGAAGCTCTCTTCGACGCCTACATGACCGCGGCCAGCGCGGCCCCGTCCTCGGCCCCGGGAGAGCCCTCGGCCGGGGCAGCGGGCAACGGCCAGGCCGCGGCGGACCTGTCCGCGGCACTGGAGGAACTCGCCGACCTTGGCGTGGTGGAGCTCGGTACCGACGACTCCGAAGGCGGGCTGACCGTGGCCCTGTCCCCGCTGGGTGTGTGGGGTATCCACCGTCACCTGCGTGAGCAGGGCTGGCATGTGCCGGTACTGGGCACCGGTGCCCGTGGCGACGCGGCCGCGCTGCTGACCACCCTGGCCGGGTGCGATGTCGAGGACGGCGAAGCCGAGATAGCGTCCTGGCTGGCCGCGCGGGCCCCCGGGCAGGCGGCGCGTGAGCTGGTCGCCGCTGCGCGCAATGGCACGCCGGGCCTGCGTGGCGCGGCCTTCGCGGTACTGGACAGGGTGGGGCCCGACGCGGTGCCGGTGGCACGCGAGGCCCTGGGTGACCCGGAGGTAGGTGCCCACGCCGCGGTCTGGCTGCGTGAGCACGGCGAGGAGGCTGACCTCCAGCCGGAGGACAGGGCCTGGCTGCTGGTCGACCTCGGCGCCGGGCTGCTGGAAGAGGCCGACCCCAAAGACGTGGTCGTCGAACTCCTTCCCGACCTCCCTGGTGAGGCGCAGGCCGACCTCGTGGCGACCCTCTGGCGGGTTGACCACCCGGCCGTGACCGACCTGCTGACCGCGCTGAGCAACCACCACCCCGACCCCGCGGTGGCCAGAGCGGCACGGAAGGCGTCTTTCAAGGCCCGTTCCCTGGCCGCCGCGTCCCGCAGGCGGCGTACTGGCCCTCGCAAGTCCTTAGACTGAGGGTTGGTTGTGCCGGGCGCCGCCCGGCAGAAGGGACGGTGCACCATCAGCGTCAAACCGATCCGGCTGTTCGGTGACCCGGTGCTGCGCACGTCCGCAGACCCGGTCAAGGACTTCGACGCTGAACTGCGCAGACTGGTCAAGGACCTCACCGAGACGATGCTGGACGCTCCCGGGGTCGGCCTGGCCGCGCCGCAGATCGGTGTGAGCCTGCGGGTGTTCACCTACCACGTGGACGGCGAACTCGGGCACCTCATCAACCCTGGCCTGAGCCTCTCCGAGGAAGAGGAGACCGACGACGAGGGCTGCCTGTCCGTCCCTGGGCTCGTCTTCCCGACCCCGCGCGCCTACGGCGTCGTGGCCAAAGGGTTCAACATGCACGGGGACCCTGTCACGGTGGAGGGCACAGCCGAGCTGGCACGGTGTGTCCAGCACGAGACCGACCACCTGGACGGGATCCTGTTCATCGACCGGCTCGACCCCGAGCAGCGCAAGCTCGCGATGCGGGAGATCCGGCGGGCCGAGTGGTGGGGGGAGCCCGTCCCAACGGTCAAGGCCTCACCCCACCCCATGCGGGGCAAGGCGCTGTAGAGGTGCGCCTGGTCTTCGCGGGCACCCCATCCACGGCGGTGCCGTCCCTGGACGCGCTGCTCAAGTCGCGGCACGAAGTGGCCGCGGTCATCACCCGCCCTGATGCGCGCAGCGGCCGGGGCCAGCAACTGCACCCGAGCCCGGTCGCCCGCCGCGCGGCCGAGGCGGGCGTGCCGGTCCTGCGGCCGGCCTCTGTCAAGACGCCCGAGTTCCTCGACACCCTGCGCTCGCTCGAACCAGACTGCTGCCCCATCACCGCCTACGGGGCACTGATCCCGCAGGCGGTCATCGACGTCCCCCGCCACGGCTGGGTCAACCTCCACTTCTCGCTGCTCCCGGCGTGGCGCGGCGCCGCCCCGGTGCCCCATGCCATCGGCCATGGGGACGACATCACCGGGGCCACCACGTTCAGCCTCGTGGCTGAGCTGGACGCCGGGCCGGTCTACGGGACCGTGACCGAGCCGGTCCACGGCGATGACACCGCTGGTGACCTGCTGGCCAGGATCGCCGTGTCCGGTGCTGAACTGCTGCGCGAGACCCTGGACGGCATCGAGTCCGGGCAGTTGCAGCCACGGCCCCAGCCCGTCGATGGTGTGAGCTACGCGCCCAAGCTGACACCAGAGGACGGCCGGGTGCGCTGGGACGCACCCGCGCTGGCCATTGACCGTCAGGTCCGGGCATGCACCCCGGCGCCGGGCGCGTGGACCATGCTCTCCGACGTCCGGCTCAAGGTCTGGCCGGTCAGGGTGTGCGGCCCGGAGGCGACCGCGGACACTGGGCCACTGGCTGCCGGGCACGTGCGGGTCACCCGCGCGGGCGTACTGGTGGGCACGGCCACCCATGCCGTCGAGCTGGGGGATGTCCAGCAGGGCGGCAAGCGGCGGATGACCGGCCCGGAGTGGGCACGCGGCCTGCACGCCGGCCTCGGGGAACCTGGGCCTGCGGGACTCGTGTTCAGCTGACATGCCAGGCGAACCCCGGGGCAGGCCCAGCCGCTCCCAAGACAGGCCCAGCCGCGCGCGGGCTGGTCCACGGCCTGTCAGGACCGACCCGGTCCGCCGGGCCGCCTTTGACGTGCTGCGCGCGGTCACTGACCGGGACGCCTATGCCAACCTCCTGCTTCCGCCGGTGCTGCGGGAACGGCACTTCACCGGCAGAGACGCGGCCTTCGCGACCGAACTGACCTACGGGACGCTGCGCGGCCAGGGGACTTATGACGCGGTGCTGGCCACCTGTAGCGACCGGCCACTGGACCGGATCGCCCCTCCCATCCTGGACGTGCTCCGGATGGGCACGCACCAGTTGCTCGCGACCAGGGTCGGCGCGCACGCGGCAGTGAACACCTCGGTGGACCTGGCCAGGCAGACTGGGGGGAGCGGGGCCGCTGGCTTTGTCAACGCGGTACTGCGCCGGGTTGCCAGCCAGGGCCTGGAGGACTGGGTGGCCCAGACGGCCCCGGACCGTGGCAGCGACCCGGTCGGGCACCTCTCGGTCCGCTACAGCCACCCCCGCTGGGTTGTCGCGGCCTTCAGCGAAGCCCTCGGTGAGGACGTCACCAGCGGCTACCCCGAGACCGAGCGGCTGCTCGCGGCCGACTCCACTCCGCCCGGGGTCACGCTGTGCGCCGCCCCGGGCAGCACCGTCCTCGCGCGGCCCGGCGCTGAGGGCATAGTCGCTGCCCAGTGGTCCCCGTTCGGCCTGTACCTGGAAGGCGGGGATCCGGCGAGCCTGCCAGCGGTCCGCCACGGCGATGCACGCGTGCAGGACGAAGCCAGCCAGCTCGCGGTGGTGGCGCTGACGCGGGTTCAGGCAGGAACGCCGGACCGGCGGTGGCTCGATATGTGTGCCGGGCCCGGCGGCAAGGCCCACCTGCTGGCCTGGCTCGCGGCCGGCAGCGGCGCCCGGCTGCTTGCCGCTGATGTGCGCACGCACCGGGCCCAGCTCGTGCGGGCAGCGGTCGCCAGCACCGGGGCGGCTGGGGCCGTGGTGGGCGATGGCACCGCGCCCGTGTGGCGGCCCGGCTCGTTCGACCGGGTGCTCGCGGACGTCCCGTGTTCGGGCCTGGGCGCGCTGCGGCGGCGGCCGGAAGCCCGGTGGCGCAAGTCACCCGCAGACATCGCAGCTCTCGGCGGCCTGCAGCGCCGCCTGCTGGCCAATGCGATCGACGCCGCCCGGCCCGGCGGGGTCGTGGCCTATGTCACCTGCTCACCGCATGTCAGTGAGACCCGCGAGGTCGTGGGCGACGTCACCGGCGCGCGCCGTGACGTGACCGTGCTGGACGCGCCTGACGTGCTCCGTGAGGTCCCTGGGCTGAGGTGCCCGGGGCCTGATGGCCGCTACGCCCAGTTCTGGCCGCATCGCCACGGCACCGACGCGGTCTTCATCGCGCTGATCCGCCGCGACTCCTGACCGCCGGCGCCACTGACGGCCGGGCCTCGCCGTCAGGGCGGGTGGCACAGCGGCGGGTTCTTGCGCTCAGCGCGTGCCGGTCAGTGCCCGCCCGGCCCACCCGCCCAGGCGGGTGGTGCCGATGTCCGCCTGCTGTCCCTTGCTGTAGCCGGACCCGTAGCCGTTCCCGGTGTAGGTGACCCGGGCGGTGCGGGTGACGGGGTAGGCGTGCTGGACTGCACGCCGGACCGTCTGCCTGCGGTCAGCGAGCACCAGTGCGGCGCAGCGGCCGCCGGTGGTGACAGGCACGTCGGCGGAGCGCGCCGCCGCTTCCTCTGCCTCGCGGACGCGCGACACCACCCCGGCCGCGAAACCCAGCAGCCAGCTGCGCCGCCAGGCCCGGGGGTTCTGGTTCAGCACCGGCACCTGGGTGGCTGCCAGCCCCTGCCACATCTGCACCAGTACCGAGGTGTACAGCACCTCGGCGCGCTCGATATCAGACTCGAAGCCGAACAGGTGGATCCGTGACCCCGACCTGACCGGGAGCAGGATGGCCTGGCAGCGAAGTGCCGTCGCGAGGCCGCAGAGCAGGTGGGCCTGGACCCGT